>JABIQM010000305.1 GCA_018699415.1 Acidimicrobiaceae bacterium
GCCAAGGGGAACGATGCCGATGCGATCTTCGCTGCCGTTGAGCGAGCGATCCTCGAACTGACGGCCACAGACCGGGCCATTCTCGGCCTTGTTGGGCTCGTGCGGATCCCGGCCGAGGACTATCTCGCTATTCCGAATCCGCCGGAAAGTGCAGGCTCGCCCGCTGCGTGATCATCACAGTAACCTCAGGCCCAACAAGCGCTTCAAGCTCGCCGGCCAAGGACTCCGCCACCGGCTTTTCGCCGACGAACGCGGCTGCTTCTTCAGTGCAGCACCACGCCATGCTGGCATCAGTTCCCCAGTCCGCCCGAGTCCACCGGCGCAGCGTAGCGACGTCTTCACCTGCACCCTCGGCTCGGAGCGGGAGTTGCCAGCACACGGCGGGCTTCCAGTCCATCGGTCGTTCACCGTCCGCTTCTGCCTGCAAGTGCAGTGCGCACCCGGCCCCACCATCGAAGCCGACCCGATTGAGAAATATGCACGCGCCATCGACTAACGCCGTGTGATCTCTTTTGTCATCTCTGAAGATGCCTGACTCGGCCGCAAGTGCGGCAAATTGCCATCGCGAGGGCTCGATAGTGGGGGCCAGAGCAGAGATCAACATCGCCTCCTCCTGGTCGAACAACTCAACACCAACCGAGCAACACCCCTGCTGAAGCTCTTCGGCTGGGTCGTCAAGGATGCCTTGACAGCCCTCTCCCCAAACGCAACGCCATGACGAAGAGAGAAACCCCATATCAACGTTCCATCGCGTGCCCTCGACCGGGTCGACGAACTGTTCGAACTTCTCGGGAGTCATGACTCGATCCTACGGGGTTGGCCCGCTACCCTCCCCGCCATGAGTCTTCCTCCATCTGGCTGGTTCGACGATCCTGAACGCCCCGATACTTATCGATACTGGGACGGGGCCGAATGGACCGAGCACCGCGCACCGAAATCAGCTCCGGCCGGTTACGAAGACAACAGCGGAATCGGAATCGTCAGCTCCGGCTGGGAACAGTTCAAGGCCAACTGGGTGCCGATGCTCGCGATCGGAGCGCTCACCTGTGTCGGCATCATCGTCGGCGGCGCTCTTATTGTCTTCGCGCTGCTGTCTGCGCTCGATCCCGGTGTGCTCGATATCGCTGAGCGGGTCTTCGATCCGGACTTCAACGCCAACACCAATCCTGCTGACCAGGCCTATCTCGACAGCATCAATTTCAACCTCACGACATCGTTCGTGGTGTTGGGGATCGTTGGCGCACTCCTCGCAACACTGTCAATAGTGATGGGTTCAGGTACAAGCACACTGTTTCTCGGCGCGAACCACAGTGGGCAACGGGTAGACCTACGTACGTCTTTCGGGATTGCGGTCCGGCGTCTTCCTCGCTGGATCGGAATCGGTCTGCTCTGGGCAGTGGTGGGATTCATACCGCTGGTTCTGCTTTGGGCACTCGCCATCATGGCGACGCCATTCCTGCTCATTGCGGTAATTCCGGTCACTACCGCAGTCGTGATTTACCTCTTCCCGATCATGACGATCGCCGGCGCCGGCCTCTTACTAGGCCCCGTGGACCGTCCGCCGTTTCGGACTGCACTCGCGCTGGTAAAAGGGCAGTGGCGCACCGTCGCAATGCGAGTGCTGGTCGTGAACCTCATCTTGGCCGCAATCAACATCGGCCTCGCGGCCGTCAATCTGATTCCCCTGATCGGCATTGTCATCAACCTGGTCGGGCAGTTTGTCTACTACAGCCTTCAGACGGCCACCTCAGTAAAGCTCTACGCCTCGGTTGAAGGACCGTTCGCTGACGAGATAACGCCGAGTTCTGGAGCATGAACGCTCTGCCGGACTATGGCGCTACAGCAACGCGTCGACTCGCTCGATCCAGGCCAGATCGTTGGTCGAGATGCCCCCGGCATCGTGATCAGTAATGCGGATCTGCACCGTGCCGTAGACATTGCGCCACTCAGGGTGATGGAAGAGATTCTCACTGATCAAGGCGACACTCGACATGAAACCGAATGCGGCGACGAAGGACCCAAACTCGAACGTGCGCTCGATCCCGTCGCCGTTTCGCGCCCAATCAGGATGCCCCCTGAGGAGTTCATTGATCTGTTCTTCCGTGAGTTGAATGCCGGTCACGGTCGCGATTGTGCCACGGCGCGCGGTGCATGAGGATGCACAGATGCCAAGACCAGCCACTGACAGACGCCGCGCCGGTTCGCCAATGAGACAGTTCGTCCCATTCCAATGAGACAATTCGTCCCATTCGACAGCTTGTGGAATATGGCGATCGATGTCCCCTACTCGTTCCTCGTCCGCGACGGCGCCCACGCCTGGAGTTGTGGGCAGCTCGCCCTCGACCGCAACTCGAACGTGATCAGCTCAGGTGACCTCCCCGCACAAAGCGAGATCGTTGCCAACTATGTCGCAGAAATTCTCGACCGAGCAGACCTCAGCGCAGACTCACTCGTTCGTCTGGTTCTCTTTGTCGATGCCAGCCATCTCAGCGATTCCGACGCCATGTGTGCGGCTTTTTACTCCAAGTTCTCCGCCGAGATCATCCTCGACATCGTGCCAGTACCGCACTTCTACTATGACGGGGTCGTACTCGAAGTCGATGTGTTCTGCGGTGGCGCGGGCCGGTCGTCAACCACAGCCGCAACCGTCTCGCGTCAAACAGACGGCGAGCTGGTGTGGGCGTCGATCAATGCTGCTGCTTCCCACGTTGAGGCTTCCTTCGAGTGTCTGGACAGCGAGCTCGCGACCGCAGGAATCGATCGGTCTCATCTCCTCTCGGCGCACTGGACGGTCCCGCCCGGTGAGGCGTTCAACGTCGCCCACACCGCTGCCGACGGAGGTCTGCTCCCCGATGTCGGAGCGGTCGTCTCGGCCGGAACCGATAGCGCAATGGTCAACGGTCGGTTCGTGTTCACCACCGATCCAGTCACTGCCGAAGCGACAGCTACAATCGAAAATGTGGTCATCACCGCAACTCAATCGGAGAGATTCGGTTGGGTGCAAGCCCGGTCAATCGACGCCGACACCGATCTTGTCGACCAGACTCGTCAGATCATGACAGCGATCGAGTCTCGGCTTGCAGCCCATGACGTCGGCTTCGATGCTGTGGTGAAGGCGACCTCGTTGTACACGGGCGGGAACAGCGCAGCAGAACTGCACGACAATATGTCGGTACGTAACGCGTACTACGAGCGCCCGGGCCCAGCATCTACTGGACTGCCGGTATTCGGCCTCGCCGATGAGCGGAGCCGGATCGTCGTCGATGTGACCTACGCCAAGGGGTCGGCGAATGGGTCGTCGGGTAAACCTCTGGACGCCTTAGCTCCAGTCGCAGGCCGAACCCATCGTTCGTAGCCCGTCTCCTCAAGCTCAGTGGCCAGCTTGGGCCCACCGGATTCCTGGATACGACCATCGGCGAAGACGTGAACCGTGTCCGGGCGAAGCTCGTCGAACAGGCGGGAGTAGTGCGTGATAGCGAGTACCCCAAGGTTGTCTTCTTCGGTGGCCTGCTCGATGCGAGCACTGACTATCCGAAGGGCGTCAACGTCGAGCCCGGAATCGAGCTCGTCGAGGATGGCGAAGGCTGGTCGCAATACGCCGAGCTGCAGGGTCTCATTACGCTTCTTCTCGCCCCCAGACAGATCGACGTTCAGAGGACGCTCGAGGAATTTGGCACCAAACCCGATGCGTTCGGCCTCGGCCTGCATACGTATCTCAATCTCTTCGGCATCATCACTCGTACGAGCAGATGAGCGCAATAGATCGCGCAATGCCACGCCGGGCACCTCAGTTGGGTATTGCATGGCCAAAAAAAGGCCAGCTTCAGCCCGCTTCCAGGTTGGTAGGGGAAGTAGCTCGATGTCGTCGATACGAACCGATCCCCCGGTGACTTCATATCCGGGACGACCGGCAATCACGTGAGAGAGCGTGGATTTGCCGGAGCCGTTGGGTCCCATGACGGCAGCGACTTCACCGGACTTCACAACCAAGTCGACGCCCTTGAGGATCTCTTGGCCTTCAACAGAGGCACGGAGCCCCTCGATGATGAGTTCGCTCATTGTGATTCCTCTGGGACATCTTCGATAGTGAGATGTACGCGACCGTCGGTAACGGTGACGGCATACACGGGCACGGGGCGAATGGCGGGAAGGCTCAATGGTTCGCCAGATTTCAGGTCGAACAAGGCGCCATGGCGCGAGCACTCGATGGCGCACTCGTCCTCTTCGACGAACCCTTCAGAGAGGGACACATCGGCATGACTACAGGTGTCACCAAGAGCGTAGACATCGTTCTCGATACGAACGAGAGCGATCTCGTGGCCCTGCAGGTCGATCTTGCGAGCGGTACCAGCCTCGATCTCGTCAAGGGCGAAGAGGTCATGAACGGTCATTGGCTCACCTCCTGCTCACGCTGACGAGCAAGCTTGGCCGCCACCGAACGACGCAACCCCTGCACGGCCGACGGAAGGGCGAGTTCGGTGACAACCTCGTCGAGAAAGCCCGCCACGATCAGGCGCTCAGCTTCACCAGTCGGCACCCCGCGGCTCTCGAGGTAAAAGCGTTGGTCGTCGTCGACCGGACTCACTGTTGAGGCATGGCTACACTTGACGTCGTTGTTTTCGATCTCAAGGTTTGGCACAGACTCCGCCCAGGCATCATCGCTTAGCTTGAGATTGCGATTGGTCTGGTAGGCGTTGGTTCCACGGGCACCGGGGCGGACGCGGATCAATCCGGTGTAGATGCTTCGCGCCTTGCCAGCGACCACGCCCTTGTAGAGCAGGTTAGACGTGGTGTCAGGGGCGACATGGTCCTGGTAGGTGCGGAAGTCGAGCGTCTGGCTCTCATCGCCGAAGTACAGGGCCTGCAAATCGCCGTGCGCACCCCGGCCGACGAGGCGGGTATCGGCACGGCTGCGGGCATATGCCCCGCCGAATGCCGCGGTACCAGCGGAGAGCGTGGCATCACGCTCAACGCGGGCGACCTGCGATGCGATCTGCCAGGTGCTGTCGCCAAGTTCTTGAATGTTGAGATAGCCAAGGCGGCCGGCTTGCGCGACGTCGAGCTCCACAACCGGGCAGGCCAGAACGACGTCGCCGTCGTCGCTGCTGTATTGGTCGAGGATGGTGGCTTCGGCGTTCTTGCCGACTCGCACAATTAAGCGGGAGAAGGTCGCTGCGTGGTCACCGGCGGCATGATGAGTGATCACGATCGGACGATCGACCGTGATGCCAGCAGGGACATCGACCAGGACCGGGTGCGGCGTGAAGGCATCGTTGAGTTCGGTGAAATAGTCCCCGGCGTCAGCGGAGACCGAACCTAGAGCGGCCTTACCGTCGGCGTGATCGGTGAGTAGGCCAACGAACACACCCTGATCCGCAAGAGCATCATTCACCTCGATTGACACAACCTTGCCGTTGACGCAGCGCACAGTGGCCGCAGGCTCGATATTGAGCCGGGCCATGGGCGCATCGCCGAAGGCGTCCGAAGGAGAGAAGGCGTCAAGGTCAAGCTTCGCAATCGGGCTGTACCGCCACTCTTCGTCGGCAACCGTGGGAACGGCGCGTTCGCGTAGTCTTTCTGCAGCCGCAACACGTCGATCGACCAGCCAGGACGGTCCGTCGATCTTCCGTGCGGCATCGGGGGAAAATGTCGATGACACGGGGGTTTATCCTATCTGGATAGTGCTAATACCCCACGATGGAGTCGGCCCTACTGACCCTCGCGATACCGGCGGCGCATCCGGTCGCCAAAACTCTCGCCACCGTTCTTCGGTGGCTTCTGCTTTCTCGACTTCTTCGCTGGCTTCTGCGTGCCCGACTTCTGCGATCCTGGCATTGACCGCTTACGCTTGCCTGAGCGTCGCACCCCCCTCTTGTCGCGCTTTCGCCGCTCCTCTTCAAGATCAGCAATAGTCCCCGCTACAGCATCATTGATGATGTCCTCCGCAGCATCGAGGAGCGCAGCGATGGAGTCATCCTCACCGAGACTCTTCGGCTCAGGTGGCGTCTCCGGAGTGACAAGCGTGCCATGAGCCCAGTTCACGTCCGCCATGCGTCGGGTATACGCCTGGCAGTCAGTGGGGCAACGCCATGGGGCCTCAGGAGCGAGGTCGAGATCGCATTTCCGCACCGTGTCGCCGTTGGCATAGGTGCGGGACTCGAAAAACTTGCAGTCCTGGCGCATTGGCATGGCGTCCATTGTGGCGCGTCGTTACCCGAGACCGACGCCGCGCAACAAAGTGACGACGGAAACAGACACCAGCGTCCTGCATCAACTGGAGATGCCAGCGAGTTCTGCCAGTAAAGCGACGACGGATAACCCGTCACCAATCTCGCCGGCTTTAAGGAGATTGCGGATTTCGGCCATCGCCACCCATTCGACTTTGGCGGCTTCATCTGGGTCTGTGGGTTCACCACGGTGGACGGCGCCGGTTGCTCGCACCACATTGAATGTCAGATCAATTGATCCATTCGCTGGGTGCCAAGAAATGAAGGGCTCAGTCGGTCCCGGCTCCCATCCCGTCTCCTCAAGGCATTCTCTCGCTGCGGCTTCCGCGATCGACTCGCCTGGGTCGACTCGTCCAGCCGGAATCTCCCATCCCCACGAATCGGTCACGAACCGGTGACGCCAAATGAGCAGCACGGCTTCGTCAACGACCACCAGTGTGCCCGCCGCTTCATTCGGCATCCGCAGAACATGGTGGTCGAACCGCTTACCCGACGGTGTCTCGACATCGACCATGCACAACGACATCCACTCCGACTCGTAGACCGATCGCTCACCGTGTGAGACCCACTCGCCGTTCTTCATACCATCCAGCATGGCCGATAGCGCTCCGAGAAGTCAGCCCGAAGGTCCGGCGAAGTCGATCAGGACCATCACCCCAATCCAGCGGCCTGTTCGTCAAATGCCAAACGGATTTATCCCATGCGGTCGGTGTCTGCGGCTTCGACTAGCCGGACCACAATGGGTATGCACTAGTCCCACATGCCGAAAACACTAAGTCGATCGAGTTTCTGACGGAGGGAATTCGGTGCGAGCATCGAAGGGTCGGCCGCTACTGTGGCCTGATGGGTTCCATCCAGGTCAGCCATCTCGGGTGGTCTATTCCCGGCGGCAACACGCTGCTCGATGACGTGTCGTTTCGCGTCGGCGACGGCGAACATGTCGCGCTCGTCGGAGCCAACGGCGCAGGCAAGAGCACCGTTATGCGTCTCATCGCAGGAACGATCGGAGCCCGAGAGGGAACCATCTCGATCGACGGGTCACTTGGTGTCATGACACAACTCGTCGGCTCGCTTGAGAAGTCATCAACGATTCGAGACCTCTATCTCTCACTGGCCAGTCCCGCCATCAATACCGCTGCCGAGCGGCTCATCCGGGCTGAGGCCCGGATGGCCTCAGGGGACGATGACGGCATGAAGTACGCCGCCGCCCTCGAGCATTGGGAAAGTGCCGGTGGCTACGACATCGAAGTCCTCTGGCAGGAATGCGCCCACCGAGTGGTCGAGTTGCCGTGGCGTGAGATCGAGAATCGATCGATGGCCACGTTCTCTGGCGGCGAACAGAAACGGCTCGCTCTCGAACTCCTGCTGCGCAGCGACCATGACGTCCTTCTGCTCGACGAACCCGACAACTTCCTCGACGTACCCGGCAAGGAGTGGCTCAGCGAGCGTCTCAACGCATCCCCGAAAACCATCCTCTATGTAAGCCACGATCGGGAACTGTTAGCCGAGACCTCGCAGAAAGTCGTCACTATTGAGGCCAATGGCGCTTGGACTCACGGCGAGTCGTTCACAACCTGGCGTGAGGCCCGGGAACACCGGATCGCCCTCATCAGCGAGGAGCAGCGCCGCTGGGGCGAGGAACGCAAGCGCCTCGTCACGCACATGCGCGAGCAAAAACGCCGCGCCGCTATGAGCGACGCCAACGCCAGTCGCGCCCGTGCAGCAGAGACACGCCTGCGGCATTTTGACGAGGACGGGCCTCCACCCGAAGCCGCTCGCGAGCAGCGAATCGATATGCGACTCGAAGGCGGACGCACTGGCAAGCGCGTCGTGATCATCGAACAACTCGAACTCACCGACCTGACGTTCCCGTTCGATCTTGAAATCTGGTTCGGTGAACGGGTAGCCGTCGTTGGCCGCAACGGCACCGGCAAGTCGCACTTCCTTCGGTTGCTCGGTGGCGCTGACGTCAAACACACTGGCGACTGGCGTCACGGCGCTCGTGTGGTTCCGGGCCTGTTCAACCAAACCCACGACCACCCCGAGTTGATGGGCAAGACACTGCTCGACGTGCTCGCCAAAAGAGAGATACCGCGGGGGTCAGCGATGGCCCGACTTCGGCGTTACGAGCTCAACTTCGCGGCTGAGCAGACCTTCGAAACCTTGTCAGGTGGGCAGCAGGCCCGGTTCCAGATCCTGCTGCTCGAGATCGATGGGGCAAACCTGCTGCTGCTCGACGAACCAACCGACAACCTCGACGTCGCATCAGCCGAGGCACTTGAAGCCGGCCTCGATATTTTCGAGGGCACCGTCATCTGTGTCACCCACGACCGCTGGTTCCTGCGCGGGTTCGACCGGTTTATCGCTTTCACCGAAGACAACGACGTCGAAGAAATCGACGACCCCGCCAAAGCCTGGAGCTGAAAAAGACACGTTGGGGTCTTTCCCCAGCGCGTTTCTTAGCCGACTGAGCCCTCCATTTGAAGTTCGATAAGGCGGGACCATTCAACGGCATATTCCATCGGCAAGGTCTTCGTGATGGGCTCTATGAATCCGTTGACGATCATGCTCATCGCCTGCTCTTCTGTGAGGCCACGGCTCTGAAGGTAGAAGAGTTGGTCGTCTGCCACACGAGACACCGTGGCCTCGTGCCCGATGATGGCATCGCCTGAACCAACCTCCATGTATGGGTAGGTGTCAGAGATCGAATCCTCGTCGAGAATCAATGCGTCACACTGGACGTGGCTCTTGCAACCGTATGCGTCGTCCTCGACACGGACGAGACCGCGGTAAGAGGTCCGGCCGCCGTCCTTGGAGATCGACTTCGACACGATCTTCGACGTGGTCTCCGGTGCAGCGTGGGTCATCTTGGCACCGGTGTCCTGGTGCTGGCCAGCACCGGCATAGGCGACGGAGAGAACCTCGCCGGAAGCCTTCGGGCCGGCGAGCACGATGGCGGGGTATTTCATGGTCAGCTTCGAGCCGATGTTGCCATCGATCCACTCCATGTGACCCTCAGCCTCAACCCATGCCCGCTTGGTGACCAGGTTGTAAACATTGTCAGACCAGTTCTGAATGGTCGTGTACGTGACACGAGCAGACGGCTTGACCACGATCTCGACAACTGCCGAGTGCAGCGAATCGGAGGTGTAGGTCGGCGCCGAGCAACCTTCGATGTAGTGAACTTGGGAGCCTTCATCGGCGATGATCAGGGTACGTTCGAACTGGCCCATGTTCTCTGCGTTGATGCGGAAATAGGCCTGCAACGGCATCTCGACCTGCACGCCCGGCGGTACGTAGATGAAAGATCCACCCGACCAGGCGGAGCTGTTGAGAGACGAGAACTTATTGTCGTTCGGCGGGATTATCTTGCCGAAGTACTGCTTGACGAGCTGTGGGTACTCCTTGAGCGCTGTGTCCATGTCGCAGAAAAGCACACCCTGCTGCTCAAGGTCTTCACGATTGCGGTGGTACACCACTTCGGACTCGTACTGCGCCGTGACGCCTGCCAGATACTTGCGTTCAGCCTCGGGGATACCCAGCTTCTCGTAGGTGTTTTTGATCGACTCTGGAACCTCGTCCCAATCGTCGTTCAGTCCCCCCTTGGGCTTGATGTAGTAGTAGATGTCATTGAAATCGATGCCCGACATATCGCCGCCCCAACTGGGCATGGGACGATTCCCAAAACGCTTGTACGACTTGAGGCGGAAGTCGAGCATCCATTGGGGTTCACCCTTGAGCCATGACATCTCGCGCAGAATGGCTTCATTGATGCCCTTTTTGGGCTTGAAGACGTAGTCCTCTTCATCAGACCAGCCAAGCTGATACTTGCCGAGGTCGAGACCGATGTCGGTGGATGCCATGAGGAACTCCCGAATACATGCTTGGCGCTGTCCGACACAACGTGTCGGCAGTGATTTCTCCTATCCAGATAGTAACAACTCCAAGGGCGCTAGCGACGCCGGCCCACGAGTCCAGGCCTCAACTGACAATGACCTCAGCCGACAATGACCTCAGCCAGCGGCATCAACCGTCCGCATCTTCGATGGACGAGACGTCACACTTGACAAAGAGGCCGCCGAGTTCGACACGACTTCGCTCCTGACGAATTTCAGACTCGTGGAACAAACACACCGGCGATCAGGGCCTGACTCAACTCGGTGAGGCGGTCAGCCGTATGTCGGTTAACTCGCTTCGACTTGCCGAACGGATCATCAACCTCATCGGCACCTCGTCCAACCATGTCGCTAGCAACTCGGGTTGCAGTTGCTGCTGAGATCCGCTCGTTCGGCGACTCGCCACCAACACCCTGCAGACGGGCAACGAGGCCGCCGAGCGTGTCGATTCGCGCAACTGCATCGTTGGCGAGCAGTGCCAGGTCACGCACGTGGCGACGCTCCATCGCAACGATGAGGTCGGCAGTGTTGACAATCTCGGCAGTGACCTTGCGTGATCGATGGCTCGAGATATCAAGGCCCCTCTCCCCCATGATATCGACGACGACTGGGGTGGCTCCCTCGTCTTGGGTGAGGAAGCCGGCCGAATCAACGGAGACGTCCAGGCCGCGTGTCTCAGCCGCGGCGCGCAGCAGCGCTTCAGTCATAGGAGAACGACAGATGTTTGCCGTGCAGATGACGAGAATCCGGAACGACTTCCCATCCATGTCAGTCCAGCCGCCGAAGCTCAGCCCGGAACCGCCGACCTCTGTCGATGTAACTGTCGACGTTCATCTGGGCGTGCTGACTTGGGAGTTTGTCCAGGAGGATTTTTGCTGGCACACCCAACGCCATCGCGTTGGGCGGTACCTCGACCCCACCGGGCACCATTGCGGCCGCACCTACGAGCGAATGCGAATGAATAATCGCGTTATGCAACACAATCGCCCCCGACCCCACGAGCGCATGATCGTGGACAGTGCAGCCCTCGAGATGGGCAAGGTGGCCAACCGTGCAGAAGTCCCCAACGACCGTCTCGTGAAACTCGGTGCAATGCAGCACGGAGCCGTCTTGGATCGACGTGCCCTCACCAATGCGGATGTAGTTATCGTCGGCTCTGAGCACAGCATGCGGCCACACTGACGAGTTCCTGCCAATGACCACATTGCCAATGATCGTCGCCTCGGGCGAGATGTACGCGGATTCGTGGATCTCTGGGACCCGATCGCCCAGGGCGTATATCGGCATTTAGATATCCACGAACTGTCCGAGGCGACCCTGAAAGAACACGAGCGGACCACGTGGGCTGTCTTCGAGTTCCGGGTCGGTCCACAGCGACTTGACCAGTCCGACGACGATGTCGTGATCGCCACCATCGTGGATGGCATGGAGTTCACAGTCCATAACGGCAAGGGAGCCGGGAATTACCGGTGCACCAGTCACATCGGTACTCCATGAGATGCCTTCGAACTTGTCCTCGGCACGGCCAGCGAACACGCCGCAGGTGGCGGCCTGATCTTCGCCAAGAACATTGACGCAAAAGCTGCCGACGTCCTTCATGCGAAGCCAACTGCCGGAGTTCTTAGCCGGGCAGAACATCACAAGCGGTGGATCGAGCGACACCGAGGTAAAGGACCCGATGGCCATGCCAGCAGGGCCATCGGCGTCTACAGCAGTGACCACGGAGACACCCGTGGGGAAATGGCCTAGCACTCGTCGGAAGTCGGCCCCATCGATCGACACGTTGGTCTCCAGTCCACGTTTGATTGAGCCTGAGAGTAGCGCCCCAACTGAGAGACGAAGCACGTTTGAGACAAAGCACGTTTGGGGTCTGTCCCCAGCCGTGCTTTGTGGTTAGAGATCAGCACCGAGGACGAGCTTGAGACCTTCGGCGGCAGCAACGATGGGGATGCCGACGACGTCGGCGAGCTCGCGTGTATCTGCGGCCATGCGGTCAAGTTCGACATCATCGTGGCTGGGGTCGTGGTGAAACATCACCAACGACTTTGCACCGCTCTGGCGCGCGACCTCGACGGCGTACGCCGGAGTGCAATGGCCCCAGTCGGATTTGTCGGGAAACTCGTCGGCACGGAGTTGAGCATCGTGGATGAGCATGTCGACTCCGTCGCATAGCTCAAGCACTGACTCCGCCACCGTCGACATGTCCACGGGCTGCTGATGGTCCGGCACATAGGCGACCGTCAGATCTCCATAGGTCACGCGATATCCGACGGTGGGGCCGGAGTGGGGAACTGGTCGAGCCATGACCGACGCATCACCGATACTGAAGTCGCTACACAAGACGTCATGGAACTCGATGGTGGCGGGCAGATCCTTCGGCTGGATCGGGAAGAACGGCGGGGTCATGAACCGTTGGAAGCACTCACCCAGCGACTCGCCGCACTCACCAGGTCCGAAGACATTGAGGGTGGTGGTTTCGCACTGAAGCGGCTTGAAGAACGGCAGACCCTGCACATGATCCCAATGCAGATGGGTGACCAGCGCATGAACGGTCAGCGGCTCTGGTCGGCCCAGCGTCACTCCCCACATTCGCAGCCCGGTGCCGAGATCAAGAATGATCGGGTCTTGTCCATGGGCCTCGATCGTGACACATGCGGTATTTCCGCCATACCGTTGCAGTTCCGGACAGCTGCAGGGCGTCGATCCGCGAACCCCATGGAACGCGATCGTGACGGCTTCTCGGAATTCCCCCATAGCCATTGCAACGCTAGCGATGTTGAGCACAGCCGTCGAGATGCGTGTGACGGATATCTCACCTTTCTTTTCATGTGCCACAGTGGGCCTATGAAAGCTGATTCTTCGTCTCGACCGCCGCTGCCCGACGGGTTGGTGGCTGTGGTCAAACAAGACTGCCCGACGTGCGTGCTAGTAGTGCCCGTTCTCGCTGATCTGGCAGAGCGTGCCAACATGACGGTGATCACCCAGGACAAAGCAGACTTCCCCGCGGCCGCCGAATGGGTCGTGCTCGACCACGATCTCGCCCTTTCTTGGCACCACGACATCGTGACCGTGCCAACACTTCTGTGGGTAAAAAATGGCGAAGCCACGACCCAGATTGAAGGCTGGTCTCGCGCTCAATGGGAGTCCTTCACCGGCATCGACGGACTCGGCGCAGACCTTCCAGACTGGCGACCCGGCTGTGGGTCGCTGAGCGTCGACCCATCCCGCACTGACGAGCTCGCTGTTCGATTCTCCAACTCCACTATGAACAGCCGACGAATCGAGATTGCTCCGCTTGAAGACGAGTGGGAGGCGATGCACGACCGTGGCTGGAGCGACGGCTTGCCCGTCGTACCACCGACTGAAGCTCGGGTCCTTCGTATGCTCGAAGGCACGAGCCGCGATCCGCAAGACGTCGTGGCGCTCGTGCCGCCAGATCTCGTCGACTGCACGATCGAGAAGATCGCCGTCAACGCGGTGATGGCCGGGTGTCTGCCCGAGTACCTCCCTGTGGTGATCGCTGCGCTTGAAGCTGCCTGCACCGACGAATTCAACATGCACGGCCTGTTGGCCACCACGATGCCAACCGGCCCCGTCATCATTGTGAACGGGCCAATCCGTCGTGAGATTGGAATGAACAGCGGCATGAACGTGCTCGGCCAGGGCAACCGGGCCAACTCCACGATCGGGCGTGCGCTCCAGTTAGTGATATCCAACGTCGGCGGCGGCAAGCCTGGAGGTGTCGATCGATCGACCCACGGCAGCCCGCACAAGATCGGCATGTCGTTCGCAGAGGACGAAGAGGGATCACCATGGGACTCACTGTCCGAGAGCCGCGGGTTCTCTGGCAACCAGTCAACGGTGACCTTGTTCTCCGGGGAAGCTCCCCGGATCATTTTCGATCAGATGTCTCGATCTGCGGATTCGCTGGTCAAACATCTTGCGCTTTCATTGATGGCCAATATCAGTCCGCGCCTCGCTATGGGCTTCGAGACCGTGCTGGTCCTCGGGCCTGAGCACATGGCTCGGTTCAAGGATGCGGGCTGGGACCGGACTCGCTTCCTCGAGGAACTCGAGCGATACCTCACGATCGACGCCGACGACATCATTCGCGGCGCCGACGGTATCGAAGAAGGACTGCCTGATTTCCTTACTGGCAGCCAGGTGCCAAAGTTCCCACCAGCAGGCATTCATGTCGTCCACGCTGGCAGCAACGCCGGACTGTTCTCAATGACATTCGCTGGATGGGTCGCAGGTGCCACAGGTAGTGTCACTGTCACGAAGGAGATCACCCGATGAGCACGTCTGCGAACACCGTCGTCCTGGATCCCACTGGCGAGCTGAAAACTCAGCACCGAGAACTGGTCACTCGCCCCGAGTCGCTCAACGGTCTTACCGTCGGCTTGCTCGACATTTCCAAGGCGCGGGGCAATATCTTCCTCGATCGCATCGAGGAGCGACTCACCGCTATCGGCGCAGAGGTGAAACGCTACGCCAAGCCGACTTTCGCCAAACCTGCCCCCGTCGATCTTCGCCATGAGATCGCCACCTCGTGTGATGCTGTAATCGAAGCATTAGCCGATTGAGGCAGTTGCACGTCGTGCAGTGTGCACGACATCAGCGATCTCGAGCGCCGCGGCATCCCCGGCGTGTTCGTGGCCACGGTTGAGTTCACCTCTGCTGCGGAAGCGCAAGCAGCCAGCCTCGGCATCGATCCTGCGCGCGTCTACACGGAGCATCCGATCCAGGACCGCACCGACGAAGAAATGTGGGAGATCGCCGACAAGGCGGTTGACGAGTTGATCGCATCACTGACGGGACCCCAGTAGGCCCACCGATTTCAGGGCAAGCGGGCCTGTCTGTCTTTGACGACCACAAGTCCGTCGCCTTGCAGCCCTGCAAGTATCAGCTCCGCTCGATCGGCATCAGTCTGCATCGTCGCAGCGATCTCCGACAGTGCGAGCGGAGAGGCGCGCAGCACATCGACAAGGCGACCACGTAGCTGACGGTCACTTCCCTCGAAGCGCGTCTGTGGGACAGAAACGGCTGCTGAACCTTGTGCCGGGTCGTCACCCTCCCCTACCCATGCGCAAAGGTCAACTACGGGGCAGGCATCACACATCGGGGATCGCTTCGTACAAACGAGCGCTCCGAGTTCCATGATCGACTGATTCCAGAGCCATGGCTGATCCTCGGGTGCGGCCTCATCAGCGAATTGCTGCACCTCTCGGGCGCTGAGTTTTCGTCCGTGGATCCGAGCATAGAAGCGGCCAATGTTGGTGTCGACGACCGCTGCAGAGAGTTCGAATGCGAACGCCCGCACGGCTCGAGCCGTGTAGGGACCGACCCCGGGCAAAGCGAGCAGATCCTTGAGCCCCGAGGGAACCGCTCCAGCGTGATCGGAGACGATCTGAGTGGCCGCTCGGTGAAGCATCACCGGTCGCCGGTTGTAGCCGAGACCAGCCCACACCGTCACTACGTCACCGACGGTCGACGCCGCGCACGTGGCTGGATCCGGAAATTCATTCAGCACTACCGGAAGGCGCTCCACAACGCGACTCACCTGGGTCTGCTGCAACATCGTCTCGGAGACGAGAATCGTCCATGGGTCTCTCGTTCGGCGCCATGGGAGATCGCGAAGGTTTGACGTACCCCACGAAAGCACCTGCTTTCGCAGGTGAGAAGGGTTGTCGACGGCCACTATCACTCCCCAACCGTAGGTGCCGAAATCTCGCTAGTCCTATCGGTCCATTTCGCCCACGATCAGGTCAGAGCCGTCGAGTGAGTTTGGAAGCCGACAACCACTCGGGCGGACTACTCAGATGACAGATGACAGATGACAGATGACACAGCACCCACACCTGACGCCTCCTAGAGTAGTCGCCCATGAATGACCTCACACTTGTTGACGCCGCCGCGGTCACCACCATCCTGCAGGGTGTTATCGACAGTGCTCTTGACTCACTCGTTGGTCTCGATATCAACGACCACCAGGTTGTGGCCTACGACGTGGCCCACGCCGCTGCTGCGGTCGCCTCAGCCACCAACCTCCTTGCCTATGGGGCCTACGGCGACGCCGAAGCACAGCTGACGATTGCCTTCGTCGCCGACGTCGCCCATGACGTCAACATGCGCCTACTTGGCCGCGAAGCCGCATGGGGCTGCGAACTCGGCGCTCTGGACGGTGTGCGCGAGTTCATGTCCGCCGGGCGCGAGCCCGCGCTGCTCGCCTCACTGGTCACTGGTGCTCCCAACCATCTCGATGAAGACTTCGCACTCGTCGCCGAAACGTTCCGCCGCTTCGCCGACGACCAAATCGTGCCGATCGCCGAACACATCCATCGCACCAACTCAGACATCCCCGAAGACCTCATCGGAGGCCTCGCCGAGCTTGGAGTCTTCGGTCTCTCCGCACCCGTTGAGTACGGTGGCTTCGCCGAGGGCGGTGCCAGCGACTACCTGGGCATGGTTGTCGCGACCGAGGAACTCTCGCGTGGCTCACTGGGAATCGGCGGATCGCTGATCACCCGCCCGGAGATCCTCACGCGCGCACTAATCGCCGGCGGTACCGAAAGCCAGAAGACCGAGTGGCTGCCAAAGCTCGCAAGTGGAGAGATCATGGCCGCGGTCGCCGTCACTGAACCCGACTACGGCAGCGATGTCGCCGGTATTCGTGTCTCAGCCACCCGTGATGACCAGAACGGTTGGGTCATCAACGGCACCAAAACGTGGTGCACGTTCGCCGGCAGGGCCGATGTCCTCATGCTGTTGGCGCGCACCACGCCGGGTTCAACCAATCACAAGGGCCTGAGCGTGTTCATCGTGTCGAAGCCCCGCAGCGACGGTCACGGCTTTGCTCACGAACAGCCCGACGGTGGCCGTATGGAGGGTCGGGCGATCGACACCATCGGCTATCGCGGCATGCATAGCTACGAAGTCAGCTTCGATGACTGGTGGGTCCCCGCCGATGCTCTGATCGGCGAGGCCGACGGCGAAGGCCGAGGCTTCTACTTCCAGATGCAGGGGTTCGAGAACGGTCGACTACAGACCGCGGCACGCGCCGTCGGCGTCATGCAGGCCGCCTACGAATCAGCCGTGGCCTACGCCAACGACCGTGTGGTCTTCAACCAGCCCATCTCCCAGTACCAACTCACCCAGGCGAAGATCGGGCGGATGGCGATCGTCATTCAGGCCGCCCGCCAATATGCCCTCCACGTCGCCCACCTCATGGGTGACGGCAAGGGCACGCTTGAAGCATCGATGGTGAAGGCCTACGTCTGTCGTGCCGCTGAGTGGGTCACTCGCGAGTCGATGCAGATTCACGGCGGAATGGGTTACGCCGAGGAGTACCCGGTTTCGCGCTACTACGTGGATGCCCGCGTGCTCTCGATCTTTGAGGGCGCGGACGAGATCCTGTGCCTCAAGGTGATCATTCGTCGGCTGTTGGCAGACCGTTCCTGAAGTCGCTCTCTGCCGTCAGCCCATCGAGTGGGCCGAGACGAGAACTCACCACATCCTCGGTGCGACCTTCCGAAGCCTCAAGAATGAGGGCGGTTTCGCTCGGTAGATCGTCACGGCCAGGCTCGGCGAGTCGGATGACATAACCGTTATGGCGATCGACCCAGGTCGACACATAGTGGACGCCAACGGCTTCGATCTTGCCGGTGTCAAGGTTTTCGAGAAGCCGGACTGTAACGATCATCCCGTCCTGCGATGCGGTAACGCAGCAGTTGCCTGACTGGTTCGACACGAAGTTGCCGAGGCCGAACACAACCCACTCGTCACCGACTTTGTCAACAGGCTGCACGACATGGGCGTGATGGCCGACAATCAGGTCGACTTCCTCCGATGGCAGAATTTCAGCGAGGCGCTCGTTCTGCCACACAGTCGGCTCATGGCGGTATTCATTGCCCCAATGGAGGCTAACCACCACGAACTCGGCCCCAGCCGCCTTTGCGATCCCTGCCTCGGCGATGATTTCCTCCGCATCGATCACATCAACCAGATACTTCCGGTCTGCGGGCATCACGAAGCCGTTGAGCCCATACGTGGCGGAGATGTGAGCGACGGTGATGCCGTTGACCTCATAGAGGACCGGGGCGAGATCCTCCTCCTCGCTCCGGGCCATCCCAGCGAATGGCATGCCCATCTCATCCATTGCGTCGAGCGTGCCAACCACACCGCTCGCTGACTGGTCATAGGAATGGTTCGACGCGGTGGAGCAACCGTCGTAGCCCGCGTCGATGGCACCTTCGACGAGCGCTCGAGGGGCATTGAACCTGGGATAGCCGCCGAGGTTGGAGTCGTTATAGGAAATCGGCGTCTCGAGGTGACAGATCGCTAGGTCCGCCAATGAGATAACCGGGCGGACCTCATCAAACATCGGACGGAAATCCCAGCCCTCGGCCCCCGCCTCCTTGGCCCAGGCCGCAGCCGCGTTTTGGACGCCGCTGTGAGGGAGTAGATCGCCGGTGAATGCCATCGTGGCGGAGCGTGGTGGCGGGATGGTTGTCGTGGTTGTCGTGGTTGTCGTGGTTGTCGTGGTTGTCGTGGTTGTCTGCGCTACGGCGACAGCTTCGCCCTCGGTGCTAACCGGTTCCTCCGACTGATCGTCGGGCGGACGAGTGCCGAGATACATGCCTAAGCCGAACATCACGACGAAAAAGAAGGCAAATCTAACCCGTTTCATCGGAACAGCTCTGGGGCAATCGGGCAGTCAACCCTGAGACGGGCCTCCGCTATCGGCTGGGGGCCGGAGGGTCCGACGACCTTATCGATCAGTTCGAGCGGCACACGTTCGGCCTCATCGTCCCACGCTTGGTCACTGATCGAACGGTCAGCCATCGGTTCCCACATGCGAGAAGGCAGGCACCGACCAACTCCGGCAACAAGCCAAACCGGAACCCCAGAGTGATGTGCCACAGCGGCCGCTGCGAGCGAACCCGTGCGACAGAGGGCTCCGCCATCACTCAGGGCATCGGTTTCGAGCAGGACAAGACCGGCCGCGGCCGCTGCGGAACCGACACCACCGGCAGGCACATCAGCGACCGAGTGATCATTGATCTCGAGCTGGTGGACCAGGCCGTAGCCCTCGCCAATGGTGTCGGCGACGAGCACGTTGACATCACCGCGAGCACGGAGCGAACGACCGGCGATCTCAGGCGACCCGATGACCAGCACGACTGTGTCAGCCGCAAGCACATGGGCGAGTTCTCGGGCGGTTGTGTCGCTCTCGATCGCCTCGGCGGCATCCCAGGCTTCAGCCCTAGCGTCAGAGCCAGTGATCATTCGAGCCGAGAGCCAGACAAGCGGGCCCGACGATGGTCGTCGCTCGATCAATTGCCGACAGGCCATCACAAGCTCCACCGGATCGCGAGCTGTCGCGCTCAGAGCGACGGCAGCTTCACGAATGAGCGAGGCAGTGCCGACATCGCCAGCACGGGCCATATAGCGGAGTCGCTCGATCGGATGCACACAACGGATCGTAGTAAGTGGACACAAGGATGCCTGCCCGATGCAACCCGACCCGCCTCTGCCGCGATAACTTGACCCTCCGTGGCAACCCTCGATTTCGAACTGACGCCCCTCGACGGCGATTCTCGCCCTTTGCGCGAATGGCTAACGACCTTCCCGCTCGTGCCGGTCGTCCTCGACCCCTATACGCACGAGAGTGCCTGGATCCTTGATACGGCTCATCGGGTCCTCACCACCTACACGGATGCGGATTGTCGTCCCTGCTGGATCGTGACTGCCTCGGCCGACGCCGCCAAACAGTTCCTCGGCCCCTACGCCGACGAGTTCCTTACCTTCGCCGATCCCTACGGGGCCGCGGTGAAGGGCTTTGGCATCGAATCTGCGCCGGCGTTCGCTCTCGTTCGCCAAGACGGAAACGTCGTGGCGAAAGCTGAAGGTTGGGATCCCGAGACTTGGCGTGGAGTGGCGACAGCCATCGACGCTATGACGCAGTGGATTCGCCCACAGCTGCCCGCCGAAGGCGATCCGGCTCCCTTCTCAGGAACTGCGCTCTAGATTCAACTTGGATGACGCAAGCTAGCGTGATGAGCATGCCCGAGTTTGCGTACTCCGATCTGCTCCCCGTCGGCGCTGACCCCACGGAATATCGGCTTCTCACCGCCGAAGGGGTCTCCACGGTCGAGGTCGACGGCCACACGCTTCTCAAGGTCGAGCCGGAGGCGATCCAGCTTCTGACCCGCGAGGCCATGCGAGATATCTCGCACTATCTGCGAACTGAACACCTTGAGCAGTTGGCGTTGATTCTCGAAGATCCGGAGGCATCACCAAACGACGTGTTCGTCGCCACCGAACTCCTACGCAACGCCAACATCGCAGCCGCCGGTGTCCTGCCCATGTGCCAAGACACTGGCACGGCCATTGTGATGGGGAAGAAGGGCGATCAGGTCGTCACGTTCGCCGACGATGCCGAATGGATCAGCCGCGGCGTGTACGACACCTTCACCGAAACCAATCTCCGCTACTCACAGCTGGCACCCGTTTCAATGTTCGAAGAGAAGAACACTGGCAACAACCTCCCCGCTCAGATCGAGCTCTACACGAAGCCGGGCCAGAGCTATGAATTCTTGTTCATGGCCAAGGGTGGCGGATCGGCTAACAAGTCGTTCCTGTTCCAGAAGACCAAGGCGCTCCTTAACGAGGAGTCGATGATCGACTTCCTCGACGAATCTCTGCGGGCGATCGGCACGGCCGCATGTCCGCCGTATCACCTTGCTCTCGTGGTGGGCGGCACGTCGGCTGAGTTCAACCTGAAGACAGCCAAGCTCGCTTCAGCTCACTACCTCGACGGGTTGCCCACGTCCGGCGATGCGGCCACCGGTCACGGCTATCGCGATCTCGATTGGGAGCAGCGGGTACTCGAACAGACCCGCAAATTCGGCATCGGTGCTCAGTTCGGCGGCAAGTACTTCTGCCACGACATCCGAGTGATCCGTCTCCCCCGCCACGGCGCCTCCGTCCCCGTTGGCTTGGCAGTGTCGTGTTCCGCTGACCGCCAGGCGCGCGCCAAGATCACTGCCGAAGGCGTGTTCCTGGAGCAGCTAGAGACCGACCCCGCTCGCTTCCTTCCCGAAGCAACCGATGACGATCTCTCCACCGAAACGGTGGCCGTTGACCTCGACCAGCCGATGGATGCCATCCGCAACCAGCTCAGCCAGTACCCGGTCAAGACCCGGCTTTCGCTCACTGGCACACTCGTGGTTGGGCGTGATATCGCCCACGCCAAGATCAAAGAACGTCTCGACGCCGGCGAACCGATGCCGCAGTACCTGCGTGATCACGCCATCTACTATGCGGGTCCTGCGAAGACTCCGAAGGGTTACGCATCTGGCTCGTTTGGTCCGACAACGGCCGGCCGCATGGACTCCTATGTCGAACAGTTCCAGGCCGCCGGCGGTTCCATGGTGATGCTCGCCAAGGGCAACCGATCCCGTTGGGTCACTGAAGCGTGTGCCGCCCACGGCGGCTTCTACCTCGGTTCGATCGGCGGCCCCGCCGCCCGTCTCGCCAAGGACTCGATCCGTCACGTCGAAGTCATCGAGTTCCCCGAACTCGGAATGGAAGCCATCTGGAAGATCGAGGTCAAAGACTTCCCCGCCTTCATCATCGTCGATGACAAAGGCAACGACTTCTACGCCGAAGTCACCACCCCTGTGAAGCTCCGCAGCTGAAAGGTCCGGCAGCGGACTTTCTCTCCTATGAGCGCAGAACCGTTTCGGGCCTTTGCCCCCTACGGGCTCAGTTCTCTACCGGTGGATGCCAGCGAAGGCGGTGATCCGCCGTGAACATGGCCCTCGTCAGGCCCAGTGCCATCACTGAGGTGGTCGTTGCCACCGACCCGAGCACCAAATACATGACGCCAATCTGAATACGCACGGCCTCTACAGGATCAACTCCAGCCAAGATCAGACCAGTCATCGCCCCCGGCAAGAACACGATGCCAACGGCTTTCGTCGATTCAATCTGTGGGACAAGCGCCGTACGTAGAGCCTCACGGAGGTGCGGGGCGAACGCTTCGTTGGACGGCAGCCCCAAGGCGAGCCGGGCTTCGATTAGGTCCCGCTGGTCTCGAGCTTCAGCAACGATGCGGCGTGCCGCAACCACCGTGCCGGTCATGGCGTTACCGACCATCATTCCACCAAGCGGCACCATGGTCTGACCCCTGGGCTCAAACACCCCGAGGCCAAACAGGACGCCAAGGGTGACGACCGCCGCCGCGGTGAACGAGACAAGCGCTAAGAGTCGAGCCTGAGGTACTTCGCGAGCACGCCGGCCGACGGTCCACGAGGCGAACACGACCATGGACACAAGCCAGAGCCATGTCCAAATCAGCGGGGAGTCGTCCTCCACGACGAGGCCGAGGGCGACACCGACAATGAGCAACTGCACCAGCGCTCGGGCCGCAGCGACGACTATTTCGCGGGCAATACCAAGGCGCCAGACGAGCGACAGCACAAGTGTGACACCGACGAGAATGCCCGACACCGCGAGGCCGACAAGGCCGATGTCGGTATCAGTCATCGAGTCCACGGCTGCTGATTCGCCCACCGTCAAGTGCGATCACGCGGCTGGCGAGGCGCTCGGTCTGCTCGGCGTCGTGCGACACCCAAACCCAGCCGACTCGATGCCGCCCGGTGGGGTCTGCCAACCGCTGAACCGAGGCCTCGATGATCGCGGTGGCGTCGGGGTCCAACGAGGAGGTGGGCTCGTCAGCGAGGACCACTATAGGGTTCGTGGCGAGGGTGCGGGCGAGGCAAACCCGTTGACGCTCCCCGCCCGAGAGTTCAAGGGCGTTGCGATTCAAGAAGCCGGCGTCGAGTGCGACAGTGTCGAGTAGTTCGACGACAGCGTCGTCGTCCATGGCCGGGGCGGCGAGCCGAAGATTGTCGGCGACGGTACCCGGAACCGCTGTCGGTTTCTGAAACACCATGCCGACCTGGCGTCGATGAGCGAGCACGTCAAGCTCGTCAAGGTCGCTGCCCTGCCATCGCACCGATCCCTGATCGGGTACGTCAAGCCGGTTGAGTAGACGTAGCAGGGTCGACTTCCCGGCACCGGATGGGCCGGCAAGAACGGTGATCCCGGACGCCGAAATGTCTACGCTCACATTGTCGAGACGACGCTGGTCGGACGCACCCACCGACACTCCTCGTAACTCGAATCTGCGCTCGGTCATCGTCGCAACTCTGCCCTATGGGTGGTTCTGTGAAAACCTCACAAGATGAAAGGTTGGACATGAAGGTACGAATCGGATTTGGAATCGGCGCAGCCCCCAGGCTCTACGCCGAGACCCACGGCCTCGGCCGCGTTGTCGACGCTCTCGACAGGCACCGCTACGACTCGCTGTGGTTCCCCGAACGGGTCAACAGTCCGCAACTCGACCCGATCGTGGCGATGTCGTACGTCGCGGGACGCAGTGAGCGGATGAAGTTCGGTCCGGCCGTCTCCGTCATCCCTGGGCGCAATCCCGTGCTAATGGCCAAGGCACTGGCGAGCCTCGATCAGGTTTCAGGTGGGCGCTGCCTTCCGGCCTTTGGTCTCGGCATCGCCAATACCGCCGAGCAACAGGCCTTTGGCGTGGACCGCAAGGAGCGGGCCCCATGGCTGAACGAAGCGGTGCCCTTGATGCGCCGACTCTGGATCGAAGAGGTTGTCGATCATGAGGGTGGGCGCTTCTCGATCAAGGGCGCTCGTGTCCTACCCAAGCCAGTACAGAACCCGTTCGAGGTCTGGCTCGGCGGCCAAGCACCGTCGGAATTGCGCCGCACTGGCCGCCTTGCCGACGGCTGGCTGGCCTCATTCACCACGCCTCACCATGTCGCCGAGGGGATCAAGGTCATTGAGACGGCTGCCGCGGAGGCCGGTCGGTGGATGGACCCAGAGCACTATGGCGTTCTCATCCCCGTCTCAACCGACGGAATACCTGATGCTGTCGCGGAGCGAATCGCTCAGCGACGCCCTGACGCCGACCCTGAGGACGTCATCGCCACGTCCCACAAGCGACTCGGCGAGATGATCGACAACTATCTGGAGGTCGGCGCCTCCAAATTCGTGGTCTTTCCCTCTGGCGACCTCGGCACCCCCGACGAATGGATCACCGAGATCAACGCCATCGCCGATGCCATCATGCACAAACAGACGTGAACAGTACCCGGGACAAACTCCAGCGTTAGTTCCTGACAAAGAACGTTTGGGGTCTGTCCCCAAACGTTCTTTGTCAGGCGACGAGACCGAGGCGGTCGTGGGGGCCCGCGAGGATTCCGTCGGTGGGGCCGCCGAGCCAGTCGAGGCCGACCGAGTAGACCGACCGCGTGTCGATCAGGATGGGAAGGTCGCCGTCAACGGGGTTGGCGAGATCGAGATCGCCGACAACCTGGCCACCCACCACCTCTGGTCCGAAGACGAACTGAAGTCCGCCGGTTCCGTGATCGGTGCCGAACGAGCCGTTCTCCCGGATGCGGCGACCGAACTCACTCGTCGTCACAACCATGACCTTGTCAAGGTTTCCGTCGATCGCCAGACGTTCGAAGAACGCGGCAAGTCCGGCGCCAACATCATCGAGTAGATCGTGGTGACGGCCCAATTGGTCGGCGTGGGTGTCAAAGCCGCCGATACCGACCGTGATCACCCGAGTGCCGACGCCCAGAGTGATGATCCCCGCGGCCGTTTGCAGCAGATCGGCCGCTGTCATGCCGCCACGTTGCGGACCAGAGCCGAACACCGAACCATCGTCATCGTCACCCGACACGCTGGCGAGCAACTCAACCGCTTCAAGAGTGGACGGGATCGCCTCCTGCGCGGCAGCGAGCTCAGGAGATTTGGCCAACGGCTCCGCTGTGGCCAGGAAGGCTTTGATCAGCGCGTCGGTATCCATGTTGGGAAATGTCCTCAGCGAGAAGTTGGCCGGATTCCGAACCACGGTGGCGAGGGTTTTCTCCCCGACCAGGGCGCGGCTCCCGCCACCTAAAGCGATGGCCCGCAGAGGATCGTTGGGGCCCTCGAGCGTGGCGTCGAGCCAACGGCCGAGCCATCCCGTTTGTGAGGGCGTACCGGGGCTACCCGACCACCATGTATCCATCGCCTTGAAATGTGAGCGACTCTGGTCCATCAAGCCAACGCCGGCGACAGCGGCCATCGAGCCGGCGTCCCAGTACGGGGCAAGCGACGCAAGGGCCGGATGCAGTGTGTAGTCCGTGCCGGCGAGTGTCACAAGGTCCTTGGGGCGAAGCGCGAGTTCTCTGCGCGCATCGTTGTAGAGCCCCGACGCGGGAACGAGTGTGTTCATGGCGTCGTTACCGCCGGCCATCTCCAGCACCACAAGAATCCGTTCGCCGTAGGGCACAGCACCGCTGTTGACGAGGGCCGCTGTTGTGGAGGGCGACGAGCCGACGCCTACCAGCGCGGACTTTTCGACACTGTCGCGCAGCATCGTGGCCCAGACGCCACTACCGACGGCGACGGCTCCGGCCGTAGCGCCTGCCGCTCCGATAAAGGTGCGGCGAGAGAGGGGTTTGTTCGACATGAGACTCCTAAGCGACGAGTAGACCGGGCGAAGCGAGAGAGAGCGCAAGGGCGCCCTCGCCGCGACGGGTGGACACATTGGTGGGGAGATCACGAAGAGCGGCGAGGGTCGCCGCGCTGAACCCCTGGGGCCGCAGGAACAGGTCCGCCAGACCGTCCCAGTCGCCATCAGCCGCGAGCATGAGAGCCACCGCATCGTCGGGGGTCGCACGAGCGACAACATTTGCGGCGCTGAATCGAGCAGCTGTGGCGGAGGACGCCAGCCATGTCAACGCGCCGGGAAAGCCGCCAACATTCGGCGGTGACCCAGGCACCTGACCCATCAAGCGGAGGAGTCCAACCTGGATTCGGGGCTCGATCTGAGCACCAGTGGCCTTGAGTGCACCGACAAGCCACGGGACAGGGGCAACGATTTGCGGCGTAGATTCACCGGCCACACCCGCAGCCAACACATCACGGGCCAGAATCGGCATACCAAGACCAGAGGCCGCAAACCGGTCGGCCATATTGCCCACCACGAGTTCACTCGGGTTTCCAAGGAAGAAGCGCGCGACCTTCGCAGCGATGAAGCCAGCGCAAGCCGAGTGCGAACAGGCCGCGTCGACAACAGAGTCGACATCGGAAACCATTTCGCCCAGCAATAATTGCGGCGTCGAGTCATGGCGACTGGGAACGAACTCGACTTCGCCGCGAAGTCGGCGCCGCACTACCCAGCCGGTGAGAGCCACCGACGCGGCGGCCACGTCGTCTTCGGTGTAGTTCCCGATGCCGAGCGTGTAGAGCTCCAGGAGTTCGCGACCGTAGTTCTCATTGGGTGCGTCACCCGTCGACGTGGCGCCGTCAAGAAAAATCAGCATGGCGCTGTCGGTTGACACGCTGCGGATCAGTTCGCGGAAGTCACCAAGACCTTGGTCACGGATGAGATCGAGGTGATCGATCAGGAGTGGCAGATACTGCACGACCTGGAACGACACGGCGAAGTGGTCGTGCCAGAACCAAGCCATCGCGTTCTCCAACGGACGCTCAGTCTCGACAAGATGAGTCACCCAGCGGCTGAGCGCTTCAAGGCCTTGTTCCTGACGAAGCTCCTGGTCCTCGATGTAATCGAAGTCAGCCCAGGGCGATGGCTCGGCGGCAATCCCGGCACCATCAGGGTTGAGGAGAGCATCGATATAGGCCGATGTCCCCGCGGTCTCAAGCTTGTCGAGTTCGCCCGGGACCAAACCCCAGGCGACTCGACGGGCGAGGAATGCGATGTCGTTTCTCGTGGTCACATGGTCATGATCACCATGACCTGTGACGAGAATGTGATGAGCGGCTTAGAGACCGTCGAGCGCCTGAGCGACGTCGTCGATGAGATCCTGTGTTGATTCGATGCCGACGCTGAGCCGCACCAGGTCGTCAGGCACCTCCAGCGGTGAGCCCGCAGCCGACGCATGCGTCATCACGCCTGGGTGCTCAATCAGCGACTCCACGGCACCGAGCGACTCAGCCAGCGAAAAGACCTTGGTGGTTGTGGTCATCCGCATTGCCGCATCGCGCCCAGAAGCCACACGAAACGACACCATGCCGCCGAAGGCGCTCATCTGGCGAGCGGCAGCTTCATGGCCAGGATGGTCCGGCAAGCCTGGGTAAAGCACGTGCGAAACGGCAGGGTGATCGACGAGTAGATCGACGATTGCCTGGGCGTTCTCGCAGTGCCGATCCATGCGGACAGCCAGGGTCTTGAGACCTCGAAGCGTCAGATAGTTGTCGAAGGGACTACCGACGGCACCGATAGCGTTCTGCAGATACGCAAGTCGATCGGCAAGGCCGTCGTCGTTGGTGGCGACGAAACCACCGACAACGTCGGAGTGACCGCCGCAGTACTTGGTAGTCGAATGGACGACGACGTCCGCTCCATGCGACAGCGGCTGTTGGAGGTAGGGCGTGGCAAACGTGTTGTCGACCACAAATTTCGCGCCACCGCTATGAGCGACCTCAGCGATGGCCGCCAAGTCGATCACGGTGAGCAATGGGTTGGTCGGCGTCTCCGCCCACACGACCTTGGTCTCGGGGCGCATCGCTGCGCGCAGCGAGTCGGGATCGGTGAGATCGGCTGCACTCCATTCGATGCCGCTCGGGGCGAGCACTGCAGAGATCAAGCGATAGGTACCTCCGTAGGCATCGTTACCGAGCACGATGTGGTCCCCGGGCGAGAGCGTGCGAAGCAGCGTGTCCTCGGCCGCCATGCCCGAACCGAAGGCCAGACCGTGGGCCGCTCCTTCAAGCGAGGCAAGGCAGTCCTGGAGCGCCGAGCGAGTTGGGTTACCGGTGCGCGAGTACTCATAGCCGCGATGCTTGCCCGGTTCCTCCTGCACAAAGGTCGTTGCAAGGGAGATCGGCGTGACCACTGCGCCCGAGGAGGCGTCGTGATTTTGACCAGCGCGTATGGCCCGGGTCTCGAATCCCCACTGCTGGGGGTCGGCAAAGATGTCATCAGCCACTCAAATCTCCTGGCGTGAGGTGTGCGTTATGAGAAAGGAAGGTAAGCACATCGCTCGAGGACACGACGGCTTTCGGGCGGCCGCCATCGAGCACCAGCAGCGCCGAACACGACTCGAGCATCTCGACGGCAAGGGCAACTGGTTGACCGGATCCGATGGTTTTGAGCTTCGGACCCATGATGTCCTCGACCGTCTTGTCGAGAACCGCTTCGGTCTCGAAGGCAAGCTCCATGAGGCGAAGCTCGCTGACCGAGCCCATTACCTCAGCCGCTGCAAGAGGTATTTCGTTCTTGGCCACGGGCAACTGCGAGACCCCGTGTTCGCTCATGACCCGAACTGCCTCGCGCACGGTCTGTTGTGGTTGGACATAGAGCAGCTCAGGCACCCCGTCTCGGCGGCTCTCGAGCACGTCAGCGATGACTGGCCCGCTTGCGCGGAGGAAGCCGAATCCGTGCATCCATTCGTCATCGAAAACTGTCGAGAGGTAGAGGCGACCGTTGTCGGGCAAGAGCACCACAACCAGATCATCGGCTGAGGCTACGCGAGCCACGGTGATGGCGGCATTCACCGCGGTCCCACCCGAGCCTCCGATGAGCAGGCCCTCCTTGCGGGTGACCTCTCGGGCGGTAAGGAACGAATCCTGATCACTCACGGCGATCGTGCGGTCAACCAACTCCGGGGCGTAGTTCGGTGGCCAGAAGTCTTCGCCCACACCTTCAACCAGATAGGGCCGCCCAGACCCTCCGGAGTAGACCGAGCCTTCCGGGTCGGCGGCAATTATCTGGATGTCAGGGTTCTGTTCTTTGAGGTATTTGGCGACGCCCGAGAGTGTGCCGCCCGTTCCTGCGCCCGCGACGAAGTGCGTGATCTTGCCCTCTGTCTGCCGCCAAATCTCCGGACCCGTCGTCTCGTAGTGCGCCTGCGGGTTCGACGGGTTGAAATACTGGTTCGGCCTGAACGCGCCGGGAATCTCGTTCACCAAACGCTCGGCGGTGGAGTAGTAGGACGATGGATCTTCAGGGGCAACAGCAACCGGACAGACAACGACCTCTGCTCCGTATGCCCTCAAGAGGTCAACCTTCTCGACACCTACCTTGTCGGTCATGACAAACACACATTTGTAACCGCGCTGTGCCGCCACGATGGCGAGACCGACGCCGGTGTTGCCCGAAGTCGGTTCGACGATTGTGCCGCCGGGCTTGAGTAGGCCATCTCGTTCAGCAGCGTCAATCATCGAGATCGCAGGTCGATCCTTGGAACTTCCGCCGGGGTTGGTCGATTCGACCTTGGCCACAACCGGACATGGGAGATCAGCACCTATCTGTCGAAGACGCACCAACGGCGTCCCCCCAACCATGTCGAGCACCGAGTCGAAGATCTCCATTGCCTCACCCTTCCACACCAGCAGGGCTACTCGCGTACCCGCACCATCTCGACTTTCGCTCTGTCCCAACCGTTGATCTGATCCTTTCGTTCCACGATTACGACATCAATATTTTCAGGGGCCCCAACACTGGGGCCTGGGCCCATGGTTCCCTAGTTGAGAACCCACCCGTCGTAGCCGGCAGCGGCTACCTCGTCGCATTTCACCTTGTAGTCAGGGAATCCGATGAGAGGCATGAAGACACGCGGTTTGCCGGGGACGTTCGCGCCCAGGTACCAGGAGCTGCAGTTGTTGAAGAGCGTGAGGCCTGCCACCGCGTTGACGTAGTCGACCCACTTCGCCTCGGACTCGCCGTCGGCCTCCACCGTCGACAAGCCTTGATCGGTCATTGAGCCGATCAGATCCCGGATCCACTCCACATGCTGTTCGATCGAGGCGATCATGTTTGTGAGCACGGATGGGCTTCCCGGACCGGTGATCAGGAACAGGTTCGGGAAGCTCTCGACGCCGAGGCCGAGGTACGTCAACGGGCCGGCCGACCATTTGTCGCGCAGCGATAGACCACCGCGCCCGACAATATCGATGCGCTCGATAGTGCCTGTCATGGCGTCGAACCCGGTGGCGTACACGATGTCGTCTGCCTCGTACTCCACCCCATCAGCCACTACACCAGCAGCCGTGATCCGCTCAATCGGTGTTTCGCTTACATCAACCAGAGAGACATTGGGACGGTTGTAGGTCGCAAGATAGTCGGTGTCCACGCACATGCGCTTACAACCGAAGACCGTATCCGGTGACAACTTCTCTGACAGTTCGGGGTCTTCGACGATCTCCGCCACTTTCGAACGAAAAAAGTCGGCAGCTAAGGCGTTCGATTCAGGGTCAAGCATCAGATCGTTGAACACTCCACCGAAACCGAGGCCTCCAAGAGCCCAGCGATCTTCGAACCGTTCGAGCCGCTCCTCATCCGATATTGCCTTGGCGCTGACATCGACCCTGGGCCGATGACCCCCGAATGCCGCCGTCGCATCACGGGCTTTAGCCCGCCATGTGCGATAGTTGGCCTTGATCTCCTTCACCTCCTTCGGATCGAGCGACTGGTTGCGCGCAGGGATCGTGTAGTTGGGCGTCCGCTGCATCACGGTGACATGGCCAGCTTCGGCGGCGATCTGAGGAATCGACTGGATAGCCGAGGATCCGGTCCCGATCACGACCACTCGCCGATCGGTGAAGTCGACCTTCTCATGTGGCCACTGGCCGGTGTGAAATGAGCGACCGGCGAAGTCGTCTCGGCCGTCAAACTCGGGCAGGTTCGTCGACGAGAGGCAACCCGTCGCCAGCACCACAAAGCGGCATCGAATCTGCTCGTCAGCGTCTGTTTTGACCGTCCACGTATCAGTGCTCTCATCGAAGCGGGACGCAGTCACCCGTGTCTCGAAGGTGATGTCTTTGCGGAGATCGAAACGCGCCGTCACATGCTCGACGTACGAGAGGATCTCGGGCTGGGTCGCATAGCGCTCCGTCCACTCCCACTCCTGTTGCAGCTCGTCGTCCCAGCCGTAGGAGTACTCCATACTTGGTACGTCACATCGAGCACCCGGGTAGCGGTTCCAGTACCAGGTGCCACCCACGTCATCGGCCGCTTCGATCACTCGAGCACTCAGTCCGAGTCCTCGCACTGAATGCAACATGTAGAGACCCGCGAAACCGGCCCCCACAATCACGACGTCTGTATCGATTTGCGCGTTCATTGCCCCCACGCTCGCAGTTGGCGACCCGTGTCGCCAACTGCGATCCTCTACGGATGGCAAACCTTGAAGCAATGGCGACCCAACTTGAGTCCTTTGGCGTCTGGCAGTTCACTGATGGTCAATCCAGCGCCCAAGCTCGGGAGATGGCTCAACGCATCGAATCCCTGGGCTACTCGGCACTCTGGATCCCGGAGGCAGTAGGCCGTCACGCATTCGTGAACAGCACCAACCTTCTGGGTGCTACCGAGCACCTGATCGTCGCCACAGGCATCGCTGGCATCTACAACCGTCACCCCGGCGTGATGATGATGGGGGCGACAGAACTCGACGAACTATCCGATGGCCGGTTCCTGCTCGGACTCGGCGTCTCCCACGCCCCGATCGTCAGCGGCCTACGCGGCCTGGCCTACGACAAGCCACTGTCTGCCATGCGCACCTACCTCACCCAGATGGCCGAGGCGCCGATCATGATCCCTGGCGGCCAGATGCCACCTGTCGTACTCGCCGCACTGGGACCAAAGATGCTTGACCTCGCCGCCGCGGAAACCGTTGGCGCCCATCCGTACTGGACGACTCCAGAGCACACCGCCCAGGCGCGAGAGATCATGGGCGACGATGCCTGGCTGTGCGTCGAACAGAAGTGTGTGCTGACGACCGATCGCCAGGTCGCTCACGAGAGCGCCAACGACCAATTGAGCATCTACATCAGCCTGCCCAACTACCGAAACAACTGGCTCCGGCTGGGATTCACTGACGAGGAGATCGACGGTCGCGAACCCCGATTCCTTGATGCCGTGGTGGCTTGGGGCGACGAGGACGCAATTGCCGCTCGCCTGCAAGAACATCGCGATGCCGGCGCATCGCATGTATGTATTCAGGCCGTCGACCCCAGCGGCGAACAATCCATGCCTGACTGGCGACTCCTCGAAGCCTTCGCTCCCGCCGACCGATGAGCACCCCGACTGGAATCAACGCTGACGCAGTCACCGACTGGATCGCTGGCCGTGTCGACGGCTTAGCCACCCCGCTCACCTTTGACCAGATCGAAGGTGGCGCGTCGAACCTCACGTATCGAGTCACCGATGCCGCCGGCGTCCGCTATGTACTGCGCCGACCACCAACCGGACACGTGCTCGCCAGCGCCCATGATATGAGCCGAGAGCATCGGATCATGTCAGCGCTCCAAGACACCGAAGTGCCTGTCCCGCCGCTCGTCGGACTATGCGACGACGTCTCGGTGAACGATGCTCCGTTCTTCGTGATGGGGTTCGTCGACGGTTCGATCGTGTTCGACCTCGCCGATGGCGAAGCAGTCGAGCCAGCGTTACGGCCAACGATGACCGACTCACTCGTCGACACGCTCGTCCTCCTCCACGCTGTCAATCCCAATGATGTTGGGCTCGGCGAACTCGGACGCAAGGAGGACTATTGCGCTCGCCAGCTCCGGCGATGGAAGCGTCAGATCGATGAAGGTTCCGATCGCGAAATCCCGCTACTCAACGAACTCCACGCCCGGCTGGAAGCGTCGATTCCGCCACAGCAGGGTGCTGGCATCGTCCACGGCGACTATCGGCTCGACAATTGCATGATGGGCTTCGACGGCAAGGTTGCCGCCGTGCTCGATTGGGAGCTGTGCACCCTCGGCGATGTGCTGGCAGATCTCGCCGGCATGGTGATGTGGTGGGGCGACGATCCTGAGGCGCGCGGCCGCATCGCCGATGTGCCCACCCGCGTCGACGGCTTCGGAACCGCCGACCATGTCGTCGCTCGCTATGCGGCGAGCTCAGACCGTGACATCTCCGCGCTCCCCTGGTACATCGCCTTCCAGCATTGGCGACTGGCCTGTATCAGTGAGGGCGTGCGCGTCAGATACAGCCTCGGCGCCATGGGCGACCAGGAAACACGCGACGATGACTTCTCGCGAGACAATGTCGATGGTCTCTTAGAGGGCGCGCAGCGCTGGATCAGTCAGCGTTAGCCGCAACCTCGGGCATCAGTTGAAGGCGTTGAGCGCCGCGTCATAGTCGGGTTCTTCAGCGATCTCTCCAACAAGTTCGCTGTGAACAATGGTGCCTTCGCCGTCGATGACAAGAACGGCACGGGCGGCAAGGCCCTCAAGCGGACCACTAAGGATCCGCACGCCAAGATTGTCGAGCACCTCAGGGTTCTTGAAGGTGGAGCCACAACTCACGTTCTCGATACCTTCGGCCCCGCAGAAGCGGCCGGCCGCAGGCGGCAAATCGGCGGAGACACACAAGACGGTGGCTCCCTCGATACTGGGCGCGCGCTCGTTGAACGTGCGGACACTGGTGGCGCAGGTGGGGGTGTCGATGGATGGGAAGATGTTGAGCACCAAGGTCTGACCGGCGAAATCTGCCGATGTGACCTTGCTAAATCCTGCACCTGTCACCGTGAGGTGGGGCGCCTTGCTGCCCACTTCGGGAAGATCGCCATTGGTTTGGATTGGGTTGCCGCGGTGCGTGATTTCAGCCATGACGAGTCACTATAGGAGTGTGACGCCTGCTATTGACCTTCTCCGAATGCTCGGCATTGACCATGACATTGTCGAGTATCACCATGACCCTGCCCATGGCTCGTTTGGGATGGAAGCAGCAGAAGCCCTCGGGGTCGATGCCGACTCGATCTTCAAGACCTTGATGGTGACGCTCGACGATGGCACTCACGCGATCGGCATCGTCCCCGTCGTCTGCAAACTTGATCTTCGGTCGATGGCCGCGGCGGCCGGTGCCAAGAAGGCGGCAATGACCGATCCCGACGAGGCCGAACGTCGAAGCGGCTATGTGATCGGCGGAATCAGCCCCTTCGGGCAGAAACGACCCTCACCGACATTTCTCGACGAGTGGGCCCTGGCCCATGCCCAGATCCATTGCAGCGGCGGACGCCGAGGCCTTGAGGTCGGACTGGCCCCCGATGACCTCATACGTGTTCTCGACGCCACAGTTGCCCCGATAACGGTCTGGCCTCACTAAGGTCAACAGCATGAGCCATCGCATCGAAATCACTTACTGCGTTCCTTGAGATTATTCGTCCCGCACCGTGAGTGCGGTCACCGACCTTCTCTCGAACTATCAGCACGTCATCAACGACCTTCGGCTCATCACAGGTTCCAAGGGTGTCTTCGACGTCACCGTTGATGGCGAGATGCTCTACTCGAAACACGAAACCGGCCGCCACGCCGAAGATGGCGAAGTCCTCGCGCTCTTCACCGACCTGGTCGGCCCGATTGCACGCTATGGAGACGGGTGACAGACCCCCTCGACCTTGATGCCTTCCGCGAGAACGGTCACCAGCTGATTGATTGGATCGCCGACTATCTCGGTGGCCTCGAATCTCGACCGGTCGTGGAACCGGTCTCCCCCGGTGATGTGCGGGCGAAACTCCCCGCTGCGGCACCCCAGACTGCTGAGCCGTTCAGCGCCATGCTGAGGGATCTCGACGAGATCGTCGTCCCGGGACTCACCCATTGGCAGCATCCCGGTTGGTTCGGCTACTTCCCTGCCATGTCCTCCCCGCCTGCCATCCTCGGTGAGCTCGCCGCTGCCGGCATCGGTGTCCAAGGGATGCTGTGGTCGACGTCTCCTGCCGTCACCGAAATCGAGTCGCATGTGCTCGACTGGCTGGTCGACCTGACCGGCGTGCCACAGGAGTGGAAGACGACTGGTCCTGGCGGTGGCGTCATCCAGATGAGCGCCTCGGATTCAACGCACACCGCTCTCGTGGTAGCCCGCGAGGAATGTCGCAAACGCACCGGGGCCGCCGCAGAACAGATGGTCGCTTATACATCGAGCCAGACGCACTCGTCGCTCGAGAAAGGCGGCAACGTTGCCGGCTATGGCCACGTTCGTCTGCTTGATGTCGACGAGAGGTTCTCGGCGCGGCCCGAATCTCTTCGTGCTGCGATCGATGCGGACATCGCTGCGGGGCTCACACCAGCCTTCGTCTGTGCCGCAGTCGGCACCACTGGCACCACTGCCGTCGACCCGGTCCGGGCCTTAGGCGAGATCGCGGCAGAGTTCGACTTGTGGTTCCACATCGACGCGGCCTATGCCGGCGCCGCCATGTTGTGCGAAGAATTCCGTCATCACCAGGACGGACTCGAACTGGTCGACAGCTACACCTTCAATGCTCACAAGTGGCTGGCCACCAACTTCGACTGCTCAATCTTTTGGGTCGCTGATCGCACCCCACTGATCCACACGCTCACCATCCTGCCTCCCTACCTGCGAAACGCGGCGAGCGAGTCCGGTTCGGTGATCGACTATCGCGACTGGCATGTGCCCCTGGGGCGACGGTTCCGAGCACTCAAGCTCTGGTTCGTGTTGCGTTCGTTCGGTGTCGAAGGCCTACAGGCGTTGATTCGTTCCCATGTGGCGATGGCCAACGATTTCACCACCTGGGTCGAGGCTCATCCAAAGCTCGAACTGTTCGCACCAACAGTGTTCGGGCTCATCTGCTTCACCCATGTCGACGGCAACGATGCCACTGGCGCGCTGGCCGAAGGTATCAATGCCGACGGGACCGTGTATGTCACACCGTCGGTCATCGATGACAAGCGGTTCATCCGCGTGTCGATTGGGTCAACCTGGACCGAGACCCGCCATGTCGACGGCTTACGCAATCTGATCCAGTCACTTCTGTAGCCGAGGGCGAGCCGGTGTCAGTCGGTAAACGCAAGGATTTGTGGAGTGCGAGATCCTCGAGTCGTCTGAGACGTCTTCGAGTAAATCAGTGGGACTCTGTCCGATAGCGTCGAGCCCGGCGAACAGCTGTTCCCGGACAGTTACCGCTTCTCATCCCCAGCAATCGGCCGACCAAGCACCCCTGCCGACTTGAGGTCGTCGAGCGTCTCTGGCGGATAGCCGATCTCTGCGAGGATCTCGCGGCTGTGCTCGCCGATCCCTGGTGCATGGCGATGCAAGCCGGCTGGAGTCTCCGAGAACCGCTCAGCCGGCGGGATGAAGTGGTAGGAACCGACCAACGGATGTTCTTCCAACGGCAACTTGGCGACAAGCTCATCGAGCGTGGCCGCCCGGGTGGCGGGGATACCGTTCGTCGCGCAGAACTCCATCCATTCGTCGGTCGTGCGCTGAGGCAGGATGGCTGCGACATCGCCATAGAGCGATCCACTGTTCGCCATCCGGCTCACCGTCGTGCGATACCGGTCATCGCCCAGCAGGTCCTCCCGGCCACCCGCCGCAAACAGAGCGTCGTAGTGACCGCCGTTGTAGGGAAGGACGTTGATCCAGCCATCGGCCGTCGGCTGTGGGCGCCGGCTAGGGGTCAGAATTCTTGAGTGCCCAGGCTCACCCGTTGGCGGTTCGGGAATTGCACCGGCACCATGTTCGGCCAGGATGAAGGCGGTCATCACGTCGATCATCGGGACCTCGATTTGCTGCCCTTGCCCGGTCATCGCCCGGTGGTAGAGAGCGGCCAGCACGCCGTTGACGATGGACATACCCGAGACCTTGTCTGCTACCAAAGTTGGGAGAAGGTTCGGCTCATTCCCGACCCGAAGGTAGAGATCACTCACGCCGCTGGCTGCCTGAATGATGTCGTCATACGCAGGTGCGTTCGCATCGGGGCTGTCCGATGGATACCCGTGGGCGGCGCAGAAGATGATGTCGGGTCGAACCTCGCGTACGGCGGCATAGTCGAGGCCGAGTCGGCCGAGCGGACCGGGACGTAGGTTGGTCACCACGATGTCACAGGTGGCGGCCAGGTCAAGGCACGCGGCCCTCCCCTGCTTGGCTTTGAGGTCCAGGACGATACTCCGCTTGTTCCGCATCAGATTCAGCGACGTTCCAGAGAAGTCGCGGTCTGGACCCGGACCCATACGCCGGTTGAGATCACCATGCCGCGTCTCGATGGTCAGGACATCGGCACCGAGATCACCGAGCATTCTGGTTGACAGGGGCCCCATCACGACTGTCGTGAGATCGAGTACCCGAATCCCGCCGAGTGGCCCATCACCTGGTTCAACCATGCGCGATTCTCGCGCGAAACCGCTTCCGATGAGAAGGCCTAAATCCTGATTCGAGCAACTGACTATCAAATGGCTCGACTGAATCTCTCCAGGCAGAACCCGACAACATGACCACGCTGTCCCGAGCTAGAGCGATGCGCCTGAGCCCGTTCCTGGCACCGCCACGCCGCGCTTCAATACCAGACGGTGGTTCTCACTTCGAGCCGCCATGCGGATGTCGTCCGTTGGATCACCATCGACAACAAGGATGTCGGCTGCGTTGCCCTCGACAAGCCTGCCCTCATTCTCAAGCGCAACGAGATCGGCGGCATTGGATGTGCCTGCAATCAGGGCATCGATAGCACTCATGCCTGCCTCAACCATGTACTCCAACTCTCGGGCGTTCTCACCATGCATGCAGAACGGCACCCCAGCATCGGTACCCATGGCGATCTTGCCACCAGCGTCGTAGAAGAGCTTCATCGAGGCGGCGCTCCGACCAAGAATCCGACCGAGCTTCGCCATGACGAACGGGGGCAACGAGGCTCGGAGCCCTTCGTCGTTTTCGATCTTGTAGCCGGCGGCCAGCGTGGGAACGAGATACGTACCCCGTTTCAACATCTCTTCGACGCATTCGTCGGTCATGAACATGCCGTGCTCGATGCTGTCCACCCCGCCCCGGGTGGCATTGAGGATTCCCTCGGTCCCCTGGGCATGGCTTGCCGTGCGCTTGTTGAACCGATGAGCCTCGTGGATACCCGATGAGATTTCCTCAAACGTGAAATGAGCGTCCTCCGGGTTGACCCCCGGGGTAAGGACACCTCCGGTAGCCATCAGCTTCACGAAGTCGGAGCCGGCATGGATCTGCTCGCGGACTGCCTTGATGACATCGTCGACGCCGTCGGCCACTCGGCCGATCCCATTACCATGACCACCGGTCATGCAGATCATCTTTCCCGCGGCACGAATGGTTGGACCCAACTGGGCGCCGCTGTTGCAGGCGTCGCGGATCGCGAACTCCAAATAGTCCTTTCCGCCACAGTCACGGATTGCCGTGATGCCACCCGCCAGGGTTGCCTGGGCACGCTTCAACCCGGACAACACCAGGTGCCCTGGGTCCATCCCTTCTCTCATGGCTCGGGGGTCGCCCTCGCCACCGAGACAGAGATGGACATGGCAGTCGATCAGGCCCGGCATCACGGTGCCGCCCTCGGTGTCAATCCTCTTGCCGCTGAAACTCTCGAACTCCGCAGCGGGAGCGACCCGTGTAATCACACCGCCATCGATCAGCACACCGGTCTCATCGCTCACGATATTTACCCCATCGAATACTCGTCCACCTATCAGCAGCGTTTCCATCACAGCCCTCCCTTTGGATGCGGCGACACTAGACCAGCGGCTGGACATTTTCGCAGAAGATTCGCTCGAGTATCGAAAACCAGAACGAGATCACAGAGCGACCGGTGCGGCGAGCATCTGGTGATCCCGGACGCGACGACGGCGCCGCCCGTAGGCAACGCCGTCGTCGTCCGAATCCCCCAATTCGGACAACAGCGAAGACTCTAGATCGAATTTTCGGCTACCACACTCTCTGCGGCTGACGGACTACCCGCCGCCATGGCTGTGGCGCCCGTCACATCGTCGCGCTAGTCCGGCCGCGTCACCCTCTCGTTGATGCCCAGCCGTCTGACTCATTGCGCTCGACCCACGTGCAAACCGGTCGATCGATTGGACATGCACCCGGCCCAACGCGTCTCCTATCGGCCCGACGCGTCTCCTACCGACCCGCCCCCTTCGGACCTCCAAGCAAGTCCCTGAACCTACGGCGTAACGCATCAGCCCAACCTGACCGGATCTCGCGGGATCACTACACTCCAGCGATGGCAACACTCACCGCGCTGGAACGACGGCCCGCCTCAGCTCCACTCGCTGAGATCCTTTCTCTTCTCGAACGAGACGGTGGCCTGGTCATCGAGGGGATGTTCCCTCGAGAGCTGATCGACGCGATCCGACTTGCCGCGGATCGACGAGCGGTGCTCGTCGACCCAGGTTCGGCTACCCAGGGCCTTGGAGAAGACGGTGCGGCATTTGTCGGCGCCAACACCACCCGCTTCTCATCACTCGGCAAACTGACGCCGGCGTACTTCGACATGCTGGACAATGAGTTATTCGCGTCGATCGCTGACGCCGTCTTGCTCCCGACCTGTGGGTCGTACTGGGTCAACACCGCCCAGGTGATGTACATCGGCCCCGGCGAACCGGCGCAGGTACTGCACCGCGACGGCAACAACTGGTGGGAGTTCGTCTCACGAACTTGGCCCAACTCACCCGAGGTCACGATCAGCACAATGATCGGCCTCGACGACGTGACCGAGGAGGTTGGCGCCACGCGTGTCGCGCCGGGCAGCCACCGTAGGCCAGAGCTCCAACGGTTTGAGGATGACCTTGAGACGGTGCCGGCAGAACTCGGACCAGGGGATGCGCTCGTCTATTCCGGGCAGGTCCTGCACGGCGGCGGTGCCAACAAGACTGCTGATCGGACTCGCCGAGCCATGCATTTATCGTTTGTAGCCGGCTGGCTGACACCGGAAGAGTCGAGCGCGATCGACTACACCACCGAGGAACTCGCCGAGCAGTCGCCGCGCGTGCAGCGACTCCTCGGCCATCGCAGCTACGACCCACGTCCTCACCGCGGTGGCGGACTATGGCTCAAAGAAGTGAAAGCAATCGAGGAGAACTGATGACCAACTTCCGGCTCCGCCGTGATCAATGGGGCATCGCCCATGTGACCGCCGCCGATCGCACCGCAGCGTTCACTGCGCAGGGCTACTGTGCCGCTGCCGATCGCATGTGGCAGATGGAGTTCGATCGTCTGAAAGCGACCGGACGCTGGTCAGAAGTCGTCGGAGCGTCCGGGGTGCGCGAAGACACCTTCTTCCGTCGCATCGGGGTCGAAGCCGCCGCTCGCCGCGACTGGGAGGCTCTGTCGGACGACACGAAAGCCATGACCATCGCATACACCGCAGGCGTCAACCAGTGGCTGAACGGGAACGCCGACGGACTGCCGGCAGAGTTCGAACACCACCCCTTCGCTCCCGCTCCGTGGGAACCCTGGCACTGCAGCGCCGTGTACAAGGTGCGGCATGTCTTCATGGGCACGCTCATGAGGAAACTCTGGCGTGGGGCAGTTGCGCGATCGGCGGGACCCGAACTCGCTCGCCGGATGCGAGGCGAGCCTGGTGCCGCCACCGCCATCATTCCACCCGATGGACTAGACATCGACCTCCTCGAGGGCGCTGCGGAAGCCCTCGCCGCGTCCGCCGACGCGCTGGCTGGAATCCCTGACGTCGACGGCGCATCAAACAGTTGGGCGGTCCACGGCTCACGCACTGCATCCGGTAAGCCGTTGTTGGCTGGCGACCCACACCGTGGCATCGAGTTTCCGAACGTCTACTTCCAGTTCCACATGGCATGCGACGAGTTCGACGTGATCGGTCTATCGTTCCCGGGAGTGCCTGGGTTCGCCCACTTCGGCCACAACGCCGACGTTGCCTGGTGCATCACCCACGCGATGGCCGACGACACCGACGTCTACGTCGAGGCGGCGGACGACGTCACGGATCGACGCCGCGAGCTGATCGCTGTCCGAGACGGCAAACCAGTCGAGATCGCATGCGGGGCATCGCCCCGCGGTCCGTTCATCCTTGGAGACATCGAGACCGGGCCGGTCCTGTGCACCAACTGGACCGGACTCACGGCAGACACGACGCTCGAGTGTCTCCTTCCCATGCTCCTCGCGGGGAATTGCGGCGAACTGGAAGAGGCTGTGCGCGACTGGGTGATTCCGGCCAACAGCCTACTCACCGCTGATACCGCGGGTGACATCTCCTACAAGGTCCGAGGACGGATCATCGAGCGGCCGGCGGCGAATCGATGGGCACCGGTTCCCGGCGATGATGAGCACTCGTGGGCCGGACTTGAACCAGTCCCGTACGATGATCTTCAACACTGGCGCAACCCAGCGCGTGGCTTCCTCGTCACCGCCAACAATCGGATCAGCGACCATGGTCCCTACATCTCGCTCGACTTCGCCCCGCCTTCTCGCCACGATCGAATCGTCGAGCTTCTCGGTGAGATCCGTAGCGCGACGGTCAACGACATGACTGCGATCCACTCAGACGTTCAGTCACTCTTGGCACCTGACATCTGTCGGATCATTGCCGGCCTTCAGCCCGCAACGGATCTCGGCCTCGCTGCTCGCGACATCGTCGCGTCATGGGATCACCGGTCAACCGCTGACAGCATCGGCTCCGTTGTCTACACCGCATTTCGTCAGACCTGGGCGACTGAGGTCGACCATCGCAGCGGCGCCCGTTCCCCCGAACTCGGTGAGGCTGGGTGGCCGCGGGCACTGGACGCGTCCCGAATGCTGCTCGACGCCTCTACCAATCTGTTACTCACCGGCGGGTGGGATCTGATTCCTGGAATCGACACTGAGCATGAGTTGGGCGTGGTGTTGAGCGGACTCCTCGATCAGGCTGTCGCCGAACTCGCCACCACCATGGGGGATGACCCCACTCAATGGCGCTGGGGAGACCAACACATCATGCTGAGCCCTCATCCGCTTGCCGCCGCACGACCCGAAGCCGCCAACCTCGCCCTCCCCGTCACCGGCGTGCCGGGCGACGGAGAGACCGTGCGCGCGGGCAGCGTCGCCACGATGTTTGGACTGCGGTCGTATGCGGGTTCGGTCGCCAGATACGTATTCGATATCGCCGACTGGGACAATTCTGGCTGGATCGTTCCACACGGCGTCAGCGGGGTGCGCGGCAGCGGGCACGATCTCGATCAGCGTGGGGCTTGGCTCGCCTGTGAACTGATCCCCATGGCGTACTCGGCGGGGGCAGTCGACGACCACAGCATCACCGATCACACCATCGAGATCTAGCTTCTAGCTCAAGCGGCCGCGCTGTTCCTTGAGGGTGGCACCAGCACCCCAGTCGGCGCTCTCTAGAGCGCGAAGAAAGGCGACCAAGTTTCGGTCACGGATGCCTTCCAGTTCTCGAATCGTGTGCATCCCCGACTGTTCGTCGGACTGCTGCTCGATCGTTTCGACCAGTTCGTCGGTCAGATCCGGGGTGTCCATCAGCTTGGAGTACGGCCAAGACAAGGTCGGCCCGAATTGGGCGATGAAGTGACCCATGCCACCTTCGCCACCGGCGATTCGGTAGGTCTCGAACAGGCCCATCTGCGCCCACCGCAGACCAAAGCCGTACCGGATCGAGTCGTCGATCTCTTCGGTGGTGGCAACGCCGTCGTCCACGAGCCAGAGGGCCTCGCGCCAGACGGCTTCTAGCAGTCGGTCCGCGATAAATGCGTCAATCTCGACACGCACATGCAAAGGCTTCATGGAGATCGAAGCGTAGGTAGCCATCGCCGTCTCAATCGCCTCAGATGAGGTCAGCTCACCACCGCAGACCTCGACCAGGGGCAACAGATAGACCGGGTTGAACGGGTGGCCGACGAGCATTCGCTCGGGGTTGACGATGCTCGGTTGCAGCACTGAGGGTTTGATACCCGATGTCGACGAGGCGATCACGGTGTCCGGTGGGCACGCCGCAGCGATCGTCTCAAGAATCGAGATCTTGATATCGGGGTCTTCTGGTGCACTCTCCTGAACGTGCATGGCACCGGTGACCGCTCCGGCGATCGAGTCACAGAATGTGATGGTGCCTTCGACCGACTCGGGAAGACCGAGGCCTGCCCATGCAGCACGGGCATTGTCGAGGACTTCGCCCATGATTCGCTCTGCGTGCGGCGACGGATCACTGATCTTCACATCGATGCCATGGAGGACGAATCGTGCTGCCCAAGCTGCGCCGATGACGCCGGCGCCGACGATCGCAGCGTGCTCAGCCATGCTTGGTGAGGTTTAGCTGGGCACGGACCTCGTCGGGACCCATGACGTTGAAGTTCATCGCTTCGAGGATGACCGTGGCCCGCTCGACCAGATCGGCGTTGGTGGCCTTCACACCTTTTTGCAGATAGAGGTTGTCTTCAAGGCCTACCCGAATGTTGGCGCCCACCACCGCAGCGGCGGCAACGTACTCGATCTGACGACGGCCAATCGAGAAGGCCGAATAGTTCCAGTGGTCCGGCACATTGTTGACCATCGCCATCAGCGTGTTCATGTCGTCGGGGGCGCCCCACGGCACACCCATGCAGAGTTGAGCGTTCATGGTCTTGCCTTCGTAGAGGCCACGCTTCTCCTGCTCCTTGGCGTACCAGAGGTGGCCGGTGTCGAAGCACTCGAGTTCGGGCTGCACGTCGATGGCCTGGA
>JABIQM010000302.1 GCA_018699415.1 Acidimicrobiaceae bacterium
GTGGACAATCATGAGATCGCTCATGTTGCGGCCATGGAACGGGCCGGCTCGGTCTTCATAAAGGGCACAACGGCGTTCGGCACCGTGAACGCCGATGGTGAAGGGGTGGAGGTTCCAGGTGTTCGCCTCGACGACATCGTCATGGGCACGGAGTTCGAGCATGCCGCGCTGGTCAAGATCGACATCGAAGGTTCTGAGCTTCGAGCGCTGATGGGGCTCGAACAGTTCTTCGCGAACAGTGGACCCGATCACGTCATCTTTGAGGGAAATGGTGCGCACTGTGCCGCTCAGGGATACATGCCGCGTGATCTGATCCGGTTCTTCCATGACCGGGGCTACACCGTGTATCTGGTCGGTGGATCGCGTCTGTCCAAGCGCACACCAGATGATTTTTAAGAGGCCGCACTTCGGGATTATGTCGCCACCCGACTTCCCGTCGATGATCTCCCTGGCTTCAGTATCGGTGAGGTTCCCCTCGATACCCGCGCCCAACTCACTTCCCGAGTTGCCGGGTTGGCCATCGGTTACCGATTGTTCATGGCCAAGGAACTCCAGTTTGCGCCAGCTGAGCTCGCAGCCCATACACTCGTCCAAGAGACGATCAATCTCTTGCTCAGGGATGAAGCCGCGACGGTTCGTGAGGCAATCGAAGCCTGGCATGACTGATCAGGGCGGAAATCGCTAGCAATGGCCATGGACCGAGTGAAAGTCATTGGTCTGCAGCGAAGCGGCACGAACTATGTCGATGGGCTGATCAAGCGAAACTTCGAACCGGTTGTGTTCGTCTCGCATCAGGTGCTGTGGAAGCACGAGTTTGTGGAGAACCTCGGGTCCGACTTCCCTCCAGAATCGATCGTGGTGCTCGTGCACAAGAGCCCGTACTCGTGGATGGAGTCGCTTCAACGCAGTGCTAAAGACCTCTGGAAGTATCACGATCTGGCGGGACCGGGTCCCCAGATCAAGATTCGTCGTGGCCACTACGAAGGTATGCAGCTGACGGTGTCGGTGGAACGGCTCTGCGATCTGTATAGCCGGTACCACCTGGGGTGGCTGAGGAGTTCTCTTCGAACCGTGCCGGTTGCGTTGGAGTCCGTGATCGCCGACGTGCACGGTGTTGTCGGCCGCCTCGAAGAGGCCGGGCTTCGCCGAATCGAGCAAAGTGAACTCGAACTCGATTTCGAGGTGAATCAGGCGCGGCCGCTCTCGGCGTCCGATCGCGCCCGGCTCGCAGATCCGACATCTTTTGACCTCGACAGCGAGACTCTCGCCACTATCGACCAATTCGTCGATCCGGCAGTGTGGGATGCTCTCGATCATCCGCGCCTCGGTTGATCGTTGTGTTCTCGATCCGGGTGTTAGGCGCCTGTCATCCCTAGAGTTCCAAGTGTGTTGATTACACACGGCGAGTATGACGAGATTCAGCGGCGGTTGGATGGGCTTCACGAGCACGGGACCGACCAGTGGCTCGCTAGCGAGCCGCAAGGTGATCTTCGTGACGCGGCCACGCGAGATGCATGGATGGCGGAACGCGAGGAGTTCTTCGAGAAAGAGGGCCCGATTCCTGGGCCGAGACATGCTCGTGAGAAGTTGGCGAGCCTAAAGGGCCGGTATGCCGGCGAGCGGATCTTCGTGCTGGGCAATGGCCCGAGTCTGAACCAGACGGCACTTCACCAACTGGAGGACGAGTTCACGTTCGCGGTGAATCGGATTTATCTGATGTTCGAACGGTTGTGCTGGCAGCCCACCTTTTACACCACGGTCGACTGGCGGGTGGCCCCGGACTGTTTCGAGGAGATCAACGCTCTTTCGGGGACCCAGCACTTTTTCCCAGAGCGGTTTCGCGGACTTCTGCGGGATGGCGACGATGTCGCATGGTTCTGCAATCAGCCATCCCAACATCCCCATGAGAACGGGTTCGCCACCGACGCCTCGCTCGGAATCCGTGGTGCGGGGTCGGTTACCGGTGCCGCGATTCAGCTCGCATGGCATATGGGCTTCGACCCGATCTACCTGATCGGTTGTGACGTCACCTACAGCATCCCGGGCACGGTGATTCAGGAGGGGCCTGACAAATTCGAGACCGGGGTCAGTCTGTATCTGACGAGCACTCAGGACGATGATGCGAATCATTTTGACAAGCGGTACTTCGGTGCCGGCAAGCGCTGGCACGATCCGAACGTCAAGCGGATGATCCAGGGATTTCAGCAGTGCCAGGATGCTGCGGTCCGCCATGGCCGCACGATCAAGAACGCGACAGTGGGCGGGAATCTCGAGGTCTTCCCGCGGGTCGACTTCCGTGACTTGTTCGTCGAACACTCGCAGAAGTCACCGCACCCGTCACCTGCGTCGGTGGTTGTGGCGACTGCGGCTGCAACCGGTGAGGGACTCGTCGTCGATATCGGCACCGGGTCAGGCGATCACATGGCGCCCTTTGCTGCTCTCGGATGGGAAGTCCGCGGGTATGAGCCCTCTGTGGAGCGGCGCCGGCAAATCCGAGAGCGGATCCCTGCCGAATGGAACGTGATCATCGATCCCCGTGCTATTGATGGGTCCTCGGGGAGCAGGGATGCGTTCACCGCTATGTCGGGTGGTATCTCGCTCGCCCCCATGACCGATGATTCAGAGCCTTCAGCGCTTGTCGATGCTGCGGAGCCACTCGTGGCTCTGGAGGTCTACGAGGATCGAACACCCGACGTCTTGATCGTCGATGCTACTCCCTGGGAGATGGAGGTCATTCGGGCCTGGCCGTTCGATACGACCCGACCCAGGTTCGTTCTTGTTGAGTTGGACGATGCAGTGACACCGCGTTTCGGATTTGATCGGATGTCGCTCGCGAGACACCTCGAGAGTCTGGGCTACGCCGTGGCCGCATTCGATGGCTCGACCATGGTTCCTCTCGATGCCGAGGCTGACCGATTGGGTGGCCGGATTGTTCTCGTTGCGGCTGGCGAAGGAGTTCTCAGTGATGAGGTCGTGGCAACAGGGCTTGCCGCCTATCGATTGCTGGACAACTCGCTTCATGTCGCAAGTCGGCGGGGTGAGCCTTCGGCCGAAGTCGACCCGAACCTCGCCACCATCGAGGAGTTGAGTGAGGAGCTTCGCGGACTTCGGTCCACGACCAGTTGGAAGCTCGGCAGTGGGATTGTTCAGGCATTGGCCAAGATTCGACGATTGGTGAGGGTTCCGGGCCGGATCGTCCGTCGAGCCCTTGGCCGGTTGCGACGATGACACATCGGATCGGCTTCCACGTCGGCGCTACCCGGCGGGGAGAAACGCTCGGAGTCGCTCACTTCGGAGCGAATCTACTGGCCGCTCTCGAGGCGCAGGCTGGCGTTGAAACCGCGGTTCTCTGCGAGGCCTCGGCCAGGGACGTATACCCGAACTCGAGGACCCTCGTCGTCGACCACGACTCAACGTTCGATCAGCCGCAGATCAGTTCGATCGACCATTTGATCCAACTCCACCAGTTTCTTGCCCGGCCGGCTGACCTTCCGACCACCACCGTGGTGCACGATCTCCATGTCTTCGACGTGGCATGGAAGTACGGACCTGGCCGTGATCGCCTAGTCGAAGTGTTCGAAACGAATGTCTTGATGTCACGCTGGGTCGCCAGCCACTTTCCTGCCACGATCGACGCCCTGGCGTCTCGCTATCCCACAATCGCAGATCGTCTCGTGCTTCTCGAAGCTCCCACCTTGCTCGAAGACTTCGATCTGGCCGACGACGCCCGGCAGTGGGCGCGCGATTCATTCAGCCTCGACACGTCGGTGCCATCGCTGTTGTATCCAGCTCAGCTCCAGGCCCACAAGAACCACTGGAACCTTCTGGCTGCGCTGGCGATTCTCTTCTCTGAGGGCCAACCGATCAGGCTTATTCTCACCGGCTCGTCCTTTCGTGAGCATCACCTAGTCACACTGCAGACGCGGGCGGAGCAGTTGGGGATCGGTGATCTCGTCCACTTTGCGGGCTATGTCAGCGGCGAAGAGCTCCGCGGTCTGTACGCGGAGGTCGATGCGGTGATCTCGCCGAGCTTCGCCGAGGGCGGGGCATACATCGCCCAGGAGGCAGTCATTCACGGGCGGCCTGTCGCCTGTAGCAATATCGCGTCTGCGGTCGCCCATTTGGAGCGGCTCGATCTCCAGATTCCCCTCTTTGACCCGTTCGTGGTCTCCGAGATTGTGAGTGCGATTCGAGATCTCATTGACAACGGCGAGTCCATCACCAATGGCTACGCAAACGCGCTCGACATCGAGTCGTCGTGGACATGGGAGGCGATGGCTGCCCAACTCGTTGAACTGTCGACCAGGGCAGAGCCGGTCGGCTAGATCACAGGCGGTCGACCGAGCCGGGTCAGTCGCCAGACCGTCCGCCACGACATCGGAGCCCGCTGTCGTGGGGAGCTTTGGAAGCCTTCTCGCAATCCGGTGAGGTGAGCCTTGAGGGCCGGGGGAGACAGCCGAGCACGGATAGCGGTGAGGATCGTCCAGTTGATGACATAGAGCGCTGCCATCGGGTGCGGGAGGTTCTGGCGAGCCAGCCACACGCGGTTCCGTGCCGTCAATCGGTAGAAGCCGACATGTCGGCTTGGTGTCGTCCGAGGGTGCCGCATTCGGAGGTCGGCGCAATAGCGCACGACCCACCCACGCTCGATGAGGCGCCACGCGAGATCCGTCTCCTCAAGGCCGTAGAAGAACTGTTCGCAGAGGCCCCCCACCGCGACGAACGCTTCGGTGCGCACGGCGCTTGCGCCACCTGGAAACGACGTGACATCCGTTGACCTATCGAAGTTCAGCCGCAGGGATGGATGGTGTCGTCGACTGCTTTCTCCGCGCTCGTCCACGATCCGAAGTGCCACGACTCCGAGATCCTCACGCGCCAGGAAGGCCGCAGAGATCTCGACCAAGAGATCATCACCGAGAAGTTCCCCGTCATCATCGAGAAACAAGACGACCGGGGCCGACGACGCGGCTGCCCCGACGTTTCGGCCTGCAGGTATGCCGACGTTGCCGCCTGGCTCGATGACGGCATCGACGCGAGTGCGGTCCGGGTCACCGCCGTTGATGACAAGGACGATCTCCGCGTCCACATCGTTTTGACGATGCACCGAACTGATTGCGCGAGCCAGCGCCTCGGGCCTGTCGCCCATGGTGAGAATCACGACTGAGATGTCGGGCATCGTCGCACCCTACCGATCCGGTTGGCGCCGGTAGGCTCACGGTCGTGACAAACCGGATATCGGTAGTGATTCGAGCCTTGAATGAGGCGGAGCACCTCCCTGCGTTGTACGTCGGGCTGGCGGCGCAGACGCGGCTTGCCGATCAGGTAATCCTGGTCGACTCCGGTTCGGTCGACGATTCGGTCGCGATCAGCGAGTCGGCCGGTGCCGAGATCGTTCGGATCGTACCCGAAGACTTCTCGTTCGGTCGAGCCCTGAATGTCGGCTGTGACCATTCAGACGGCGACGTTTTGGTGTTCGTCAGCGCCCACGTCTATCCGACCGATGAGCAGTGGTTGGAGCGTCTTGTTGCCCCATTCGAGGATCATCAGGAAGTGGCGTTGGTGTACGGCCGTCAGGTGGGTGACGAGGAACGAACTGCCTTCTCCGAGATGGAGATCATGCGTCGGTGGTTCCCGGATCGATCCGACCATGACCAGGATCATCCCTTCTGCAACAACGCCAACTGTGCCGTGCGGCGATCGGTTTGGGAGCACTTGCGCTACGACGAGGAACTGACGGGCCTCGAAGACCTAGACTGGGCTCGGCGTGCCCTGGCCGGCGGTCATCGGCTCTGGTACGAGTCCGATGCAACGATCCTCCACATCCACGAAGAGGAGTTGGCAAAGACCGTCAACCGCTACCGGCGCGAGGCAATCGCGCACAAGCGCGTGTTCGGCCATCAGCGGATGTGGGCGGTCGAGGCTTTGGGACTCTTCACGGCGAACGTCGCGCGGGACTACCTGGCGGCGGTGCCGCGACGAAAGCTCATCCGAAACCTCACCAGGATCCCTCGGTTCCGATGGGCACAGTTCTACGGCTCATGGAAGGGTTTCCGAGAGGACGGGCACCCCACCGCGTTGCTGAAGCGGCGATTTTATTACCCAAAGGGATTCACCCCCCGATCAGAGCGCCAGTCCGGCTGAAGAGGAGTGCAGAGATGATAGAAGTCGTCGCGTTCGTGCCCATGCGGCACTCGAGCGAGCGCGTACCGGGCAAGAACTACCGATTGCTGGATGGCGCGCCGCTGTTCCACCACATGGTTCGCACCCTCCAGGAATGCCCCGAAGTCCGCCAAGTGGTCATCGACACGGACAGTCCCACGGTGGGCGAACAATGCGCCGAACATTTCCCGGATGTCTTGGTGCTCGAGCGGCCGCAACACCTGTTGGGCGGCGAGACCCCGATGACGGCGGTCCTTCAACACGATGCCTCTGTCGTCGACAGCGATTGGTATCTCCAGACTCATTCGACCAGCCCTTTGCTCAAAAGCTCCACCGTCTCTGCGGGCCTGGCATCGCTCGAGGCGAGGCTCGACACGTATGACTCGCTTTTCTCCGTGACCCGCCTCCAGACCCGGCTGTACGACGCCGAGTTCCAGGCGGTCAACCATGACCCGGCCGTCTTGCTCCGCACCCAGGATCTCCCTCCGTTGTACGAGGAGAATTCGGGCATGTACATCTTCAGCCGAGATCAGATTCGTGACGGTCGCCGTTTCGGCGCTCGACCGCTCCTGTTCGAGATTGATCCACTCGAGTCCACCGATATCGATGTCGAGTCCGATTTTGTGCTCGCCGAAGCGCTACATCGCATGCAAAGAGAGGGGCTGCTGTGAGAGTAGCTGTGACCTGTGCCCACCTGATCCGAGATCTTGCCCATTGGCAACCTGCCATGGAAGCAGTGGGGTTCGAAGTCGTGGCGGCTGATATTCCAGGACAACACTTGGAGGGCGATGCCCTCGTCTCGGCGATGGAGGGGTGCGTGGGCGTCGTCGCAGGCGACGACAAGTTCACCGCCGACGTCCAGGACCGCCTCCCTGACCTCAAGGTCATCTCCAAGTGGGGCATCGGAGTCGATGGGATCGACCGCGAACACGCCGCCGAGCGAGGAATCGCGGTCACGAACACCCCCGGTGCGTTCGACGACGAGGTGGCCGATATCGCGATGGCATACACCGTGATGCTGCTCCGTCAGTTGGTCACGATCCATGAGACCACTCGCGATGGCGGATGGGTGCGGCCGGCCGGGCATTCGCTCGGCGATCTTCGTCTCGGCGTGATCGGCCTTGGCGGAATCGGCCGGGCGGTCGTGCGGCGAGCAGCGGTGGCGGCGGCGGATGTCGTTGGTTGCGATCCATCGCCGGAAAGCCAAGAACTCGCCATGGAGGCTGGTGCCCGGATTGTCGAAATCGACGAACTCATGGCCACGAGCAATGTGATCTCGGTCAACGCTCCTCTGACTCCGTCGACCCTTCACCTGGTCAACGCCGAGCGGCTCTCGATGGTCCCGGACCTCGCATACCTGGTCAATACCGGCCGCGGTGACGTCGTCGACACGGCCGCTCTAGCGGACGCGCTGATCTCGGGACGGTTGGCCGGCGCGGCTGTCGACGTGCTCGAAGAGGAGCCGCCGAGCCCTGAGAACCCGATCCGGCGGGCGCCCAACGTGATCTTCGGTTCTCACAATGCGTCGAATACCTACGAAGCGTCGGCACGAGTCCATCGCCGTTCGATTGCCAACATGGCGGATCAGCTCGGCGTGACGATCGAGCTGCCCTGATGACCCGAACCGCACTGATCACGGGAGTAACCGGGGGAATCGGTCGGGCCGTGGCCGAGCGGTTCCGGTCAGCGGATTGGTTCGTGATCGGGGTCGGTCGCCAGGAGTTGGAGACCGTCGACTTTGTTGACCGCTATGAGGTCGCCGACCTCGGTCGGCCCGGGGCGATGTCTGGTGTCTTCGAGCGGCTCGATCTCGATCGGCTGGATGCAGTGGTCAACAATGCCGCGCTGCAGGTGAACAAGGCGCTGGTCGACACCACCGACGATGAGTGGGAGTCGGTGATGAATGTCAACCTCCGCGCCGCCTTCGAAGCTGTCCGGGCAGCGCGCCCGGCCTTGGCTGCCACCCGTGGTTCGGTCGTCAACATTGGCTCGGTTCATGCGGTCGCGACCTCGATCAATGTTGCCGCGTATGCGATCTCCAAGGCTGCTCTGTCCGGTTTGACCAGGTCAGCGGCGCTCGAGCTCGGGCCAGAAGGGATCCGTGTCAACGCCGTGCTCCCCGGCGCCGTCGACACAACAATGTTGCGCGAGGGCTTGAGTCGGCGACCTCACCCCGATGGCCCTGAGGGGAACTTCTTGGCTTTGGCGGATCGCACCCCGCTGGGAATGATTGCCGGTCCCGAACAGATCGCCCCGACGGTGCTCCACCTGGCCGACGGGGACCAGTCCCCATATACGACCGGTCAGTGCCTCGTGGTCGACGGCGGAGCCTCTCTCCGGTTGGGTACTGAGTGAATTGAGGGCGAGCATCCTGTCCCGCGTAGGGGCCGAACTAGGGGAAGGACCCCTCTGGCGGTCAGAGACGGCAGAGGTCCTCTGGGTCGACGTTCTTCGCGGCGAGGTGCACGCACTCGACCTCGGAGGGAATGATCGTCTGGTCGCCACGCTCGGAGAACCGGTCGGCGCGATTGCACTCGACAACGATGGGCGAGTCCTTGCCGCCACACCCCGCGGCCTGACAGATCTGGATGGCCGCCTGGTCGCGTCAATCCCGTTGGAGGCGGAGGATCTTCGGATGAACGACGGGAAGCCGGATCCATTCGGTCGCTTCGTTGGAGGAACGATGACGCTTGATCAGCCCAGGGAAGGCGCCGGGTCGCTCTGGTCACTCGATGGCTCGGGATCAACGAGGCTCGTGTCTGGTGTGACCATCAGCAACGGACTGGCGTGGAACGCGATCGGTACCGAGCTGTACTGGATCGACACGCCGACAGGGCGGGTGGACGTGTTCGACTACGACGCAGCAACCGGGTCCGCTGTCAACCGTCGAACATTCGTGGAGATCCCGGCTGATGCAGGCTCACCGGATGGGATGTGTATCGATTCCGAAGGCGGACTCTGGGTGGCTCTCTGGGGGGGAGGCGCGGTGCGGCGCTACGAGGCCGGCGAGCTGACGGCGATCGTCGACGTACCAACACCACTCGTCACCTGTCCGACATTCGCAGGCGACCGCCTTGACATGTTGGTCGTCACGACGGCCTCGGTCGACTTCGAGGCACCTCCGCGCGGCGGTGGCGACATCTACGCCGCCGAAATCGGCGTGTCCGGAACTGAACCACATCGATTGGGTGAGTGGGCCACATGATCGAGGCATTCGCTCATCTGGAAGGCGAGCCGTTGGATCCAGCGGTGGTCCTCGTCGCCCAGGCGGCGTACCACCTGGATGAACTCCTGCCCTTGGCCGGTGAGTTGAGACGCCGCGGTATCCCCGTCGAGGTCTGCACCCCTGTCCCTCCCGAAAGCTTCGGTCGGCGGTTCCGGCCGAGCATGCGCCGGCACCGGGGGGTGCTCGCCGCCGCGGGGTCGCAGGGCCGGTCGACGGAGACTTTCGACTCGGTGACAAAGAGGGCTCTTGGCCTCGTGGTGATGAATGACTGGGGGTTGACCCGCTCGCTCGTCGACGCTGTTTCCCACCGCGGTGTGCCGACATTTGGTTGGGTCGAAGGGGTCCAGGATTTCGATGATGTCGACACCGGCCGGGATCGTGCTGCATACCGCTCTGTCTCACATGTGTTCTGTCTCGGAGAGTTCGGCGCGAACAAGTTGACCGACTGCGATGTCACAACGGTCGGCAGCTCGCGACTCCGAAAGATTTGGGCCGAGCCACCCGTCGACAACACGTCGGACCCAATGGTCACCATTAACTCTAACTTCACGTACGGCGTGTTCACCGACGCTCGACGACCGTGGGGCAAGGACGCGGTCGGAGCCTGCAGGGAGTCCGAGCGCCCCTTCACACTCTCGCGTCATGAGGCCGAGCGTGGGCTATCTCTCGACTTGAGGGCGCGGCATCACGATGTCAGCGCCTTGCTGCTCCGGTCGACACATCTGATCTCCCGATTCAGCACGCTCGGGTATGAGGCGCTGGTGCGCGGCGTGCACCTCGTGTACCACAACCCGCACGGAGAGAAGGTTGACACCTTCACCGAGGTCCCGGGGGCGATCTCGACCGTCGCCGACCAAGCAGGACTCGTCTCGGCCCTTCAGGGACCGCTAGATTCCGGTGTAGTGATTCGCAAACGCGCTCAAGCATTTCTCAATCATCATCTGCGTCTCGGAGGTGCAGCGGCCCCAGCAGAATTGGCGGCCGATGTCGTGGAACGCTCCCTTTGATTCCGACGCTTTTCCGATCCGCTCGAACTCCGACCGGGGTCCTGTTGCTGCTCGCCGCCGTGGCCGCAGTCTTGGCGGTATCGGGTTCGGTCTATCCGGAGGCACTCGGAGGCACGGCAGTCGTCCTGGCGCTGGTAGCGATTCTCCAGCGTTTCTCCCGACTTCAGGACGCGGTAGGACAGATCTCCGAGCTTCGAGCCCGTTCCTCTCTTCAGGATCAGGCCATCGCCACGCTCAGCGACGAGGCTGCCGTTGCGGCGGAAGCTTTCGAGGCCCTTGCTCTGGACCTCGATCGTGATCTAACTGAAGTGAGCGAACGTATCGAAGCGCTTGGGTTGGACCTGGGCCGTACGAGAGAATCTCTGGACAGCGCTCTCTCCGAGATCGATTCTGTTTCGCCTCGGTTTGCCGCCCAGGACGCCGAGTTGAGACAACTGAGAACCAAGATTGACGGTTCGACAGACTTTGCTCGGCATGCCGCACGCCAGCTACGGAGCATCGTTGACGACCTGGAGTCGAGGGTTCCGAATAGCGATCGGACCGAGGTGGCGGCTGAAGTCGACGATCCCGTGTTGAGCATTGCCATCCCCTCGTTCAATCGTCCCGACGACCTCCGTCAGTGTCTCGAGTCGATCGTCGCGGCCGTCGAGCGCGCTGATACTCATCGAGTTGAGGTGTGGATCACCGATGACTGTTCGGTCATTGATGCTGCGCCGCGGCTTGCACGTGAGTTCGCCCTCGCCCACTCCTACATGGGCTTCCGTTGGCTACCGGAGAATGTGGGACTCGAAGCGAACCTCATTGAGTGTGCCCGAAGATGTCGAGGTGAATACCTCTGGGTGCTCGGGTGCGACGACCTCGTGGCCCCCGAAGGGTTCCCTCGGATGCTCGAGGATGTCGAGGCGGGGCTCAGCGACGTTCTCGTCTACGACAAAGAGCGAATCGATTCAAGTGGTGTCGAGTTGCAGAACCGGGTAGCGGGCTCTCGGCCGGAGGGCCTGCAGCAAGATGAGCAACTGCGCGTTGGGAGTCCGCTCGAGTACGCCGAGCTGACCGGTGTTCTTTCCGGGCTGGGCTTCATCTCGACTGTTGTTGTCAGGCGAGCCCCGTTCTTGGATGTCGATCCAGGCCCTTACATGAACCTCACCCTTTTCCCCCAGGTTGCGATCGTGTTCGAGGCGTTCACAGAGTCGGACGTGGTGTATCGCAACTCGCCGTTGGTGATGCACAGGACGCGGACTCCACAAGAGAAACTCGGCGAGGCCGTAGGTCGCCGCGAGGAAGGGTTCATGGCAGGAGGTCAGAGCCGTGATGGCCGCTACCACGGTGCTGCATTGGCTGCGATGCTCCAGCGTGTGTGCGACCGGTCGACGCTTGAGCCCGAAGACTTCGTTCACGTCCCGGAACGATTGCTTCGCGAGAGCTCCCTACTCGATTGGATTCGAAAGAACATGGCTAGGGCTGCGAAGGCCGGGCTGGTCCTCGATCCGTCTGTCACTGTCGACGCCGAGAGGTTTCTTTCAGTAGCCGAGGCGGCCCGTGCACGGTCGGGTCAAATTGTTGACCAGGCGCCTGACAACAGTTGAACCGACGTTTCGCTGAGACATCGGATATCTACGCTGGAATCGAGCGCTCGCTGAGCAGCAGGGATTGGACTTTGCAACCGATGTACGAGAGGACGCTGAGAGGCTGTTCCGTGCGCTCGGTGACGTGCTCTAGATACCCGCCCAGTCAGCACCCATGAGTGGGTGATTGGAGAACTACGGACGGTTACTTTCTCCAGTACACGCCAGAGTCATCGATCGAAATTAGCTCTGGGGTTAGACCGCGGCTATCGAGGAAGTCATGGACGGCGCGCCGGCAACCTTCATAGAAGCCGTAATCATCAATGATGACGAAACCACCAGGTGAGACGTTGTCGTAGAGCGGATCCAAGGTCTCGATGGTTGAGCTGTAGTAGTCGCCATCAAGCCTCAGGACTGCCAGTGGTCCAACGGCAAGGTCGCCAAGAGTGTCTTTGAAATATCCTTCAACGAACTTCACACGATCGTCGAGCAGGCCGAACCCTGCGAAGTTTGCCTTCACTTCTTCCAGAGAGGCTGGAAGCATCCAGTTTGCATCCAACGCGAGCCCTCGATCGGCCTCATGAGTTGGGGCTGGGAGGCCCTCGAATGAGTCTGCCATCCACACGGTTCGGTCAGACTCGCGAAGCGACTCCAGCAGTGCCCTGATCAAGATTCCAACGCCTCCACGCCAGACACCCGCCTCTAGGAAGTCTCCGGGTATTCGATCGGCCACGACTGTTCGCACCGCATGCTCAACGTTGTCGATGCGAGCCGGGGAGATCATTGTGAAAGGAAAACTAAGATTGTGCTCCCACCAATAGCGGCCGCCAGGGTCACTCCTGACGCCTTCAATTGCTTCTGGCTCGAAGTGCTCAAGCTCTCGAAAGTAGTTTCGATCGAACTTGATTGCACCAGCTTCGTCACGAGGCGATCGTTCCAGTCTGGTGGGTCGAAGCACACTGGTGTCGATGCAATCAATCAGGTATCGCATCCGAGGACCCAACCCGGGCGAGTGGGCATTGGCCAGAACGCGCTTCAATAGATCGATGTATAGATCGGTTTGTGCCACAGGTTTTCTTTCAGCTTACGTTCTGCACCAAGACTGGTGGTCAGAAACGGGCACCGCCAGACGGACGTCTACTACCTCTGAGTATGTACGGCACCTTGTCCAAGGCTCTCGCCGGACCATGGTGATTGAGAACAGCTTATACACCTTCAAAAACACGTGTGAAGTTTGTCGGTTGTGCGCGGGTTTCGTCCATCTTGGTGGCTGCCTCATTGGTGACGACGACAATGTCTTCGCACACAGTGGTTGCTGGGCTTGTGGCCTCCTCCACTAACCACTTGTCGTGCTGCTATCCAGTGGCCGGGTCGTTGGGGCGCGCCGCAGCCAGCAGTGACAAACGCTAGTAGCGCAATGGCGCGAAGATCCCAGCGAAACATGTTCTTGAGATCGCCAACGAATGCCGTATCGTGGTCGGATGAACGACGAGATTTTGGCCGGTGGTGAAGCACTCACGTTCGATGACGTGCTCGTCGTGCCGGGGTGGAGCGAAGTCCTCCCGTCTGAGGTCGATACGTCCACCTCAATCGCCGGTATCACCCTGAAGGTGCCGCTGATGTCCGCGGCCATGGACACGGTCACCGAATCGCCCCTTGCCATAGCGCTGGCCCGTGCCGGTGGCATCGGCGTGCTGCATCGCAATCTGAGTGTTGTGGAGCAGGCCGACGAGGTCGATCGTGTGAAGCGGGCGCAAACCGGGATGATCTCGAAGCCGATCAGCCTGCCGCCCACTGCCTCGCTCAACGATGCCGAAGCGCTCATGCGCCGCTACAAGATCAGCGGTGTTCCGATCTGTGATCCCGGAGGCCGACTGGTCGGGATCCTCACCAACCGCGACATTCGCTTCTGCACGCCCGCTCAGTATTCGCAGCCGGTCACCGATTTCATGACTAGCAGCGGGCTGGTCACTGCCCCGGTTGGTACCGATCTGGATACGGCTGTTTCGATCCTGCACAAGCACCGCATCGAGAAGCTGCCGCTTGTTGACGACGACGGCCTGCTCAAGGGCTTGATCACGGTCAAGGACATCACCAAGCGCATCGAGAACCCTGACTCGACGCTCGACGACAGCGGTCGGCTTCGCGTCGCTGCTGCCGTCGGTGTCACCGACACCGCCGAGCGGGCCGAGGCCCTCAGCGCGGCCGGGGTCGACATGCTTGTCATCGACACCGCCCACGGTCACACCCAGGGTGTGGTCGATGCGGTCCGCACGCTCAAGAAGGGCTGGCCCGACATTCCGGTCGTCGGCGGCAACGTGGTCACCCGCGAGGGTGTCGAGGCGCTGGTCGAAGCCGGTTCTGATGTGGTGAAAGTCGGTGTTGGCGCCGGGAGCATCTGCACTACCCGTATCGTGGCCGGCGCTGGCATGCCGCAGATGACCGCCATCAACGAATGCGTGAAGACCGCCCGCGAACTCGGCGTCCCAATCATCGCCGACGGCGGAATTGTCACGTCTGGCGACATCGTCAAGGCTTTCGTGGCCGGATCCGACGTTGTGATGTTGGGCAATCTTCTCGCCGGTGTCGATGAAGCACCGGGCGACCTCGAACTCGTCGACGGTGCCATGTGGAAGACCTATCGAGGCATGGGTTCGTCCGGCGCGATGCGGGGCCGGGCCACTGACCGCTACGGCACCGGGCAAGCGCCGGGCAAGCACGTGGCTGAGGGTGTGGAGGGTCGGGTACGTTACGCCGGGCCGATGCGTGACCTCATCGCTCAGCTTGTTGGCGGCCTTCGTTCGGGTATGGGTTACGCCGGAGCGGCTGAGCTTGATGATTTGCGGCACCGCACCCGCCTTGTGCGCATCACGGGCGCTGGGCTGCGCGAGAGCCACCCGCACGACATCACTGTGCTGCGCGACGAATGAGCGTGCCGCGGCGAACGCGGATTGCACGGCGAATCGTGCGGGCCCGTAGCCGGATGCCGCGCCCCGTCCTGAAGCGATGGGTTGGGGAACGCTCCACGATCGACGGACGCACCCTTGACCTGCAGATCCACGCGTTCACAAACTTCATGGTCGTCCAGTCCGCCAAGCGCACCGGCGAACCGTCACCCGAAGCAGGTCGTGCAGGAATGGACCTGTTCGCGTACGTTGGCTCCGCCGACCCGGTCGAGACGGTGTCGGTACATGACCGCCGTATCCCCGGCCCCGGCGGTGATCTTCCGATCCGGCTCTACCACCCTGCAGCAGCGGTGGGCCGAGCCCCCGGAATTGTTTGGCTGCACCAGGGCGGCGGCGTTGTCGGTGGCCTCGACACCGATCATTCGTTGTGCACCGAGTTGGCCGAGCGGTGTGGGGCCATGGTTGTGTCGGTCGACTACCGCCTTGCTCCCGAGCATCCTCTGGCGGCTCGCGTCGTCGACTCTGTTGCGGCGTTCCAGTGGGTGGCTGACAATGCTGACGGCCTCGGCATCGACCCTGAGAGACTCGCGGTAGGCGGCTCGTCCGAGGGGGGCCGCTTGGCCACGCTCGTGTGCCAGCAACGGCGCAAGTCGGGCCTCTCTCAGCCGGCAGGACAGATTCTTGTGTTCCCCGGGGTTGAGGCAGACAGCACGACAGCGTCGATGCAATCGATGGCTGAGGCTTGGCCGCTTTCGGCGAACACGTTGGCGTTCTTCACCGCCATGCAAGGCGAGCTTCCGGCCGCCGACGGATGGGCCAGCCCGATCCAGGCCGCGTCGCTCGCTGGCTTGGCACCGACGCTGATTGTCACCGCTGGATTCGACCCGCTACGCGATCAAGGCCACGACTATGCCGAGGCTCTTCGCTCAGCCGGCAACGAGGCCGACGACCGCTGCGAAGACTCGCTCCCGCATTCCTTCATCTTGATGGGCGGGGTGAGCAAGGAAGCCCGCAAGGCCACTGCCCGCCTGGCGGACGATGTCGCCAAAATGCTTGGCACCGACTGACGCACCGGAGGTCGACAGCCGCAGGTAGACCGATTTACCCCTGCGAGATCGCCTCGAGAATATCGAGCCTGGATGCTCGACGGGCGGGCAGAATGGCAGCCACGATTCCGGCCACAGCAGCGATGGCGACGTAGACGATCAGGCTGGACCATGGGATCGTGATGGCGGAGATGAATGAGTCGGGGATTGCGATCACGGCTGCGATACCGAAGATCACACCGAGGATGACGCCAAGGATTGCGCCGAAGATCGCCACGATGACCGCCTCCCACCGGATGGCCCGTCGAAGTTGGCGCCGGGTCATGCCGACGGCACGAAGAAGACCGATTTCCCGAGTGCGTTCGAACACCGAAAGGGCAAGTGTGTTGGCGATACCGATCAAGGCGATGATCAGCGATAAGGCGAGCATCACGAAGATGACGGCCAGGAACGAGTTGAGCTGATCTTCTTGGCTTTGGCGAAACTCGACCTGGTTTTGGGCGTCGATGGATGCGAAGCGTTCCTCGAGCGGCGCAAGGGCTTCGGCTGCGTCGTCGAGAAGCTGTTGCTGTTCGCCGATTGGAAGGTCGTCGGAGAATCCGGTTATTCGAGCCGTGAGGAACGCGATCTCCTGGCGTGACATGTGTGCTTCCCAGACCTCATTGGGGATGACGTACTTTGCGTTGTAGACGGCGGCGTTCTCGTAGATGGCGACGACGGTGAGCGTCTCGACCGCGTTGTCCGGGAACAACGCATCCAGGGTGTCGCCCACTGAAAGTCCGAGTTCTACCGCCGGGTCGATGTGGATCGCGATGCTGGAAGCCGGTTCGCTATTTTCGAACGTTCCGGCGATGACATCGCCATCGAGGTGTCGTTGGATTTGATCGAAGTCAGTCGACAGAATGTCTCTGGCGACACCTTGGACTTGGATCACGCCGAGGCCGAAACGGTAGCGAACCACCGATTCGAATTCCTCAATCGCCTCGACTTCATCCGCTATCTCCTGAGCGAACCCGGCGGTGGGGTCGAACGAGTTCGGTGACTGAATGAAGTAGTCGGCCTGAACGGAGTCGTCGAAGGTCGAACGGAACGTTTCGGTGAGCGATGCGCCCACGACCCCTGCCATACCGACGAGGGCGAGCCCGATCATCAATGCACCGGCGGTGCTGGCTGTACGGCGAGGTGAACGGGCCGCATTGCCCTGGGCAATCTGGCCCGACGTTCCAAAGAGTTTCGCGATCGGCCAGCCGATCAGATTCGCGACCGGTCGCGCGAAGGACGGACTGAGCGTGTTGACGCCGACAAAAACGAGAACGGCACCAACACCGATCGCAGAGAGGACGCGGGTGGTTTCCGATGCGACGAAGAGGCCGAGCACGAGAAGCGTGGCGCCGATAGCGGTGACCACACCACCGGTAACCAGTCGCCGGGTCAAGCTCGCCGAGGCGAGCCGCTGATCATTGTGAATCGCGGCAATAGGGGAAATTTTGCGTGCTCGTCGAGCGGGAATGATCGATGACAGCACCGTGATGCCAATGCCGATAGCGGCCGCCCACACAATGGTCCGGGGTTCGAGTCGGATTGGTCCCGCTGGTAGTGAGAAGCCGACAACGTTGAGTATGGAACGCAGGACGCGACCTCCGAGCAACCCGAGTCCAAGACCGGTGACAGTGCTGAACACGCCAACAAGAACAGCTTCAAGAAGGACAGAGTTCCTGACTTGCGACCCGGTTGCGCCGATAGCGCGGAGGAGTCCGAGTTCTCGGATTCGCTGAGCGACGACGATTTGGAACGTGTTGTTGATGATGAACGCGCTGACAAACACGATGACAAACGCGAAACCCAGCAGAATGTTGTTGAAGATGTCGATTACGTCGCCGAAGTTGTTTGTTGTTTCTTCCTCGATGACCTGGCTGGTCACGACTTCGAACTCGGCGCCGATTGCATCTTGGATGGCTGCTTGGACGGCGACTTCGTCGGCGTTCGGATCGAGTCGTACCCCGATGCTGCTGAAAACACCTTCAAGCCCAAGGAACTCTTGCGCCTCAGACAGTTCGAAGGCAGCCATGGTTGCCCCAAGGGACCGATTTGTGTCTGGGCTGCCGAAGTTGAAGATGCCGACCAGTTCGAACTCGCGTTGCTCGATGGGGCTAGTAACAGAGTAGGTCTCACCGATGACGAGCTTGTTGTTGCCTGCCGTCGTCGCGTCGGTGGCAAATTCGCCGGCTCGGCCCGGTTCGCGGCCGTCGGCAATGAAGAACTGATACGGCGACCAACTGGCACCGATGGCCGGCGGCCCCTGAGGGATGATCGCCTCGTCTTCGCCGTCTGTGATGATGGTGTTGAAGACGGCGACCTCAGGGGCGGTGGCGTTGACGCCTTCAATGTCGATGAGTAGGTCGTCGAGTTCGGCTGGGACGGAAGCGCGATCAATCTGATCGCCGACAATCTGGGTGGCCCGAATCGTGAGGTCGGTGCCAGAGGCAATGTCTTGGGCCAAGCCGTCGAAGCTGGCGCGCAGCGAATCGGTCATGGTGAAGACCGCGACAGTGAAGGTCACGCCGAGCACGACTGACAGCGATGTGAGCGCGAAGCGAATCTTCTTGTCGAGAAGATTCTTGATGGTGAGCTTGAGCACGGATCAGTCTCCGAGCCGCTTCATGTGGTCGAGGATCAGATCGGGATCGGGGCTGATTATCTCGTCGACGATTTTGCCGTCGACAAGGAAGATCACCCGGTCTGCGTAGGAGGCGGCATTCGGGTCGTGTGTGACCATCACGATGGTTTGATCGAATTCGTCGACTGCCCGACGCATGAACGACAGAATCTCGTTGCCCGTGACCGAATCGAGGTTGCCGGTTGGCTCATCGGCAAAGATGATCTTGGGTCGGGTGGCAAGCGCGCGGCTTACGGCCACTCGCTGCTGCTGTCCCCCCGACAACTCGTTGGGGCGATGGCTGGTGCGATCGGCAAGGCCGACGGTTTCGATGACTTGATCGAGCCATGCTTGATCGGGAGCGACACCGGCAAGATCCATCGGCAGGGTGATGTTTTCCAGCGCGGAGAGTGTGGGCACAAGATTGAAAGCCTGGAACACGAAGCCGACGTTGTCTCGGCGCAGCAGTGTGAGCTTGCGCTCATTGAGCGTGCCAAGCGTCGTGTCCCCTATCAAGACATCTCCACTCGTGAGCGAATCGAGGCCGGCCATGCAGTGCATGAGAGTGGATTTGCCAGAGCCTGACGGGCCCATGATGGCGGTGAACTGGCCCACGGGGAAGGTGACGTCTACGCCATCAAGGGCGCGGACCTCGGTATCGCCTGAGCCATAGATCTTGCTGGCATTGATCGCTTGGGCAGCGGCCGACAGTGTCAGCGGTGGCGGGGCATCGGTCATGGGAGCTCCAAAGGGGGGATTGTGCTCGTGCAAGTACGAACGCTAGCGCCCGGGGGTAAGGAGTCGTCCGTCAGGTACGGCATCAGCATCGCTCAGGGCGTGACCGACGCGCTTCTGGTCTGAGCCGATAGAGAAGAGCCGTGAAAATTCGCACAGTCACCGAAGCCGACCTCGACCAGATCGTTGTCCTGAACCAGGCCAACCTTCCTGCCGTCGGGCCGACCGATCGAAGCCAGATCGAACGGTTCGTGGAGCAAACCCATTCGTTCCTTGTCGCCGCGACCCCAAATGATCAGGTCGGTGGGTTCCTGATCGGCCTTCCGCCCGGCACTGATTATGAGAGCATGAATTACGCCTGGTTCAGCGCCCGCTACGACAACTTCATCTATGTCGACCGAATTGTTGTCGGCGACGCCGGTCAGGGCCAAGGCACCGGGCAACGTCTCTACAACGCGTTCGCGGCCCGAGGCCGTGAGACGAGCGCCGATGTCATGCTTGCTGAGGTCAACGTGAAACCCCGCAACGATCAGTCGTTGCGCTTCCATGAGCGCTACGGCTTCGTGTCGGTCGGTGAACGCGACACTGGCGAAGGCGACAAGCGAGTCGTAATGCTCGAATACCGCTTCGACTAACGCACGAATGGGGTCTGTCCCCATGCGTGCGTTGTTAGAAGGTGACAGGATGCGTTGGAGGTGAAACATGGGCGACATGAAGCTTGAGTCGATGGGGCTCTATCGCAATATCGATCGTGTGGACGCTGATTTGGCGGCGCTTGGGGTTGGACCTGATGATCCCGTACGAGTCGATCAGTTGACGCCGTTCGATCAATTCCACTACGAAGGCACCGCAGCGGTGGACGACGCAGCAGTGGCGCTCCAACTTGGGTCGACGAGCCGGGTGCTCGACATCGGAAGCGGACTCGGTGGCCCGGCGCGTTATCTGGCCGACCGGACCGGTTGCTCGGTCACGGCGCTTGAACTTCAGCCAGAATTGCACGAGGCCGGCCGACTGTTGACGTCTCGAGTCGGTCTCGCCGATCGGGTGGAGCACCTCGAAGGTGACATCCTGAACGGTCCACCCGCAGGACCCGGCTTTGACGGCATCGTTTCAATGCTGTGCTTCCTTCATATTCCAGATCGGACTGCCCTTTTTGCCTCATGCGTCGCTGCGCTGCGATCCGGTGGACGGATCTTCATCGACGACTATGTCGAACTATCTCCCCTTGCCCCGGCATCGACCACGGCACTTGCTGAAATCGTCCACTGTCCCTATCTTCCCGACGCGTCGACCTACGCCGCTCACCTCACCGACGCGGGGTTCCTCGACGTTGATGTGGTCGACAAATCCGGTGACTGGTCAGCCTTTGTCGGTGCTCGGTACGACGCGTTTCGAGATGGACGCGAGGATCTGATTCGCCGCTACGGCGAACCCACGGTTGCCGATCTCGACACGTTTTTTGGCACGGTTGCGGAGCTCTTTGCCGGAGCGGGCCTTGGCGGCGCAAGGATCACCGCGCGTAGGCCCTGACCGTCGATTTGTTTATGATGCGGCTGTGGCGGTCATCTCGACTACCGGACTCACAATGCAGTTCGGCTCCCAGCGTGCTCTTGACTCGCTCAATATTGAAGTGCCCAATGGCGTGACCGGTCTGGTCGGCGCCAATGGTGCGGGCAAGACCACCCTCATGTCGATCGCCCTCGGCCTTCGTACCCACAGCGCTGGTTCGATCAAAGTCCTCGGCCTGGACCCACATCGTGATGGAGCTCGACTCCGCGCGCTTGTCGGTTACGGGCCGGAACGAAACGTGCTTCCCGAGGACATGCCCGCCTCTGACTTCGTGAAGCACTTTGCCGAGGTTCGCGGGATGCCGCGCAGCGAAGCCAAGGGTCGCGCCAGCGATGCGCTCTGGCTCGTCGGACTCGGAGAAGAGCGTTTCCGTGCGCTCGGCACGATGTCCACCGGCCAACGTCAACGGGTGAAGCTCGCCCAGGCAATAGCAGCAGACCCGCGCCTTGTTTTGCTGGATGAGCCAACCGATGGCCTCGACCCGGTTCAGCGTGACGAAATGCTTCTGCTCATCAAGCAGATCAGCGCCGAATACGAGATCGACGTGATGCTCTCGTCGCATCTTCTCGAAGAGGTCGAGAGAGTCTGCGATCACATCGTCGCCCTCGATGCAGGGACGTTGGTGGCTCAAGGCGAGCTCTCGGCCCTCATCGGCGACACAGAGATGATCCTGGTCGACCTGGTAGAGGTCGATGATCAGCCCGACGCCATCGATGGCGTAGAACGGCGCCTTCGTGCCGCTGGTTTCGACGTTCACCGAGATCTCAACCGGATTTCAGTGACGGGCGCTGACCAGCGGACCACACTCGACGCTATTCGTGATTCGGTGGCCGCCGAACGGGCGCGGCTGCGACGTATCGAGGTCGGCCGTCGCACTCTTGAAGATCTGTTCACCGAGGTGCGCCAATGACCGCAGAGATCTTTGATCGCGGTTACCGCCGATTCGAAGGAGAACGCTCCGGTGTTCCCGGGGCGATGCGCTCCGTGGTGTGGTACACGACCAAGAGCATGCTGGGCATTGGGCGCAAGGGCCGGCACAAGATCTTTCCGGTGGTTGTGGCCGTCATCGCGTTCTTGCCCACGATGATCATCTTCGGTGTCCTCGCCCTGTTTGGCGAAGGGGCCGAGGGACTTCGCCCCGACTACTACGAGTTTCTCGGACCGTCAGAGACATTTGGCTTCCTGGTGTTTGCGCACCTGCTTTACGCCACGCTTGTTGCCCCTGAAGCACTTGTCCGAGATCGACGCGACGGCATGCTCTCGCTGTACCTGTCCACCCCTCTTACTCGACCCACCTATGTGATGGCCAAGGTTGCCTCGGTTGCGTTCACGATGGCGATCGTGGTCATCGGCCCCGCCATGCTCCTCTTGGCGGGCTATACGATCCAAGGCCGTGGACCCGACGGCTTCACGGGCTGGGTCGAAGTTTTTGCCAAGATTCTGCTCGGCGGTCTGATCATCGTCTTTGTGTATTGCGGGGTGAGCATGGGCGTCTCGAGCCTCACAGATCGACGTGCGTTCGCAAGCATTGCCGTGATCTTGACGCTTCTCGGGCTCAGCATCGTTGCCAACATTCTTGTGCTCGAGGCGGGGATGAACGAGCGTTTGCTCGGTCTTGACCCGCTGGGTACGCCATTTGAAGCCGCGACCCGCCTCTTCGGTGACCGAGGCTTTGACGCCCGCAATCTCTCCACTACCTACATCATGATGGTTGCGGGCGGGTGGGTCTCGGCAGGGTTTGGAACCCTCGCCGTTCGGTACCGACGGCTGGGAGCAATCTGATGACTCTCCCTCCACCGCCTCCGGATCCCACCACTCGTGTCGATGTCGGCCCCATGGTCGGCGACCCGATGGCCGACAACATCGTCGTCGAGGCATTCGGCGTGACGAAGGCGTTTGGAGACGTGGTCGCCGTTTCTGACGTCAGCTTTCGGCTCGGCCCCGGGCTCACTGCATTGCTCGGCCCCAACGGCGCCGGCAAATCGACGTTGTTTCGCATGCTCTGTGGGTTGACCCAGCCCTCAAAGGGAAACGTTCGCGTCTTCGGCAAGAACGCGCGTCGGGATCGCGATGTGCGAGGCCGGATCGGACTTGCACCACAACAAGATGCCATGTTTGACCGTCTCTCGGCGTTGGAGTTCGTGACCCTGGCAGCCGCCACCCACGGCATCGCTGGGCCCGAGACTGCGGCTCGGCGATCACTCGACCTTGTTGAGATTTCCGCCGACGACCCCAAACGCGTCGGAGCATTCTCGAAAGGGATGCGGCAACGGGTGAAGCTTGCAGCCGCGCTGGTGAACGATCCCGACTTGCTTGTCTTGGACGAGCCGTTGACCGGGCTGGATCCCGTCCAACGCAATCGCATGATCGCGCTTTTCAACGAGTTGGCCGCGGCAGGAAAGTGCATCCTTGTTTCGAGCCATGTGCTTGACGAGGTTGCCCGTCTTGGGTCCAACATCATCGTGATCGCCCAAGGCCGTCTCGCTGCCTCCGGGAATTATCACGCATTGCGCGGCCTGATGGATGATCGACCGCACCGCATTCGTGTCGGTACTGATCAACCCCGCCGTCTTGGAGCGGCCATCCTTGAGCGCGGAGTGGCCGAAGGCGTGAGCGTCGTCGAGGATCGCTTGATGCTCGATACCCGAGATGTCGATCTCTTTGGTCGCCAGGTAGCTCCGCTGGCGGTTGAGCTCGGCGTCGAACTCAACGAACTGGTACCGCTCGACGATGACCTTGAGTCGGTCTTTCGCTACCTCGTGGAGCGTCGCTGATGGCATCGGTCGGAAACCTCCGCGCAACCACGATCACCTATCGGCTGATCCTGCGTCAGCTTGTGACCGGGGGGCGAGTGCTTGCCCTGCTCGCGCTCAGTGCTGTTCTGGTCTTGGTCAGCCTCGCAGTGGGACTTGCAGAAGATGTCGAGGACCCACTCGAGGTGGGCGTGGCGCTCATCGACCTGATGGGATTCACGCTGGTTGTGCCGATCGTGGCGCTGGTCTTTGCCGCCGCAGCCCTCGGCGATACGCGCGAGGATGCGACACTCGTTTACCTCTGGCTACGGCCGATGGGTCGATTCCCGATCGCCTTGGGAGCATGGTTGGCCTCGGTTACGGTGAGCGTGCCGTTGACGCTGCTGCCTTTGGCTGTTTCTGCCGTGCTTCTTGATGCTGGTTCTGATCTGGTTGCGGCTACCGTTCTCGCCGCTCTCGTTGGCGTTGTTACCTATGCGGCCGTCTTCTTGTTTCTGGGTGTGCTGGTTCGGAACCCAGTGATTTGGGGCGTTGTCTACATCTTGCTGTGGGAAGGGTTGGTTGCCCAGTTCGGCGCGGCGACCGCCCGGATGGCTGTGCGCGGGTACACGCGGTCAATCTTGACATCGATGACCGATGTTGATCTTGATCTCGGCACGCTCAGCGTGACGATGGGGATTGTTGTCCCCGCAGCGATTGTTGTAAGTGCACTCGCACTCACCAGTTGGCGTCTCAACGAGATGGAAGTCGCCTGAGCGACTGTGCCCCAGTCGGCCGAGCGATCAGCGTCCGGTGAAGGTGGCCTTGCCTGGACCGTTCTCCAGAAAGCTTTGTACCCCCGTGGTGCAATCTTCGGTTTCGAATGCTTCGCCGAATTTTCGGGCCTCGACCTCTATTGCCTCATCGAGTGGAAGATGAAGGCCTTCCATGATTGCTTCCTTGGCCTGGCGGAGCGCGGCCGGGCCAGCGGCGTATCGGGCGGCCTTGGCGAGCGCCTCGTCGAGGAGCGTGTCAGGGTCGTGGATGGACGACACGATGCGGTTGGCCAGCGCCGTTTCGGCATCGACGTGCATGCCGGTGTAGACCATTTCCTTCGCCATTGTGACGCCGGCAACTCGGGCCAGCCGCTGGGTGCCGCCGCCGCCCGGGATCAGACCGAGTTGAATTTCGGGAACACCAAACTTTGCGTCCTCGGCTGCCATACGGAAGTCGGTCGACAACGCCACTTCGAGGCCTCCGCCGAGGGCATAACCATTGACTGCGGAAATCGTGATCTGGGGGAGTTGCTCGACTGCCAAGAGTGAACGATTGAACCGTCGAGAGAAGGCATGGGCGGCGGCTCCGTCGAAGCTCGGGAACTCAGATATATCGGCGCCGGCCGCGAAGACGTTGCGGCCACCGGTTATCACCACGGCCCGAACAGAAGCATCGTCTCGCAGTTCGTCGCAGATATCGCTGAGATCGGCGACCATATCAGCGCTGATGGCGTTGACCTTTGGTCGATCTAGACGGATCGTGGCTACACGATCTGCGGCGTTTCGGTCGAGGTGGACATGTTCTCCCATGGGGAGAATCTAGCCGAGCGGAGGTCTTGACCTTTCACCCGGTGGGGCCGACCAACTTAGAACGAAAACTGGCCGGCGCTGACTGTTCCGTTTGTCCCGACCGTTTCTTTGGTCTCAATCGCAGTCATGACTGCCACATCAGTGGAGTTCGCCCACAGGCGTGACCCGTCGTCGAATCGGCAGGCCAGCACGGCACGAACGGGGCCCTCACTGTCGTGTTCAACGGTGACACCATCGACCACAACATCCCCGCTTCGGCCAGGGTCGGCTTGGGCCGTCGTCGGGCTTTGGTCGTAGGCCACGGTTGCCGAGTGGTAGGCCTGCGGAGGCTGAGCAGAGTAAAGCCCGAACGAGTGCTTGGACGCGTGGCCACCGTTGCCTTGCACAACTCCCTGAGAGGATGGATCGGCGCGAAGGACCGGAACCATTGCGGCGAGCGATTGACCAGCGGCAAAGTTGAGCGGTGCCCCGGCGAAGCCCAAGCCGCCGGTGACGGTGAGTTGACGGCTTGGTGAGATGCCTAAGAGTTCGCAACTGAGTGTGACCACTGACGGGAAACAGCCGTAAAAGTCAAGATGCTTGATATCGGTCAACGACCCCCACCGCTCCGTCATTTCAGCAGCGGCGAGCGCAAGAGCAGGAACGTGGTGGAGTTCTCGGCGGGTCAGGATGCTGTCGGTATCGACCGTGGTGACAGTGTCGTGAACATAGATTCGTTTCTCTGCCGGTACGCCGAATCGGTCTGCTGCCTCGGTGCTGGCGACAATGACGGCTGCCGCTTGATCGACATGATTGTTGGCGCACATGGCTTTTGTATAGGGCCACGACACCATGCGATTGGTCGGGCTGGGGTTGCGGATCTCGCTGGCGGTCATGCCTGCTGGGTCGGCTGCGTGTGGGTTCGCTGTGGCTACACCCGCATAGCCGGCCCAGAGTTCGGCGGCCCGATCTCGAGCATCGTCGAGTGATTCGCCACGGTGGGCCCGAATAGCGCTATCCATGACGGCGTACGTGTTGCGGGGGAGTTCGCCGCCTCGAGCCGTGTCGACCTCGCTACCCATTTCGAGTGTGGGGCCCCATGCTTGCATTGGTTCGCTTGACTGCTCAGCGCGGTGCTTGAGCCGGCGTCCCTGCCTTTTCAGTGCTCGCCGGGTTGCGTTGCTTTCGCCACTCACCAAGACCGCAATGTCGGCTTCACCGCGCCAGATCCGATCTCCCAGTTCGCCGGTGAACGTGATCGGCGTGTTGCCACCCATCGAGGTGAGAACGGTGCGTGCATTGTGTGCGCCGATTTCGGCGGCGATCAGCGCCGCAGGATCGCGGAACGAAAATAAGCCGGCGACCACTGCGAGAGTGTCGATTGCGTTGGCTACGTCGGAGCCCCCGGTATCGGCGAGGGCAGCCGAGACTGCCTCGGACATGATGTCGATCGCGTCGAGGGGGTTGTCGAGCCTTGGCGTTGGGTAGGAGATCTGGCTGATACCGATGATGACCGGTGTGCGGGGATCGATCGTCATATCAGGGGTTCATCCGATCAGTGTTCATGTGACCTGCACTCATGAAATCAGTGCGCGAATCTCGGCTGTGGCTCGGGCGGGATCCTCGAACGGGCCGAAGTGAGTGAGATCGTTCCATTCTGAGAGGGTTCCGTTCGGCAGTGCTGCCGCGATTTGGCGAGCGACGCCGGCAGGCGGGCGTCCGTCACCGGACCCGACGACGGTGATCGGCATCCTCAGCTTGTCGAGTTGCGGAAAGACGTCGACTCGGACGTTGGAGAAAACCTGCGCCTCGTCCTCAGGGGCGCACTTCAAAGTCACTCCTTCATCGGTTTGACGGAACCCATGACGGACGTAGTCCTCCAACATCTCCGGGTCGATGTCGCGAAAGGGTGGTCGCGACCTGTATCGCTCAATGACGGCCTCGAAAGATTCGAATGTTCGCCGCCGACTCCTCGCCGCGGTTGCCATGAAATTGTCCTGATCGATGATGGGTTCGGGCCAGATGATCGGCTCGAAGAGCCAGGCGGTTCGTACGGAACCGGGACGGATCAACTCTGTTCCTGCCACCGTGCAGCCACCCATTGAGTGGCCGACGAAATCGATCGGCTCGGCGGCGCCGAGGTGATCGAGGACTGCGCAACAGTCATCGACCATGCCGGTCCATGCCAGGTCCACATCCGGGGTCTCAGAGTCACCATGCCCGCGAAGGTCGATTCCGACGACGCGACGAATATCGGTGAGTCCATGGGCAACCTTGCGATAGCTGTGCGCGTGCATGCCGGTGGCATGGACGATCGCCAAGAGTGGGCCAGACCCACCAAATTCGTGGACGGCAACACGGACCTCGTCCGTGGATGGGACCATCACCGGCATTTGTCAGCGATCAGACGGGAGTGCATCGTGCAAACCTAGAACGAGGGCTACCCATTCTCCTTGTTGGCGTCGCTCTACGACCTCGGCGTCGTACGCGCTGGCCACCCGCTGCTCCTGCGGTCCGGCGAGAAGACCGGCGACGATGACGTGTCGGGCCACCAGATGACGGTGGAAGTCGGCTGCGATCGACTCATGGATATCGATGGTGACGTTCGCGACGGCGAGTTCGTATTCGCCGGATGCCTCCTTCACCGATCCTGGTCGAACCTCGATGGCCGCGGCGACACCGTTGGCGGTGGCGTTGGCGTTAGTCGCGTCGATGGCTGCAGGGTCGACGTCGACGCCAACACATGTTGCGCCGAGGATGGCGGCAGTGACCGCAAGCACACCGCTGCCACAACCGATGTCGGCAACACGTGGTGACGAGACGGCCTGGTCGGCCAGAACGCCAAGTTGGTCACAAAGCAACTCGACTGCGAGTTGGGTCGAGGCATGTGAACCGCTGCCGAAGGCGCGGCCAGGATCGATCACGAGGTCGGGAAGCTGGGTCTGAGGCAGCCACGGTGGTCGAATGGTGAAGGGCCCAGCCTGATATGTCGTCGCGTGGGTCCGCCATTCATCGAGGCCTGTGTCATCTGCGACCTGGTCGATGGCGCCGCCGGTCGTCTCGGCGAACGCGGCGCCAGCTTCGGGGTCAGA
>JABIQM010000165.1 GCA_018699415.1 Acidimicrobiaceae bacterium
CGCACGGCGAAAGCTGCCCGAAACCTCGTGTATGCGGGAAGCCTGCTCGACTACTCGGAGTATCTCGTCCAGTGGCGCAATGCCGGGGATTTCGCCGGCACAAAGATCAGTCGTAACTGACACGACCGTGCTTTGCATCGACCCCGGGCATCGATGGGTGGGCACCCAACTCCCCATCCAGGCTCAGAGTTCGCTGTTCGTCGCCGAGTGGGAACGTTCCGCTAGCCCCGAGGATCTCGCCCAGGTGGCCCAGACATGCGAGGTCGCGGGGTTCGATTATGTCGGCGTGTGTGACCACATTGCCATCCCTGAACGCGCCGCCCCTGCAATGGGAACCCACTGGATGGATCCCATCGCCACACTCTCCTGGCTGGCGGCAAAGACAAAACGAATACACCTGCTCACTCATGTCTATGTGCTGCCATATCGCCATGCACGAGTGGCGGCAAAGCAACTTTCTGCAGTCGATCATCTGTCCGGGGGTCGACTGGTCGCAGGCATCGGGGCGGGCCATCTCGCCGAGGAATTTGACCTGCTCAACCTCGACTTCAGTAGCCGCGGGCGAGTTATGGACGAACGTCTACCAGAACTGGTCCTCGCGCTCGAGAACGAATTCGTCGCTGGGTTCGGGGCATCACCTCGCCCAACTCAGCAACCTCGACCCCCCGTTTGGATCGCCGGGTCTTCGGCCCCCGCCATCCGACGAGCCGTTGACGTCGGCGATGGCTGGCTCCCTCAGGGCCCCGCAACTCCCCGCCTCGTCGAGTCGCTGAAGGATCGCCTTGCGCGCGCCCAACGACCCGTCGACGGCTTCGCCATCGGCCACATCGCGCCGCCGATCCATCTGGGCGCAGCGGACGTCGACCTCGGGAAGTACACGATCACAGGGAGCGCCACGCAGGTCGCAGACCGACTCTTGTCAGCGATGCCAGCCGATGTGAACCAGATCCAAATCCGCGTTATGGCCAACAGCCTCGACGAGTACTGCGCTCAACTCAGCTGGGCCGGAGCCGAACTGTTACCGCTACTGCGCTAGGGCTGCGATGAGGTCGTCGACCTTTGCCAGGGTGGCGATCGGGGCGAGCGAGTTCCGGAGCACATCATCGCCATAGGCAATTGGCACGCCGATCACCGCATCGCTTGCGACAAATACCTTGTAGCCGTGGTTGACCGCCTCGATCGCCAGCCCGGTGATTCCGACATTGAGGGAGACGCCGACCACAACCACTGTGCCGATACCGCGCCGCCGCAATATGGCATCGAGCTTGGTCCCTGCGAAGGGACTCACCCCGTGATGACGGTTGCAGATGATGTCGCTCGAGTCAGGCACAATCTCTGGGAGCAACTCCGTCGAGGCCGTGCCCTCGAGGAGATAGCTCGGGTCGGACCAAGCCGCCCGCAACAACGGCAGCGACATGTCCGTGCCCAGGCGGTCGGGGCGCAAGCTGAAGGTGCAATGCACAATCGCGAGCCCCGCCTCTCGAGCGGCGACGACCAGCCGACCCACACACGGCGCAATTCCACGTTCGACCATGGCATCACCCAAGGGCTCGATGGAGGCCAGATCGCCACAGATGCCTCGCTGCATCTCCATCGTGACAACGGCTGTGGTCTCCAACGAAACACGTCGCATCGCTCGACCTTAGTCAGCCCCCGAATCTGAAGTCGTGTCAGATTCACGCGATATCGTTGAAGCGTGGCTGCACCCATCGACCTTGGCACACTCCTGTTCACCGCCGTCGAGCCACATCGCGGCCATGAACTCGACTACAACCGCTGGTACGAGACCGACCACTTCTACGCCGGGTGCCTCGTAGGCCCCCATTGCTTCGCCGGTGGCCGGTTCGTGGCGCCGAAGCGGTTGAAGGACCTTCGCTCTCCCGCGACATCACCGATGTGTGCCGACCCGCTGGGCGGAAGTCTCCTTGCCATCTACTGGATTCAGAAGGGATTTCACGATGAGTGGTCCGCCTGGGCGCTCGCCACCGTCATGGACCTCCACGCCACCGGACGCATGTTTTCGCAGCGCGATCACACCCACACGGCAATGTACGAACACCGGGCCGTGCACCAACACGACACTCCGATCGAACTCGCCCTTGACCGAGCTTTCGCTGGACTCGTGGTGACTGCAGGTCAGTTGCACGAGGACGCCTCGCTCAACGACGTCGAAACATGGACCGGGGCGTGGAGTAGTCACGCGTTCACTCAGCCGTGGGGGCCATCCGTCATTGGCACATCGACCATGCTCCCATTGCCCGATGATGCCCCCGACGTACCCGCCAATGCCCCCGATGACCGACGTTTCATCCAGTTGCACTTCCTTGACCACGATCCCGCCCAACACTGGGCCGACGGATACGGCAAATGGGGCGACGAGCTCGAAGCGAGCGGCCTCGCCACCCACGTGTGGACAGCCCCCTACATTCCAACCGTGCCCGGCACCGACCGGTACATCAACGACCTCTGGTAGGACCCCATGAAACTTGGCCTGACAATGTTCGCCACCGACAAGGCGATCAATCCCGTGGAGTTGGCGATGGAAGCCGAGTCACGCGGATTTTCATCGCTCTGGCTGCCCGAGCACACCCATATCCCTGCCAGTCGGGTCACGCCGTTTCCCGGCGGCACCGACCTTCCCGAGCAGTACTACCGCGCCATGGACCCACCAACCGTGCTTGCCGCCTGCGCCGCGGCAACTAACACTCTCGTGCTCGCCTCGGGCATATCGCTGGCCGCGCAACATGATCCCATCAGCTTCGCCAAGGTGTGGGCCTCGCTCGACCAGTTGAGCGGTGGTCGCACCAAATTCGGGATCGGCTACGGATGGAACGTTGAGGAGATGAACAGCCACGGCGTCGAGTACACCACCCGCCGGGCCCATGCCCGCGAGCATGTCCTCGCCATGCAGGCGTTGTGGGCACAAGACGAGGCGTCCTTCGACGGTGAGTTCGTGAGTTTTGACTCAAGCTTCAGTTGGCCAAAGCCCCTGCAGCAGCCACGCATTCCCACCTATGTGGGAGGCGGCGCTGGTCCGAAACTCTTCGCCCACGTCGCCGAGTTTGCTGACGGCTGGCTGCCCATCGGTGGTGGCGGTGTACGCAGATCGCTTCCGATCCTGCAGGAAGCATGGGCGGCCGCCGGCCGCGATGGTTCCCCCGATGTCGTCCCTTTCGGCACGATCCCAAACCGCGAAAAGCTCGACCAATACGCCGAACTTGGCTGCACCGAGGTTGTGCTCAACGTCGACTCACGTCCCCGCGATGAGGTACTGACAATCCTCGACGGATTCGCCGAATACCTCTGAGGTCGAGCGAACCGGGTCTAGTCCAGTTCGGTACCAACGATGGCGATGAAGCTCACCATCTCGCCCGGGTAGCCACCCAGGTTGTGGGTGAGGGCGAGATTTCGCTCAGGGTTTACCGTTTCGATTTGTCGCTCGTCACCTGCTTTGCCGCGTAGCTGTAGCCAAGCCTCATAGAGCATCCGTAAGCCAGAAGCTCCAACTGGGTGGCCAAACGACTTCAGCCCACCGTCGACATTCACAGGCATATCCCCCTGCCGATCGAAGCGCCCGTCGAGCATTTCCCGCCACGCATGACCGCGTTCGGAGAACTGCAGATCCTCCATCAAAACAACTTCGGTGATCGTGAAGCAATCGTGCACTTCAGCCATGGCGATCTCCGCGCTTGGGTTGGCAATTCCCGCCTGGTCGTACGCATCGATCGCGCACGCCGCGATCTCCGGAAAGGTCGTGTAGTCATAGTCGGGATCGGTAAGGCCAGAGCCGTTACCCGCCACGAACGACAACGCCTTGATGTAGAGGGGGTCATCGCAGTACTTGTGGGCATCTTCGGCCCGACAGATGATCACTGCGGCGGCACCGTCGGCGACGCCGGCACAATCAAAAACACCGAGATCGCCGGCAATCGTGGGCGAGCCACAGATCGTGTCGAGCGTGACTTCGCGCTGGAACTGGGCCAACGGATTGCGAGCGCCATTGGCGTGGTTCTTCTGTGCGACATGCGCCGTTGCCTGGCGCATCTCATCACTGCTCACGTCGTACTTTTGGCCATAGGCCGGTGAGACCATCGAAAACATGGCCGCCGCGGTGAGGGTGCGGCCGGTGCCGTCGTTGGGTGGCGGGGTGGCGTTCAGGCCCTGGAATCCCGAGTCCTTCGTCTTCTCCGCACCGAGCGCCATGGCGATGTCGTAGGCGCCACTCGCCACGGCATAGGCCGCCTGACGAAGCGCTTCAGATCCGGTGGCGCAATAGTTCTCGACCCGTGTCACGGGCTTGTTTTGGAGCTGCAACGGACGCGCCATGGTGATGCCGCTCATGCCTCCCTGTGCTGTACCAAACCAATACGCGTCGACGTCGGCTTTGTTGATCCCGGCCGAGGCGTAGGCGGCGTCGGCGGCGCTGATGATCAGGTCATCGAGCCCCTTGTCCCACTGCTCGACAAACCGAGTACACCCCATGCCAATGATGGCGATCTGATCCTTGATGCCGTGACTACCCACGCTGCAACCGTGCCTTCCAGAAGTAGTTGGGAATGCCGTCGACCGTGTGCAGTAGACGGAAGGTCATGTCGACCCGTTGACCGATTTCGACCTCGCTCTCGTCACAGTCACAAACCTCGAGCGGTAGACGTCCACCCCCATCGAAGTCCACGACCGCAAACACAATCGGCGGACTCGGTGAGAACGCCACTCGATCGATCGTGAACGTGGCGATCGTGGCCAACACGTCGGCCATCGGCCGTTGCCCCATGGCATCGGTTCGTTCGCCATCGGCTGACACGCGCAATGGGGGCAGGTGAACGCTTCCGGTTGCTGGGTCCACGCTGGCGACGAACCCAAACTTCCAGTCGTTGCTGCGGGCGGCGGCGGTGGCTGACACACGCTGAGGCTCAGGGCGTCGGGGCGGGTCGACTTGGAGCGTGCCTCGCCACGACAAGAACTTTCCGTAGCTCACTGGGGCGCCGGCGGCGGCTTGATCGGCGACGGTAGGGACGTGTCGATCAGCGGCGATTGCATCGGTCGCCCGCATCACGATCACGTCGGCACCGTCACTCAGCGACACGAACACCACGATGTCGCGCGGGGATGCTGATTCGAGCAGGTGAGCGAGCATCAAGCCGGGCTGGGCGGCCCCACATTGTCCGACTGTTTGCGAGAAGTCATCGACAACATTTGACAGACCGAGATTCTTTGCGCTGGCGGCGGAGATCCGCGGCGTTGGAGCGCTGATGGCGACGGCCGCAACCTGGTCGACCTCGACACCGGCATCGCTGAGCGCCGCGTGAAACGCCTCTGACCCAAGAGGGATGTACGTGGTCTGGGCAAACGCTTCGTCCCACACCTTGGAATGAGGTTCACCCGGGGTCCGCCAACGGTCGACGAACTCGGCGGTACGACTCGACGCACCAATGATCTCAGCGAGAACAGGGGTCTCGGGGGAATCGTCACCGATCATGATCGCGGCACCCGCATCGCCGCCTGCCGATTCGGCGACAGAACCGGCAAGACCAGTGCGTATATCGCCAGAGACGACAAGGACGGAGTCGGCGCCCTTTGCCGCAAGAAGCACTCCTGCCAGCGCAGACCTCGGCGACAAGCCGAGATCGAACGCACCACAACTCGCGTTGAGCCCGAGCGCAGCATGGATTGCCGTGGCGTTGGTCTTGTCCGCGTATGCCGGATTCACCGAGCCGAACAGCAAGAGATCGGGCTGACTATCGAGTGGCCGCATCGCCCGCCGACCAGCCTCGACTGCCATCGTGGTGGCGTCTTCGTCAAAGCTGGCGACCGTGCGAGTGCCGCGACCACCACCCTTGCCTGCGACGGCGGCAATATCGCCGCGATCGAGACGACGAAACGGTAGATATGTGGCCCACGCCGTGATTCCTCGCATTATGGCAAGCCTACAGAATCTGACGCGACGTCAGATAGTGGCACCCTCGTCGGTTACGGTTGCAGTCAGATCAGAGGAGATCGAGTGAGGCTCGGCGACACCGCGAACGAACAAGCAGCCGGGGTCGGCAAGCCACTGGATGGCATCCGGGTGCTTGCGCTCGAGCAGATGCAGGCCCTGCCATTCGCCACCCAGTTGCTCGCACGACTCGGGGCCGAGGTGGTCAAGATTGAGCACCCAAAATTCGGTGACCTCGGGCGAAGCTCTCAGCCCGCAATGGCCGACCCCGATGGGCGCCCTGTTGGCGCCACGTTCCTGCGGAACAACCTGAACAAGCGGTCGATCGGCATCGACGTAAAGGCCGATGCGGGTCGCCAACTCGTCCTCGACCTGGCCCCCAAATTCGACATCGTGGCCGAGAACTTCAAGGCGGGCTCACTGGCCCGGATGGGACTCGGATACGAAGACGTACGGACCGCACACCCCAACGTCGTCTATCTCTCCATCAGCGGTTTCGGAAACGCCGTCGAGTCCCCCTACGACAGTTGGCCGGCCTATGCGGCGGTGGCCGAGGCCATGAGCGGC
>JABIQM010000178.1 GCA_018699415.1 Acidimicrobiaceae bacterium
GGCGGCCCCCGGGCCCCCGGTGAACGAGATGCGGGCGACCAATGGATGTGAGGTCAATGCTCGACCACAGGGTTCGCCGTGACCGGTCACGATGTTGACAACGCCGGGCGGGAACCCGGCTTCGGCGATCAGTTCACCGAATTCGAGCATGGCTGCAGATGCGTGCTCGGAAGCCTTGAGTACGACGGTGTTTCCGGCGGCCAACGCCGGACCAATTTTGACAGCGACCAGGAACAGTTGCGAGTTCCAGGGAACAACCGCGGCAACCACGCCAAGCGGTTCGCGTTTGGTGAAGACAAACATGTCGGGCTTGTCGATGGGCAGCGTCGAGCCACTGATCTTGTCGGCGCACCCGGCGTAGAACTCGAAGAACTGGGCGATGTAGGCCGCCTGCCAGCGGGTCTCTTTCAGCATCTTGCCCGAGTCGATCGATTCGGTTCGTCCCAGTTTCTCCGACGAGTCGGCGAGCAGGTTTGCGAGTCGGGTGAGGCACTTGCCTCGCTCGGTGGGCACCATCGTCGACCATGGACCATCGGTGAATGCTCGGTGCGCGGCGTGCACGGCCCGATCGACGTCGGCTTCGGTGGCCTCAGGAACCCGGCACCAAACCTCGCCGGTTGTCGGGTTGACGCTGTCGAACGAAGCAGCGTCGGAGGCGTCGACCCATTCGCCGTCGATCAACATCTGGTAGGTGCGGATATCTGTCATCGCGGCTGACACTCCTCGAGGTCCTAGACCAAGCTTCGCTGTTTCAGAGAAATCTAGTTGCTTCTGTTCTAATTCTTGGCGGTGGCGCCGTCCGTCTACGGTGACGTCAACGAAAGGCTCAGCAGATGGCAACGCAGAAGCAGATAATCGGTGGACCATTCGAGATCGGCGGTCGAGTGCTCACATTGTCGCGGTCGATCAGGGCCGGCGACTTTGTCTTCCTCACCGGCCAGGTGCCGATGCAGGACGGCGTACCGATGACCACAGGCTCGATCGAGGACCAGACGAGAGCTGTACTTGACGACATCACCGCCACTCTGACCGAGGCCGGTTGCGAGCTGAGCGATGTGGTGAAAGCGATGGTCTGGCTGCGTGACCGCGATGATTTTGGTGGCTTCAACGAGGTTTACGGCGAGTATTTTCCCGTCGAGCCACCTACCCGTTCTGCCGTCGTCAGCGATCTGCTGGTCGATGTTCGGGTCGAGGTGGAGGTCGTTGCCTACCATCCACGTCAGCCGGACGGGGATCTGGCGAGTTCCGAGATCGATGTAGGGGAGTAGCCTTTGCGCATCCAATCGGTGCATGCCGCCGCAGTGACACAGCCGGCTGCTCTGGGCCGCAAGGCATCCGGGTTCGACCAAGCGTTGGTGAGTTCGTCCATGAACCCCATGGGCGACGATGCACGCTACGAGGATTGCGGCGCTCTGTTTCGGCCGCCCTGGGACGATGTTGCCTGTGTTGTGACCGCTGAAGACGGGTCATGGGGGTTTGGGATGTCCAGCCACGCCGGCCCATCGGTTCCGCTGATCAACGACTATCTCGGACCGATGATCGTTGGCCTCGATACGTCCGATGTTGAGCATGCGTGGGACGTGATGGCGAAGGGCGGCGGGTCTCATCTCGGGTTGTCGGGCGTGCTCAGCTACGCGATCAGCGCTGTCGATCTGGCGTTGTGGGACCTGCTCGGCAAACAGGAGTCGGTCCCTGTCTATGAACTCTTGGGTGGACCGTCGCGCTCAGCGCTCGATTGTTATGCAACAGGCAGTGACATCGGCGCCTATGTCGATGCGGGGTTTGGGGCAGTAAAACTGCCTTGTCCGTGGGGCAGCGATGTTGAGGCTGCGTCCACGCTGAATGTGGATCGGTTCACCAACGCCAGACGCATGGTTGGCCTGGACGTGCCGATTCGAGTTGATGGCTGGGCGATCCAATCAGCGAGCGACGCCATCGCTCTGGGCGAGTTGCTCGCTCCTCACGGCGTGGACTGGATCGAGGACTATGTGTTTCCGGAGGATTGGGCCGCCTACGCCGAGGTTCGTCGTGCGTTGCCAAATGTTCGACTCGCCTCGGGCGAACGCTGGTATGGCGTGGCGCCGTTTCGCTTAGCGATCGAGCAGGGCTATGTCGATATTGTGCAACCCGACGCACTATGGGTGGGTGGGGTGACACCGACGCGACGAATTGCGGCTCTTGCTCAGTCGTCGGGGATTGAGCTTGCATTGCATTGCGCCGGCAACGACCCGTACGGGCAGCACCTCGGGGTGGCACTCGCCGCCAACACCGTGAGCGAGATGTACTACGGCGGTCCGATCCCCGAAGATCTGATGGCAACGTTTCGTCCGCTCCCGGGTATGGGGCCGGTCGTGGATGGCACGATCGTGCCCAGCGATGCCCCCGGTTTCGGGATCGACTTGAAGCTCAGCGACATCGAACGGGCGACGGTTTAATCGCAGGCCAGTTCGTGTGAGCCCTGAGGTCCGCCGACAACCAGTTCGCCAAGGTTGTGTGATGAATCGAAGTTAACTGGGCGTTCTCCACCCGAGAACGCTGAGATCAGGGCGAAAACTACAAATGCCGGCGCCCCATTGGGCGCCGGCATTCATACGTAATCAGTCTCCCGGTGGCTCCGCCCACTGGAGCATGCCATAGAACTCACAGTCGTTATCGCGAACGCTGGAGTACAGGATGTAGGTGTTTGTTTCGCCGTCAACGCCTATGTAGCCACCGTTCGGGGTGATTGCCGCACCAGCGTCGTACTCAAAGTAAGCGTACTCAGGGCCAGCCTCTTCCTCATCACCAACATAGTTGTCAACTAGGTCGGCCAAATCACCAGCGTTGAGCGGCCCATCGGAATTCTCGTTGACCATATACCAGCCGTCATCGGCGCTCGTGAAGTACACATAGATCCCCATGTCAACTGCGTCGGGGTAATCTTCGTCGGTTTCCCCAGTAGTAGGATCTACCCAAACTCCTTCGTAGCACTGGACATTGAGAGAGACGCCATCAAGTTCCAGCAATTCGATCGATGTTCCCGCATCCAACACCGCTTGAATCGGGGCAAAGTGCATGCCCCCGTTGGCGCCTTGAGAGAAACGGTGGAGCATGGTGACGCCCTCGCCGCGGGTGAGCGCCCGGTCCGGTTCGAAAGTGGTGGCGCTAGCTCCCTCGGTGATTCCGTTGTCGTAAGCCCAATCAACAGAGGCTGCATAGAACGCGTCCTCATCGACATCGCCAAAGGCACCCGTCGCCGCAGCCATCGTGATTCCGCCTAGCAGTGCGGCGATGCCGACAATGGCGGCAAGCCTTGTTCGTTTCGTGTTTATCTACATTCGTATCTCTCCCTAATTTGAATTACTGGCGAACCATGCACGAAGTTACCGCCCCCCCCGCTAGTTGTAAGAGTCATTCGATCTAGTTTCCGGTCTCGCTCACGCAGGAGCATCGGCTTGAGATGCTCCGAGGTAGGCATCTCCGAGCACCAGCGGTTTTCATGAAGTCGGCAACAGTTCCAGTAGGGCAGTCTGATCATTGCTATGAAGGAAAGCGTCAAATTCATCTACGTAGGCTCGGTAGTCCCCACCGAAGGTTGACAAGAAATTTTCCTCGAAGAGTTCCCCACTTTGGGTGTTGATCCAAAATTCGAGGAGCTTGTCTTCGCCGACTTGGTCGGCGAGGTAGGCGACGAACCAGGCGCCAACTTGATAGCCGACATTGGCGTCGCTCTCCCAGGTCACGTTGTACAACTCGGGTCCGTCGAAGTAGCGATCGATGACGTTCGTATCCCCTGGCCCATAC
>JABIQM010000262.1 GCA_018699415.1 Acidimicrobiaceae bacterium
CAGTCGCATGCCGCACGAGGTAGAGGGTCACCGGGCCACCATAGTTGGCGTGCGAGAAGACCCAGTGAGCGAACTGTTCTGTGTCAACGATGATGCCAGGTGATCACAATCAGGGCGGAGGTGGCACTGATGGAGACGAACCCTCAATCAGCTGTCCTGATTTCGCAGCGTTTCGAAGTTTTCGAAGACTTGCTCCTACGGACGGGCTACGAGGTCAAAGGCGTGGTCTGCCCCGACTGGCTGAGTTAAGCCCGACTTCAAAAGTGGTGCTTGTAGCCGCCGAGCACTGGTCTGCGGTGACTGTCGGCGCCAACGGTTCGTTCGCAGTCGTCTCCCGCGATGATCCGGGTGCCATGCTCGGTTGTCTCCGCGACGTCGACTCGTGGATTGGGGCCCATTTAGCCAATCGCGAGAACTCCGAGCGTCGCGGTGGGCTCGACCGACGCGTCCGCCAGGATTGGACCAAGGTCGGTTGGGAACGACGCAAACCGGCGCGCCGACGTTGAGGTCGGTGGGCTGAGTTTCCGCCTACGGTTAAAGCGTCACGTGCGTGACGCAAACATCGTCGCCGTGGGGCTTTGATGAGGCTGTGTCAGTAGCTGTTGGCCCGTAGAGCTTGCTGAGCATCCCCTTCACGATTCCGCGGTCTACTGCGCAAATCACCGGGTACTCAACCACCGCATCGCCGAATGGGCAATGCTCGGCGATGATCTGTGGCGCTGACCCCTCGGTCCTTTCGGCCCGCGCTGCAAAACCATGAGCCGACAGTGCGTCAGCAACCGCGTGTAGCGCGCCCTGGAACGAGCGATGGGTAGCGTTCGGCTCAATGGAATCGGCCATGGCTTTGCCGTACTCGACGCCGACCTCTTCGGCCATCTGCTCGGCTGCCTCGGGCGAGAGCATCCCCAGTGCCTTGCCCAGCAGGCTCACAAGGATGTCGTCGTGACGCACCTGCACCTCGAGGCGAACCTCTGGCTGCGTGGCCTGGTAGCGCTTCGAGGGCCGTCCCACATCACCGGACGGCTTTGCCAGCGTAATTTCGAGGTACCCACCTGATGAGAGTTTGTCGAGATGGTGACGAGCCACGTTGGCATGCAGATCGAATTGCTTCGCGGTCTCGGTGGCGGTGATGCCATGACTCTGGGCATGGGCGAACAGATAGATCTCTCTGCGGGTGGGATCGCCGAACGCGCTGGTAATGGCCGTGACCGCCGAAGCGAACTCGGTGGGACTTAACTTAGAAGCCGTCTCCAGACGGGGGGACACACCATCCACTCGGGTATTCTACCTATCGCCGTAGTGGAAATAGCTGGAGCCTGCATGTCCGTGACCGAAGCTGCTGTAATCGAGGCCCTGCGCCCCGTCGAAGACCCTGAGTTGCATCGCAGCATTGTTGACCTGGGGATGGTTCGTTCCGTGATCATCGACGGGGGTCATGTCGAGGTCGGGATCGATCTCACCATCGCCGGTTGCCCACTGCGCAATGAGATAACGACCCGTGTCACCGACGCTGCTACCGCCCTCGACGGCGTCTCCGTCGTCACCCTTGACTTCGGAGTCATGACGGACGAGCAGCGAGCCAAGGTTCGCGAGCTTGTCCATGGTGATCCATCGGCCAGCGCCGGTAGCCAGGCGGCCCACGGCCACGCCGAGGGTCGCTCCATCCCGTTCAACGAACCAGGCAACCGCACTCGCGTGATGCTTATCGCTTCCGGTAAGGGTGGCGTGGGCAAGTCGTCGGTGACTGCCAATCTCGCTATTGCTCTTGCCAACGCTGGAAACACCGTCGCCGTTATCGACGCCGATGTCTGGGGATTTTCCATTCCGCGCATGCTCGGTGTGTCGCAGCCCCCGACGGTCATCGACGACATGATCATCCCTCCCGAGACACACGGCGTCCGCTGCGTGTCCATGGGTTTCTTTGCTCAGGAAGACCAGCCTGTCATCTGGCGTGGTCCGATGTTGCACAAGGCACTCGAGCAGTTCCTCACCGACGTGTACTGGAACAACCCTGACTTCCTCCTCATTGATCTGCCTCCGGGCACCGGCGACATCTCGCTCTCGCTGGCCCAGTTCCTGCCCCGCGCCGAGGCGTTTGTGGTCACGACGCCCAACCCGGCTGCCCAGAAAGTTGCTCAGCGTTCTGCATTCATGTTCAAGCAGGTCAACATCGAAGTGAAGGGCGTGATCGAAAACATGTCCTGGTTCACCGGCGACGACGGCACGTGTTATCCGCTCTTCGGGACCGGCGGCGGCAAGGATCTTGCCGACAAACTTGAGGTTGACCTCATCGCTCAAGTGCCAATGACCATCCCAATGCGTGAGGGTTCTGACCAAGGCCGACCGATTATGGCTGAGGATCCCAACAATGAAGCGTCGCTTGCGTTCGTGGAGATGGCAGAGTGGGTCATCGCTCACGCGCCGAGCAAGCGCTCGCACCCCGAGCTCAAGATCATCTGAGGAGACAACGTGGACATTCGTATTGGCGTAAGCGACTCACCGCGCGAGATCAACATCCAACTTCCCGACGATGCCGACCGCGTTGAGTTGCGTGGCCGAGTCGATGCTGCACTATCTGGAGAAGCTTCGACTCTGTGGCTCACCGATGACAAAGGCAAGGACGTCGCTATCGCGGCAGCCAAGATCGCGTATGTCGAACTTGGCCCCGAGGGTGGCACCCCAATCGGGTTTAGCTAGCGGGTTCTGTCCTCGTGACTGCCATACGCTGACACGATGGCAAGCCTCACCGAGCTGGCACGAGCACGAACTGCACTGAGCCACGATGAGATAGCGCATCTCCAGCGGCTTGTCGCGACCTGGGCGTTGCCGTGCGACTTGTCCTTCGCCGATGTGCTCTTGAGTGCTCCCGTTGACCCCGACGATAGCCAGACCGACTTCGTGGTGCTCGGCCACTCCCGCTCGTCGGTTGGTGCCACCGTCTATCGCAGTGATCCGGTGGGAGAGTCAGCCACTCCAGAACTCCTCGCTCTACTCCGTACCTCCTTCTTCGACGGAGTGGCCCGCGGTGGTGTACTCGGCCCGCGCGTAGAAGCGGCTCCAGTCGATGACACGGTCCAAGAAGAGATCCTCCTCCCAGGCATGACCGGACGCGTTCAGGTTGACGCCATTCCGGTTCGACACAAGGGCGAAGTGATAGCGGTACTCACGCGGGAAGCCGAACCCGGGTTGATCCGACACCGTACGACACTCGAGTCGGTGTATCGGCGTCTATGGGGACGCTTTGCGCTGATGATTGAGGAGGGTGCGTTCCCGCTCTCGTTGCAAGAGCAGGTTGGCGAGTTCCGTGAACCCCGAGTGGGTGATGGTGTTGTTCTCGTCGATCGCGAGCGACGTGTCGTATTCGCGTCGCCTAACGGAATTTCCGCGCTCCATCGCCTCGGAGTGCAATCCAACGTAGAAGGACGATCTCTTGCTGACGTGGGAATTGACGACTCAGTGATCCGGCGGGCCCTCGCCACCAGGCACAGCACCATCACCGAACTCGAACATGGGCCCGACCTCACAGTGGTCGTTCGCTGTCATCCTCTCATCGAACGCGGTCGAGCTACGGGTGCGCTCGCTGTGTTGCGCGACATTTCCGAACTTCGGACTCGTGATCGTTTGCTCGTGTCCAAGGACACCACCATCCGCGAGATACACCACCGCGTGAAGAACAACCTTCAGACGATTCAGTCACTTCTGCGTCTTCAGGCTCGGAGGCTGCCCGCGGCGGAGGCAAGGAATGCCGTCGAGCAGTCGGTTCGGCGGATCGGTTCGATCGCGCTGGTTCACGAAACGCTGTCGAGCCAGGTGGCTGACATCGCCGACTTCGATGATGTCGTCGGCCGAATCGTGCGCATGGTCGAAGAAGGGCTTGGCGCTCCCGAACGCCCTCTGCAAGTCGCTATGGAGGGCAGCATCGGTGAGATCCCCGGTGACATGGCGATGCCGCTGTCTGTCGCGGTCACCGAACTTGTCCAGAACGCCATTGACCACGCTGCACCTCAGTCGGCCGATGTCACCATTGAACTTTCTGCCGATCCTCGAGTGTTATCCATTCGGGTGATGAACGGCGGTGACGGCGTGAGCGACGGGTTCTCGCTGGATCGTGACGCTGGCCTTGGCTTGACGATTGTGCGAACGTTCATCGTTCACGATCTCGGTGGAACGATCTCGATTGGCCCGGCGCAGGTCACTGCGCCTCGTGGCACAGCCGTTGAAATCCGAGTTCCTCGTAGGGTCGAAACGCTGCCGCTGGGCTAAACCAGTGCGCTATGAGCGATAGTACTGACCTGACCGAGAGCACGGACCTGACTGAGAGCACGGACTCTGCGGCATCCATGACTGGAGCGCAAGCGCTGGTTCACGCCCTTGTCGATTCAGGCGTCGATGTGTGCTTCGCGAATCCGGGTACGTCAGAGATGCATTTTGTTGCTGCTCTCGATACGAATCCCAAGATGCGCTGTGTCCTCGGCCTTTTCGAGGGCGTCGTCACTGGTGCCGCTGACGGGTACGCCCGGATGAGTGGTGTTCCCGCTGCCACGCTGCTCCACCTCGGTCCTGGGCTTGGAAACGGTCTCGCCAACCTTCACAACGCGAAGAAGGCGGGTTCACCGATGGTGAACATCGTCGGCGAACATGCCACATATCACCGTCAGTACGATGCCCCGCTGACCTCGGACATCGTCGGCGTCGCCACCCCAATGTCACACTGGGTCCGCATGTGTGACACGGCCGACAATGTCGCCGCGATGGGAGCCGAAGCGGTTGAGACCTCCTTGGTTGCCCCCGGCCAGATCGCGACTCTGATCCTTCCGGCCGATACGGCATGGAACACAACAACCAACAAGGCGGTGGCCGGGAGCAGACCGTCTGAACCGGTTGCCCCTGATGCCGCTGCCATTGATGGAGCTGCTCGGGCCCTTGCCAGCGGTCAACGGTGCACTATCTATTTGGGTGGTCCGCTTTCTGAGAGCCGCGTGCGAACGGCTGGACGCATCGCAGCAGCTACGGGTGCACAGATCATCGGATCGACCTGGGCCCCGCGCCATGAGATGGGGGCGGGACGAACGCCGATTCGTCGCCTCGCCTATTTCGGCGAACAGGCTGCTGAGCAACTCGACGGCACCGAGCACATGATCATCATCGGGGCAACACCACCGGTCACCTTCTTCGCATATCCGGATAAGCCCAACTGGCTTACGCCTGATGGCGCGGAGATTTACGAGATCTGTGACAAGTCAGGGGATATTGACGCTGCTCTTGAGGCCCTGTGCGATGCCGGGGGCGCCAGTGGTCATGAACCGGCACAGTGGGAGCTGGCTCGGCCAGGGCTTCCAAGCGGTGATCTCACGCCACTTGCTATCGGCCAGGCGGTTGCGAATCTCATGCCGGAGGACTCGATCATGGTCAACGAGAGCGGTACTGCCGGTGCCGGCTACCAGATGGGAATGCGTGGTGCCCCGGCTCACTCCTTTCTCGCGCTCACCGGTGGATCGATCGGCTATGGCATCCCTGCTTCGGTCGGGGCCGCGGTTGCCTGCCCTGATCGCAAGGTGCTGAGCATGCAGGCCGATGGTGCGGGCATGTACACGCTGCAGGGTCTGTGGACGCAAGTTCGCGAAGCCCTCGACATCACTACGGTGATCTTCGCCAACCGCAAGTACGCCATTCTGCAGTACGAGTTCGACCGCGTCGGCGCTCACAACCCGGGGCCTAAGGCAATGAGCATGCTCGATCTTGGTAATCCTGATCTCGACTGGGTGTCGCTGGCCCAGGGCATGGGGATGCCAGCGACCCGAGCGACAACGGCAGATGAATTCAATGTGGCGATGGTGGCGTCGCTGGCTGAGCCAGGACCTTCACTGATCGAAGCCCTGATATAGCTCGCTTCAGGGGTTTAGCTGGCGCGCTGGCGCTCGGCCCTGCGGCGTCGGCGAATTATGCGGCGCTCCTCCTCTGATGCTCCACCCCAAACGCCGGTGTCCTGGTTCGTTGACAGGGCGAACTCAAGGCAGTCGTCACGGCGTACGCACTCAAAGCAAACCTGCTTGGCATCGGCAATCTGTTCGATCGCGTTTCCGGTGGTGCCTATGGGGAAGAACAGGGAGGGATCAGTGTCACGACACGCGGCGTCGGTACGCCAGTCGATTGTCGTCAAATAAACTTCAGCAGTTAGCGGCAATGGAATCCCCCAGATCACGGGTAACAGCGAACCTCTTTGGTTACCGGTCCTCATAGTAGGAACGTGTTCTTGTTTTCGCAAGGAAAACTTGTAACCAGTTCTCGTTCACTGTTGGACGTGGCCGGTTCATCGATATTTGGCCAGATTCGGGATCGAAGTGCCACACACCGCGATGCAAACCACGCGAGACTTCACGCATGACGAACGTGATCGCGCACCGTGGTGCTCGTGAGGCAGCCGAAGAAAACACTCTTCACGCGTTCCGACTGGCCCGCGAATTCGGTGCTGACTGGGTCGAACTCGACGTTCGTCGCTCCGCCGATGGCGTGGCCATCGTGCACCATGATGCCTGTCTTCCTGATGGACGGATGGTGCGAGAACTCGAGTACGACGAACTACCCGAGAGCGTCCCGAGCCTTGCCGAAGCGCTCGAGGAGTGCGAGGGGATGGGCGTCAACATCGAAATCAAAAATCTCCGCAACGATCCCGACTATGACGAAGACCATCTTGTCAGCGAGGCGGTTGCGGGGTTGGTGCAGGCATACCTCGGCCCTGAACGGGTGCTGGTGTCGTCGTTCAACATCGATGCTCTTGATCGGCTTCACGAGGTGGCTCCGACTATTCCACTTGCGTTGTTGTTCGACATCGGCGACCCGGGCAGCACGATCGATCGTGCGTTGGCCCACGGAATGTCTGCCATCCATCCGTACGATCCGCTCGTCGACGCGACGATTGTTGACTGGGCTCACGCGGCGGGTCTTCAGGTCAACGTATGGACGGTCAACGACCCTGACCGAATGGCCGAGCTCGTGGCGATGGGTGTCGACGGGATCTGCACCGACGTTCCCAACATCGGCCGCGCTGTCGTTGACCGTTTGGCTGCTCAGTAGCCAACGTGAGGACTAACCCCTCGCGTGCCAGCGTTACGCCTCGTCTACCGGGACGACGAGGCTCAGATGTTCGGGTGTCCAGGTGAACCGAAGGCGTTTGCTTGAGCCGAGATGGTCGCCGTCGACTTGATACGGCGCGGGCGGGTCAGCTTCGATCACTATCGAGCGCACATTTCGCTGGATGTCGAGACCGGATTTGGGCGAGAGATCCCGTGACGTGAGCGCCCGACTCGCCACAGGGCCGAGGGTACGAAGGTCGAGATGCTCAAGCGTGACCACTGCGAGTGGGTCTTCGAGTGTCAAGTCCTTGACAAGGTCGAATGCACGACTCCCAAGGAACGTATAGGGATTGGCGTTCATCACGATGGTGAAGAACCCAGTGGTGCACTCCTGGCCATCGGTCCCGACGATTCGCAGCGGAGGGTCCTTGCGGTTGACGCGGCGGAACCAGGTGTCGAGCGCGGCCCAGACAAAGAGCGGATGGCCGGCCCAGCGCTTCCAGGGGCCCCTGCGTTCCACTTGCTCGACCACTGCCGCGTCGAATCCGACCCCACAATGGAACAAGAAGTAGCGCCCCTCCACAGCGCCGAGCCCGATGCGGCGGATCGACCCCGCGTCAATGGCTTCGAGGAGCACGCCGATGGCATCGACAGAATCGTCGGGAAGTCCGAGAATCCGAGCGAAGACATTGGTGGAACCGCCGGGGAGAGTCGCTAGGGCGGTGTCGGTGCCGGCGAGTCCATTGGCGGCTTCGTTGAGCGTGCCGTCGCCACCGAGGACGACAACCAGGTCGTAGCCGTCTCGTGCCGCAGACTGGGCGAGCCGGGTTGCATGACCGCGGCGAGAGGTCTCCGCGAGCGTCACGTCATGATCCGTGGATAGTGCTTTGTGGATCACCACACGACGCCGAGCCGTGACCGAGGAGGCCACTGAGTTGACGATGAACAGCACGCGCAAGGCCCTGACGCTACTCGCGGGTGAGGCGAGTCAGAATCATGGAGATATTTGCGTACGCCCGTGTAGGGGGAAATCCCGGACCAGGTGGCAGACTCGGGGGCTATGAAGGTTGTTGTTTGTGTAAAACAGATCCCGGATCCAGCCGATCCTGGTGCGCTCGACCCTGAGACCAAGACGCTCAAACGGGATTCGAAGCTCATCCTCGACGAATCGGATTCTTACGGGGTCGAAATGGCTCTCCAGCTTGTCGATGCTGCCGGTGACGGTGACGTGCACCTGGTATCGATGGCTCCGAATAATGAGGTCAGCGGCCTGCGTACCGCCCTCGCGATGGGCGCCTCCGGTGCCACTATCGTGAGCGACGATGCGCTGCAGGGCAGCGACGCGCTCGGCACCGCCAAGGTGCTTGCGGCAGCGATCGCACGCCAGGAACCTGATCTGATCCTCGCCGCCACGGAGTCGAGCGACGGTTATACGGGCACCGTGCCCGAGATGATCGCCGCCTTGATGGACCTGCCATCTGTGACGTTCGCCAAGTCGGTCGCCATCGATGGCGGCGCCGCCAAGGTGCATCGACAGACCGAGGCCGGCTACGACGAGGTCGAATGCCCGCTGCCGTCACTTGTGTCCGTCACTGCTGGTGTGGTTGAGCCCCGCTACCCCTCCTTCAAGGGGATCATGGCCGCCAAGTCAAAGCCTGTCGATGAACTCACTATTTCCGATCTCGGCATCGATGCCGACGAGGTTGGTTGGGCTGGCGCCGGTCAGGAAATCGTCGCAATCGAAGAGGCTCCTTCCCGCGAAGCCGGGGAGATCATTGAAGACGAAGGAGACGCCCATGAGCGAATCGTGGCGTTTCTCGACGAATTGAAGGTTCTCTGATGGGACTCGACAAGATCTGGGTATTCGGAGAGGCGAACGGCGATGCCGTTGCTTCCATCACCCTCGAAATGCTGGCGGCCGCTCGTGATCTGGCCGACACCGTCGAGGTATTCATGGCCGGCGACGGTGACGACTACGCCGAGGAACTTGGCGAGCACGGTGCTGACACCGTGTACTCGACCGGTGACCTCGATGGGGCCCTGCCGGGTGTGGCGGTCGCGTCCGCTGTGGCGGCGGCGATCGAGGGCGGTGACGTTGATACCCCCGATGCCTTTCTGCTCGGCACGAGCCAGGACGGTCGTGATGTTGCGGGCCGCCTTGCGGTGAAACTCGACACGCCCGTGATCACCAACGTCGTGGCTCTTGAGGCTGATGGCGATCATTTGATCGGCTCGGAGCCAGTCTTTGGCGGCACTACCGACGTGAAAACAAAGAACACGTCCGGCAAGTCGGGTATCTTCCTCGTGCGGCCAAAGTCGTTCGAGGCTGAGGGCGTCGGTGGTGCAGAAGCTGACACCGAGGATCTTGATGTCCCGGACTCTGGGGCTGCAGGTGCGGCCCGTATCACGGCTACCCATGCCGAAGAGTCTGATGGACCAAAGCTTGACGAAGCCAGCATCGTTGTCTCCGGTGGCCGGGGCCTTGGTGAGTCCGATGCCTACGCCATGATTGAGACTCTGGCCAAGAGCATGGGCGGAGCGGCCGGCGCAAGCCGTGCCATCGTTGATGCCGGTTGGGTTCCCTACAGCCACCAGGTTGGGCAGACCGGCAAGGTTGTCAAGCCTACCGTTTACCTTGCATGCGGCATTTCCGGTGCAACACAACATCTGGTGGGCATGAAGGGCTCAAAGAACATCATTGCCATCAACAAGGACTCGGAGGCGCCGATCTTCGCCGTTGCCGACCTCGGCATCGTGGGCGACGTCCACAAGGTGCTGCCCAAGCTGATCGAGGCGCTGGCCAACCGCTAAGCCCCGGGTCGCTGGTGGGATCAGCGAAGCGATCTGATGTGCCCCGAGGTTCTCCTCGGGGCACGTTCGCGTTCTGGGTGCGGGGCCACGGTTGTCAGGTGGCGTTAATCTTGTCGCGCCGTCTACTACGGCTGCGATTCTGGCCGAAAAGCAGAAAGCGCCTCCCCGGGAGACCCAGAGAAGCGATGCAGTAAGCGAGACCATAGCACAGGTAAAATTTCCATGCTGGGTTTAGCCGGCTATTTTTTGAGTTTCTCTCTGTCAGAGAGAAGAACCTCGGAATTTCAGGGCAAATGGGATGAAATTTCTTTGTGAAATAAAATTATCCACAAGGATATCCACACAGATATCCACACCCAGAAGCACCGTTTGCAAGGAACTAGCCTGATTCAGACCAGCGGCCACGGCCAGCGACGGCCGCCGGTGTCATCTTCAGGAAATCGACGCGCTGTCGCAACAGCTCGGGCACGCGTACGCATCGCGTCTCGTTCGAGTGGGCTCAGAAGCTCCGACAGCGGCCCCGGTAGATCCTCCGCCAAGAACCGCCAAAGGTCGTCACAGATCTCATCGTCGATCCAGTCGCCGGCGAAGTCCCAGATCACCGTGCGAAGTTTGAACTCATGGTGGAGAGCCACACCATGGTCGATGGCCCAGATGCGCCCGTCTGTGCCCAGTAGGCAGTGCCCAGATTTGCGGTCGGTGTTATTGATCACGAGATCGAGAACGCAGATACGACGGAAGGAGTCGTCGTGGGTGTCATCTGTCTCGTGCAGCGAGAAGTAGTGCTCCTCATGGTCGTTGGGCATGAAGAGTTGGAGCGAGCCGATGCCGTGCACCAAGTCCTTGCGCACGATCGTTGGTGGGACCAAACCCCAGCCGAGCATGTCGTCGACCTTGAAGGCTGCAACCTCTCGCTGGTACAGGCCGTCGGGGAAGTCCCAGAGGGGGCGTTCGCCGGCCGCAGGCTTGTAGATCGCCTGTGCGCGGAGTCCGTCGTGGTGAAGGTCCACCAGGAACGTGGCGTTCGATGAGTAGGGCATGCGACCGACGAGGTCGGCTTCCCCTTCGGCCAGCAAGGTTAGAGCGCAAGCCGTCTCGATGGGGGAGCGGTCGAGAAAGGGCGACTCGGGATTGGTGCCGGACTCGTGAGTGCCTGTTTCCTCGGACATAGAGAGTTCAGTTGCTGCAGGAACACCAGTCGCCGTTACGCGGCTGTAGCGGAGTGCCACAGAACGGGCACGGCGGCCGGCCAGCGGAGACGATCTCGCGAGCACGCTCGATCCAGTTGGCAACCTGGTCGCGACGCAGAAGGAACCGTGCCCGGGCGGTCTCGTTCTCATCGGGCTCATCGGTTTCGAGTAGCTCTTCGGCCATGATAACGAGGCGATCTTCGTCACTGGCATAGGCCACACCGAGCCCACCGACGGTGAAGGCGGGAACAACGGGCTCGCGTAAATCGAGGTCGGCGACCCCTATCGCGAGAGGCTCCTGCTCAACCTCGGGAAGGTCTTCGAGTACCTGGTCGAGATAGTCGGCCAGGGCGGACACCTGCTGCTTTTCGACTTTCAGCGAAATGAGTTCCCCGGACGCTCGTCCCTGAAGGAAGAACGCTCGCTCCCCACGGGGGCCAAGCGTGCCAACCGTGAAGAACTCCACTTCGCTGAAGTCGAATGACTTGGTCATGATGGTGCCAGCGCGGAGAGATCGTCACCCGTGGAGTTGACAGTGAGGACGATCGGGCCCTCAGTGCTGTACAGGATCCCGGTTATCGAGCAGGGCGAGACGACGATCCGTTGGAACAGGTCGAGATGGGTACCCGTTGCCGCTGCGACGACAGCCTTGATCACGTCGGCATGAGACACGGCCACAATCGTCTCACCGGGGTGAGCGCCGACAAGGACGTGGGTTGCGTCGACGGCCCGGCTCTGCATCTCTGAGAACGACTCGCCACCGGGGAAACGGAAGCCGCTGGGGTATCGCTGGACCGTTTTCCACTCGGGCAGCTTGCGAAGGTCGGCCAGCTTCTTGCCTGTCCATTTGCCAAAGTCGCATTCGATCAGTCCGGCGGCCTTTCGGACGCGGAGCTTTCGAGCCCGTGCAATCGGCGCAGCCGTCTCCTGAGTGCGTTCCATCGGGGAGGCGTATACAGCGGCGACGTTTTTCAGCGCGCCGATTCGCTCAGCTGCGGCCTCGGCCTGAGCCACTCCCTTTTCGGCGAGATGAAGATTAGGAGCGCGGCCAGGAAGCGAGGCCCCGGTAGTCGGTGTCTGCCCGTGGCGGACGAACAGAACGAGGGTGGGCTTTGGAGCCTGCGGTGCGGAAGAACGTCGTGCCATCGACGTGTCAACGTAGCCTGCTGCTCGTGAATTCCAAGACTCGCGCCTCAGTGCTGTCGATTCTCGCTGACGATGTGGCGGACTGTCGCCAATGCCCGCGTCTTGTGAAATGGCGTGAACAGATCGGCGAGGAGAAACGAGCCGCCTATCGAGATGACACGTACTGGGCTCGGGGTGTGCCGGGGTTCGGTGATCCAAATGCGCATCTGCTGGTTGTCGGGCTTGCCCCCGCAGCTCACGGGGCGAACCGGACGGGCCGCATGTTCACCGGCGATCGATCTGGTGATTGGCTCTATCGGGCACTCTGGCGGGCCGGCTACGCATCCCAGCCCGAGTCGACGGCGATCGATGATGGATTGCAGATGAAGGATGCCTGGATCACGTCGCCGGTGAAGTGTGCTCCTCCGGCGAATAAGCCGACAACGGGGGAGCGCGACACCTGTCGCCCTTTCTTCACGCGCGAAATGGAAGTGCTCGATCGGGTAAAGGTCATCGTGGTGCTCGGCGGCTTTGGCTACCAGGTTGCGTGCCAAGAGTTGGGCGTACGTCCACGACCGAAGTTCGCTCATGGTCTTGAGGTGCCGCTCGAGGGTGACCGCACGCTGTTGTGCAGCTTCCATGTAAGCCAGCAAAACACGTTCACGGGCCGTCTCACAGAGCCGATGCTTGACGCCGTGTTCTCCCGCGCCCGCGAGTTGGGGGCTGAATAGTTCAGGTGTTTCTGCAAATGACTAGGCCGAACGGTTCATAAAGACAGCAGTGAACCATGTCGTTTGCACCGAATCAGCCCGGATGTTTCGCTCAGTCCTCACGTCGGCGCGTGGTCTGGCCGAAAGCTGGGTATGACAGTAATTGACTTGGATCTGACGGATGAGCATGGACTGCTCTGTGAGGACTTCGCCGAACGGAATGCTGCAGGGACGCGAGCATTGCTTGCCGCTCTCAATCTGGGGATGACTGGCTGGCAGCGCAAGCAGAATATAGACGAGGATCGTTGAGGCAACTGGCTGTCCAAACTTTGCATCGATCTTCAGCAAGCTGTTCCGTGTGCCGTTCCCCGTTGTTGGGGCGCTAACCTCAGCGGGTCATGGAACGCAGAAATCGCTCCCGTATTGTCCTCGTCGTAATTGTGCTTGTGGTGGCCCTTGTCGGCACTGCGTGCGGATCGAATGATCCAGCGAGCTGGGAGGAAGCAGGTGACGACGGAAACCTCTATGAGAACTTCCAGAATGCCTGCAGTGCGGCCAACGTGGAGGGCGGCGACATCGAGCTCACCGACGCGGAACGCGCCATCTACTGCGAGTGCGCCTTCGTTGAACTTCTCGAGTACTACGGCGGTGAGGTGATGGAGAATGGTCAGATCACCGACGTGGTCGATGCCATCGAGGGACGAAACTTCGAGGCATTCAAAGACCTTGAAAGCGACCTACGTTCTGACCCTGAAGACATCCCCTCTGACATTGAGGCGATGCTGACGGGCAAGGGCGGATGTCTGGAACAGACACGCTGAGCGAATCCCTGGAGGGATGGCAATGACCCACCAGCTAGATCTCGATTTCATTCGAGCTCAGTTTCCGTCGCTCACTCGTGCGCCAACAAGCGACTGGGCTCACCTGGAGAACGCTGGTGGCAGTTATGTGCCCACTCAGGTCATCGACCTGGTCACCGAGTTGTTCTCGCACGCCAAGTGCCAACCGAGTTGGGACTTCGGCCCGTCGGTGCTGGCCACCGATGCGATGGATCGTTCGCTGCGGGTGATGGCTGAACTCTTCAACGCCGATCCAGCCGAGACCCACTTTGGCCCATCCACGAGCCAGAACACCTATGTGCTCGCTCATGCATTCCGGGCCGGTTGGGCCGAAGGTGATGAGATCATCGTCACCAACCAGGACCACGAAGCGAACTCCGGCGTATGGCGGCGTCTCGCCGACACTGGGATCGTGGTACGCGAGTGGCAGGCCGACCCGGTCACCGGTCGACTCGACATCGCCGACGCTGCGGCGCTCATCACCGACCGCACACGCTTGCTCGCTGTCACTCATGCATCAAATGTTGCGGCCACCGTCAATCCGATTCGGGAGTTGGCTGACATGGTGCACGCAGTGGGTGGCCGCATCGTGGTCGACGGCGTGTCATACGCCCCTCACGCGCTGGTCGATGTCAAGGCGCTCGACTGCGACGTCTATCTCTACAGCGCCTACAAGACCTTCGGCCCCCACATCGGCATGATGTTCACCAAGGCCGATCTTCTTGACGAGATCACCCACCAGGGCCATTACTTCAATGCTGGCATCTCCAGCACCACGCTTACCCCCGCTGGTCCTGATCACGCCATGATCGGCGCAGCGGCAGGAATCGGCGACTACTACGACGCGGTCTACACACATCACTTCGGTGCCACTGATGCCGGGCGGTTCGCACGAACCGCCGAACTGTTTGAACTGTTCGCCGCTCATGAAGAAAATCTGGTGTCGCCGCTTCTCTCGTTCTTGCGGGGCCGCGACGGCGTTCGTCTTGTGGGTGCGCCCGACGCGGACCATACCGTTCGCGCTCCAACCATCGCATTCGCGTCCGAGCGTCGATCATCAGCGGAGATCTATTCCGCGCTCATTGATGCCAAGGTGTCGTGCGGACACGGCCACTTTTATGCCCACCGGCTGGTAACTGCGCTTGGGCTCGAACCCGGCGATGGCGTGGTTCGACTATCGGCCGTGCACTACAACACGCCCGCTGAGATCGAACGAGCACTCGTAGTTCTCGACGCCGTTTGCTAACCGGCGCAGACCTCGTCGGAACTGCCTACCAGTGAACATAAATACCTAGGCGTTCGTCGCTCATGGGCGGTCGCCGAACTCCGGTCGTTCAGTCCGGGTTCGCTTGAGCTCCCAGAATCCATCGATGTTCATCATCGTCTGGAGCGAGTCCCACAAGGCGATGGAATCCTCGGTGCTGGGAACTCGAGTGATGACTGGGCCGAAGTAGCCCTGCTTTACGCCGCTCTGATTATCGGAGGCGATGATCGGAGTGCCGACGTCGTCGCCGCAGAGATCGAGTCCGGCGTCCATCCGAGCGCGGATTTCTTTGTCCCACTCCTCGTCATCGAATGCCGCAGCATGCGAGACGTCGAGGCCGACGGCCACGAGTGCTTCGGCGGCGGTGAACTCACGATTCTTGTCGTGGTGGATACGACGCCCGTACTCCCAGTACAGCGAGAAGACGGCATCGTTGCCTTCGGCCTGTCGCACCGACTCCATCACCCTCATCAGGTTGTGTGTGAACGCCGCCGCCTCGTAGTAGGGCGAACCTTTCTCTGGCTGGTTCTTGAGCAGCAAGCTGATGGGCTGCCAGGTGATGTTGAGATCACGGGCAGGCTTTACTTCGTCGACGACCCAACGGGCTGTCACCCAGCACCACGGTCAAATGGGGTCGACCCAAAATTCGATATGCATTTTGTCTACTCGCTCCAGTGAGGAGGGCATCCGTAGATGCACTCGTCGGTTCTCGATCCGCTGGTCTAACTCTTCTTCTTCTCTGGTATCCCAACCCGAGCGGAGCCCTGCGCCCACTCGGGCCAGCGCTCGCGCGACTTCTGGGCGAGACGATGCATCAAGGCGATTGCGGCGGGATCGTCATCGCCGGGACGGGTTTCGATCACGCCGTCCTTGACCATCGCCTCAATGATCGCTCGACCGAGTTCGGTGCGGACGATGGTGAGTGTCCAGTCGGTCTCATTTCCGATGCCACCGGTCGAGATATCAGCGTGCTCGGCGGCAAAGTCGGGGCAATAGGTGCAGCCCTCACGGGTCCAGGCGTGGCACTCCTTGAGGTTGATCTCGTGGTATCCGCCGTCCTTGGTCCAGATCTGGAAGACGCCTTTGATGTTCATCTTGGCGATGTTCTCGCGCTTGAGGCCGTACTTGGCTTCGAAGAGTTCATCGAAGAGCGAATCGTCGAACGACTTGGAGCACAACAACCCGATGTTGAGCTTGATGGGCTTGGAGACCTTGCCGATCTTGCGATGCCACATCACCGGCGCCACTGACGTCTGGCAGCTCATCCCGACGAGGGCGAGGCGATCGAGGCCCTTGTCCTTGGCTTCGCCGAAGGCCATCGTGTTAGCCGAATAGGTGTAGCGGCTGCCTGCACCGCGCAGTACTTCCTCGCGATTGGTGGCCACCATAGGGAAGGCCTTCCAACCCGGCTCGCCGTTCGGCAGGCTCTCGACGCCAGAGGTCAGCGCACCATTCACAATGTCGTTCTCCAGGCACCAGATGAGAATCGCCGATACGAGGCCACCGTCCTGACCGATGTCGTAGACGAAGTCGTCGCTTGCCCGAGTGAGGAGGATGTCTTTGTAAATACCTGACATCTCGTCGGGCTCGCGTTCGCGGCCGTGGAGATGTATGTCGGCCTCTGGCTCCCACATGCGAAAGCGAGGGCATGCCCGGGTGCACGACGTGCAGCCCTTCTGGCCGTGGACACAGTCGTCGATACCGAGTTCTTCTTCAATATGGAACGGCGTGTACGCGCCTGGTTCGTGCTCATAGCCGATCACATCGTGTGGGCATGCGATCACACAGCCGGCACACCCGGTGCACAAGCCGCTGGTGATCACTTCGTCGTGGAGCTCTTTCCACTGGTATGTCCACCGCTCCTTCTTGGCAGGTTCGGTAGTTGTATCGGTCACAGCCATGGGTGGAAACATACTCCGCTGCGTCAGCCCCGAGCGGCTCGATACGTGTCGTAGTCAGAGATCGCCATTTCGTCGTTCTTCCAACCGGCGAACCCTGTTTCGATGTGTGAGACTCGGGCAAGGCCCATGTCCTGCAGTGTCTTGGCCGAGAGCGCAGAACGGCCGCCGCTCGCGCAGCTCAAGATGAACTCTCGATCTTCGCCGAACTCTTCCTTGTAATACTGCGACTGGGGGTCGATCCAGAATTCGAGCATGCCGCGAGGGGCGTGCATGGAACCCACGATCGCACCGCCGCGCTGAAGCTCGCGCACATCGCGGATGTCAACGATGACGGCGCCTTCCTCGTCGACGCGGCGTTGCGCCTCGGCGGGGGAGAGATTCGTGATCTCGGACTTGGCCTCGTCGACCATTTGCCACACGGATTTGACTGACATTGGGTTCAATCCTTCATGTCGCGTTGTTTGTCGCGAGCGTCGCACCCGAACGCAGCTTTTGCTAATCCGAGTCGTCCTTGACATCGATGTCGTTTGTCCCGGACTGTGTGCGCCAGCCATCAGCGATGCGGGTCGTGACATGGCCGATCTTGTCGCTCACGTCGTCGGCGAGTTTGCGAACGGTGGCTGCATAGCCGCCAGCGGCATCGCCGAGGTCGTCGGTGTACGGCATCTCGGTGTCGTCGGTGTTGGTGCGATAGTCGCCATCGAGAATCCGCTGGTAGTCGCCGCCATCGACCCATTCGCGCAGCTCGGCTACTCGAACGACGGCGAATGGGTGCGTGGCCCCGAGGGCGGCCATCAGCTTGTAGACGCCACCAAGCACGTCGCTGTCGCCGCGGTACTCGTCAGACTGAGCGATGAACTCGTCGAGGTTGAGCGCCTCACCGCGCGAGCCTCCGGCAATACGCATCAATGCGCCCATCATGATCTCGGGATCCTGCACGGCCAGGACGCCTGCTCGATCGCACGACAGTTCGGCCTTGCGGTTCCACTCCAGCAGTCCGTAGAGGATGGGCCGTACGGCTACGCCCGCCAGCGGGTACCGGGTCAAGGCGAATCGCAGCAGGATGAACAACATCGTGCGATAGACCGCGTGGCCACTCATGATGTGGCCGATCTCGTGGGCAATCACGGCCTCAACCTGATCTCGGTCAAGAATCTCAATGGTTGAGGAGTTGAGAACGATGAACGGCGAGTTGAGGCCGACGGCACCGGCGTTCACCAGCGGGCTCTGGCTGACGTAGAGTTCGGGTGGCTCGTCGAGATCGAAGGTGCTGCAGACCTCTAGAAGCCGTTCGTGGATCCACGGGTACTGCTTGTCGCTCACGCGAACGGCGTTGGCCTTGAACGTGAGGCGGATCGACTTCTCGCCGAACATGCCCACGAGTTTGCGTAGCACGATGTCGAAGCCAGGAATTCTTCGGAGCGCATTCAGGGCCGCTCGGTCGGCGGGGTGCTCCCACGCTGAACTACTAATATCGGGGAATCGAGCTCGTTCACTGGACGCCATGCGACGAGCGTAGATCAGGCGTCACCGCCGGCCATCGCGAGCAGTCGGTCGAGCATTCGCTCGCCGTCAGCTCGTAAGCCGTTGTGCTCGTATTCGTTCGTTACCCACACCCTCGCGCCCCGGATTATGTCGGCGGTCTCGAGCGAGAACGAGCGGTCGACGTACATGTCGTCGACGTAGAGGGCTGCTGCGACCGGAACGTTGTTCTGCTCGAGTCGCCCTGGGTCGTAGAGCGTTGACCAATCGGTGCGTGCCGCGAGTAGATGAGCGGCGTCTCTGAGAGGGCTTAGCTGTTGGAAGTCTTCGAACATCCACGGATAAATCATCTCGCCGGTGAACAGCGCTGGGCCGTCGGTCCGCAGTGGATCGAATTCGGGAAACTCTCCGCGAATGCGTTCCGCAGACCAGTTCGACGCGAATCCTTGGCAGTAAATCGGCTCGTGTAAGAGGGAGAACAGAGGGTTGGTCGCATAGTTCTGTGCATGTTCGACGCCGGTCAGGAAATGAAAGCCGAGCTCGGGACCATTCGGACCGGGAACGAACGCGTCCTCGACCAGATAGTGAATGCTCTCAAACCCGTCACTCATTCCAAGCGCAAGTCCGAGCAACTGAAATCGGCGCGGTGTCAGCGGGTCGCCTGACGGAAGTTGGACCTCGTGCTCGGCCAGATAGTCGATAATTGACCGAACGGCATGCACGTCCTTGGGGTACCGCTCGTAGTAGGACGCGTTTTTTTCGCGACAACGAACATAGGTCTGACGATAGATGTCGTCCGGGTGGGCGGTGAGCGGGGGTAGCCCGCCCGTGATCAGCGCCGCCGAGAGTCCTTCGGGCGCAGCCGAGAGATAGTGCGTCGCGCAGAAGCCGCCGTAGCTCTGACCGAGCACCGTCCACGGCTCGCCGCCACACAACTCGTTGCGGATCGTCTCGCAGTCGCTCACAATTGCATCCATGCGATGGAGTCCGAGGCGATGGGCCTGCTCTTGCGGCGCGTGCGCAGCGAGCGTGCGTGCCTGCAGCCGCGTGCTGCGACCGGTCCCACGCTGGTCGAGAAGGAGGACGCGATAGTCCCGCAAGGCTCGTGGCAGCCAGGATGCGTTCCCTGGCGGGCGCGGTGACTCGTGTCCCGGTCCACCTTGCAGGAAGACGAGGAACGGCAACTGCTCGCTTTTACGCCCGGGAGCAACGACCTCACGTGCGAAGACCTCGGTGGTCTCGCCGGTGGGATTGTCGTGGTCAAGAGGCAACGAAAACGTGTGGTCTGTGACGACCATGCCCGGCATCTCAGCTCGGCTCATGGCGTGAGGGTAGCCGAGCCTTGTCGGGGCGGCCTGCGGGAGTGAGTTCGAGTTGGGTGAACGACTGTTCTAGCGCGACGCAGAAGCACTGCGCGGGTTCGTCTGAGCGGGCAGGTACTCGTCGATGGGGGCATCCCAGGCCGGGATGGTATTGGTCTCGGGGTTGTAGGCGGCAAGCCAGAGCGGCATCCATGAGGGGTCGGCCTGCTGACTGGGGTGGTGAGACCTCAACGCCGTGATTGCCATGGTTGGTACTACTTCGAACGCGAAACCAAAGCCCCACTTCCAAAGACGGAACCAGGCGACGGGAGAGAGGATTCGCTTCCATGCGGTCAGTTGCACAATCACGCTCAAAAAGATGAACCACACGAGCATGAGGAAGCACAGGGTCATGGCCGCGGCGTAGTGAAGTCGGCTGCCATCGACTGCGATCCAAACGTCATGAGCGACCGTCTTATGCTCGACCTCCTCGGCGAGATGCCAAAGAATAAGGGTTGACGGTTCGGGATCGGCACCGTGAAAGAGCTCGTGA
>JABIQM010000171.1 GCA_018699415.1 Acidimicrobiaceae bacterium
CATGCACGGATGACCACTCGTTGGATGCTCGAACAGGCCAGGGCTGCGCGGCGAGGGGGCGTAGTCGGTCGAGAACCCCATCATCATGGGCAACGCCAACTCGATGCCTCGAGCGCGCGCCGTCCACAGCGCCGCGTTGCGATCCTTATCGAAAACGATCAGCCGATCGCGGTCGGACCTGAGTGAGACATTGGCGTTCCCGGCCTCCTCAGGCCGCTGGGCAAATTCCAACGCAGCGAGAAGGAACTTGCCGTAGAGGTCGAGCGTCATTTGCAGACGGCGGGCCGGCCCGCGATAGGCCATCGTGCGCCGGCCCTGATGTGCGGCAATCACCCCGTTGGGGAACCAACCGTCCAGCTCGTCGAGAGCGGCAACCGCACGGCCAAGCCAGCGATGCCGATTCTTTGGATCACCCAGGCTGTGGGCGATCGCCGCAGCCGCGAGTTCAACCGTGATGGCCAGTCCAAGTGCTCCAATCGATCGGCCCCACACGACCGCGCCACCGGGTTGCGCTATGTCGTCAAGATCGTCGAGCACATTGGCAAAACCGGTGGCCCAGACATCGCCAATTCGTTCACGAAGGGGTTGGGCAAAGAGATACATATCCGGCGTGTAAATGTCGAAGTGCACCCAGGCGCCCATGCCATCATCGATCCAGCCGTTGTCACGCTGGGCGAACATGTCGCGAGCACGACCGACAAATCGTTCGAGCCGATCTCCGGTCTCACGATCTTCGAGCGAAGCCTGGGCCAGCAACACACGCGCGGCGACGATTGCGTAATTCGGGGGAATGGCATCTCCGGACTCGAGCCGACCGATGGTTTCCGGCGTGTCGACCACATCCAACACGTGTTGTCGAATCTTGGACGGCATCGCCTCAAGACCCCCCAAACGCAAGACGGTCTCACCAACTCGGTAGGAGAAGAAGGCCTCGACCTTCGATGGGTCCAACTCAGCGATCAAGCGAGGAATGTGCTCCCGGATGTCGACCCCGGCCACTGACTCCACACCGCACTCATGAAGGAGGCCGAGCACATAAATGAGGTCGGATCTCGCGTCGTCGAGCACCGGGTGGCCGGCATCGATCGCCGGGAGCCGAAGCCCCGAGGCCGTCGACGTCGCCAGAGTTTCAACGTGTCCGACGGTCGTGGCGACCAGCCGTTCGGCCAGCGACCCAGCGGTCAGTGCAACGTCAGGCGAGGCGGTCAAGGCGGCCCTTCGTGATCTCATTGCGCGCTGGGCGCCCCTGACTCCAGCGCGTGATCTCGTCGATGGCATGGTCGGCCATACGAGCAAGCTCGGTGCCTTCGGAGCCGGCGAGGTGAGGTGTGAGCCAGACGTTAGAAAGGGATCGAAGCGGGCTGTCGTCGGCAAGCGGTTCGGGGTCGGTTACGTCGAGCACAGCGCGCAGACGACCTGAGGTGAGCTCGACAGTGAGTGCATCGTGGTCGATGATCGGACCTCGTGCCGTGTTGATCACCGTGGCGCCGTCACGCAACGCGGCCAGATGGGGCGCACCAACAAGACCGACCGTGCTCGTCAGCAACGGGGCGTGCACCGAGAGGACGTCGCACCCTGCACACAGCTCATCAAGTTCTAGCTTGGTGACGCCGAGGTCAGCGGCCTCCTCAATGGTGACGAACGGGTCATAAAGCGTGACATCGAGGTCAGGAAACAGGGCAAGGAGTTCGATGACCCGTCGACCGACGAGCGATGCCCCGACAAGACCGATCGTCTTGCCATAGTTGCCTCTGGACCCCCCGCCGGTGGTCGGCTGGTCGGGCTGGCTCGCATGAACGCGCCGCCAGAGTGCGTCCTTGTTTGCCCACAGGATCGCTGCGATCGTGAACTCGGCGACCGGTTCGGCATTGGCAACGGCGCCCGAGGTCACCCGGATGTCGCGGGTCCACACCGCATCGGTCACCACCGTCTTCACGGTTCCCGCCGCATACGCGATCAGACCGAGATTCGGTGCACGATCAAGCACCGTTGCGTCGATGGCCGGGCATCCCCAGTGAGCGAGGACAACATCGGCCACGGCGAGCAGCGCATCGGCTCGACTGTCGTTCCAGGCAGAGATCGGCACACGATCGAGCACGGTGCCGACATTGGCAACCCGGTCGAGGTCGGCGTCGGTAAAGCCACGAATTTGCGGCATATGAGCGATCACAATCTTGGGTTCGGCGCGGCTCATGCCAGCACCGACCGCAGCACGGCCAAATCCTCGATCGCTTGCGCCACGAGGTAGCCGGCCTCGTCGTTGTCGGTGCGAACACCCTCGACGAACTCAAGCGTCCACGAGCCTTCGAACCCGAGACGGGTGAGCAGATCAACCTTGGAGGAGAGTTCATCTGTGACGTCGCTCAGCCGCGGTGCCAATCCGTTGGTGAAGTCCAAAAAGTTGACGTGAACATGGGTGATCCGATCGCCGTAGGCGTCGAACCTGGCCCTGATGTCGTCGGGGTCCTCGTGGGTGTGCACGATGGCTTGTACCCGTTCCCGTGGGCCCGCGGCCTCAAAGATCTTCGCAGCCGTGGCGGGGTCTTCGGCAATAGAGATCCCGTGATGGCATTCACACAGCAGGCGACAGTTTCCCGCCAGCAGATCAACCCACTCGGCGATGCGGTCGGCGTAGAAGCCAGCGTCGCGGTCCTTGCCGACGTTGAATTTGATACCGGTGCTCCCGCAGCGCGCC
>JABIQM010000173.1 GCA_018699415.1 Acidimicrobiaceae bacterium
GCCCCTGAACAACCCCGAACTCGTCCACAAGATCGCTCGCGGGAACGCCATCGAGATGCTCCGCCTCGATCCCGAAACGGGTCTCTGGCGCGGCTGAGCCGACCACTATGCCATTCCCCGACGATGTCGCCGAACTCGCCACGCGGGTGAATAACTGGGGGCGCTGGGGCGACGACGACCAATTGGGCACCCTCAATTTGATCGATGACGCGGCTCGACTGCGTGGCATTGCTGCCGCCACGGATGGTCGGGCATTCTCGCTCGCGGTTCCGTGGTCGAACAACGGCCCGCAGATGGGGTTCATCGAAGGGCGAGTGAACCCTCAGATCTCGACGATGCACACCTTTGCATCGTGGGGCGAGCCTGATGATTTCCGATTCCATGATGAAGCGCTCACCATGGGCACACAAGCCTGCACCCACTGGGACGGACTCGCTCATGCCACATACCGGGGCGTGATGTACAACGGCACAAGTGATGCCTCCATGGACGCGGGCGCGGTCCGTTGTGGGATTGATCAGATCGACACACTCGTCTCTCGAGGGGTGCTACTCGATGTCGCCCGCGCCCTCGGCGTTGACCGACTCGAAGGCGGGCATGCGCTCACTGCGTCTGACCTCGATGCTGCCGTCGAGTTGGCTGATGTCGAGTTGATGGCGGGCGACGTCTTACTCCTTCGCACCGGGCACATGCAGTTCTTCCATGAAGGCGATCGCATGACGTACGCCACGTCCGCTGCCGGACCCAGCCTTCAGAGCGTCGAATGGTTCCACGCTTCGGACTGTGCCGCAGTTGCGTCCGACAGCTTGATCTTTGAGGTGTTCCCGTGCGAGCGCCCGGAGTTGATGTTGCCGGTGCACTTCTTGCACCTTGTTGAGATGGGTCTGACCCAGGGCCAGAACTTCGACCTTGAGGCGCTCGCCGCCGATTGCGACGCAGACGGCCGCTACTCGTTCTTGCTGTCGGCCTCGCCGGAGCCAGTGGTGGGCGGCTACGGCGCACCGGTCAACCCGGTCGCCGTCAAGTAACGCGATGCCTTCGACGCTCGCCGAACTATTGCTCGCCCGTGTCGATGACCCAAACCCGGGCTACCTGTTCGAAGATGACTCGATTCCGTGGGGTGAGGTGGTCGAGCGGTGTCTCCTGCGCGCTGAGGCCTTGAGCGAGCTACTCGACTCGACACAACCGCCCCATTTCGGCATCCTGCTGGAGAATGTTCCCGAGTACCTCTTGTGGGTTGGCGCGGCGGCGTTGTCGGGCACCACCGCCGTCGGCCTCAATCCAACTCGGCGCGGTACCGAACTTGTGATGGACGCCGCCCACGCCGACTGCCAGTTCGTTGTAACCGGTCAACCCCATGCCTCGCTGCTGCCCGCCGATGTGGCGATCCTTGATGTCGAGAGCCCGGCGTACGACAGGCTGCTCGCCCGTCAGGTTGCCAAACCATTCGATGGCCCACTGCCGGATGCCGAGACGACTGCGGTCCTGATCTTCACCAGCGGATCTACGAGCGCACCAAAAGCGGTGCGACTGACGAATGGGCGAGCGGGAGCGGCAGGCGAGCGGATGGCTGCGGGGTTCGGCTTATCCGCCCATGATGTGGCCTATTGCCAGATGCCGCTCTTTCACGGCAACGCGTTACTCGCGTGCTGGGCGGCCGCCTTGGCGGGGGGTTCGGCCGTTGTCCTACGACGTCGATTCTCCGCCAGCGAATTCATCGACGACGTGCGCAAATACGGGTGCACCTATTTCACCTATGTCGGCCGCAGTGTCCAATACGTTCTTGCTCAGCCCGCGCGCGACGATGACGTCCACAACACGCTGCGAGTCGGATTCGGCACCGAAGCATCGGTCGTTGACCGCGCTGCGTTCGAGCAGCGTTTCGGATGCGCGCTTGTCGAGAGCTACGGATCAAGCGAATCGGCCATCGTGCTCGTGCGTACGCCCGATACGCCACCTGAAGCCCTAGGCGTGCCCCGGCCCGGTGATGATGCAGACATTGCGGTTGTCGACGCGGACGGCAACGAGCGCCCGGCAGGGCAAGTTGGTGAACTCGTCAACCGTGCCGGCGGCGGTCCGTTCGAGGGGTATTACAACAACACAGAGGCATCCGAGCATCGACTTCGTGATGGCTGGTTCTGGAGCGGAGATCTTGCCTTGCGGGATGAGAACGGATACTTCCATTTTGCGGGCCGTGTCGATGACCGCATCCGAGTCGATGGCGAGAACCTCAGTGCAGCACGGATCGAGTCGTTACTCGAACGCCTGCCCGGTATCGCCGCAGCCGCCGTGTACGCGGTGGCGGATCCTTCAACCGGTGACCTGGTGATGGCGGCACTGGAGATGGAACACGGAATGACCTTTCAACCTGAGGCATTCCACGCGTCGCTCATGGCCCAGCCCGACCTGGGCACAAAATGGCCACCCAGTTATGTCCGCATCGTCGAGGGGTTACCCATGACCGCCAACAACAAGGTGCAGATCAGCGTGCTTCGGTCCGCCGGTTTCGATACGACCGACCCCGTCTGGCGTGCCGTTCGCCGAGGTGGTGCGTACGAGCCCAGTGAGCGAAACACATGACGAGTACCGCTCGATGGTTTGACGGCAAGGTTGTGCTTGTCACGGGAAGTGGCCGTGGGCTGGGACGGGCGATGGCGCTCGGCTTCGCTGATGCCGGCGCGGATGTGATCGTGAGCAGCCGGACGAAGTCCGACTGCGATCTGGTCGCTGGGGAGATACGAGCGCTCGGGCGCCGGGCGCTCTCCGTCGCCTGTGACATCTCGGAGTGGGAGAGCTGCGCAGCCCTGGTTGATGCCGCGCTCTCGAAGTTCGACCAGATCGATGTACTCGTCAACAACGCCGGAGCATCCTTTGACCGCTCGTCGTTGCTGGATATCTCCGAGGAGGAATTCGATGCCAGCCTTGCGGTCAACTTGAAAAGCACAGTTCGCATGACACAGCTCTGCGCCCCTCATATGTCGCCGGGTGGAGCGATGATCAACATCAGCTCCACTGCATCGACCAAGCAGCAACCATCGACGTATGTGTACGCCGCTGCCAAAGCCGGCGTCAACGCGTTCACCCGAGCAGCGGCCAACGAGCTGGGCGCTCATGGCCTTCGCATCAACGCGATTTGTTGCGGGCCGTTTGCCACCGATGCCCTGGATCTGTGGCTCGCCGACCCAGCGGCACGCAAAGTGATGGAGGAGGAGTCGAGCCTCGGCGCCATCGGGCAGCCCGAGGATGTGGTCGGCACCGCACTCTGGATGGCGTCGCCGGCATCCGCCTACCTGCAAGGTCAGGTGGTCACGCTCGACGGTGGACGTTCGGGCTGACCGCTACCAACCCTTGAACTCGGCGTCGCGCCGTTCGATGAAGGCATTGACGCCCTCATGGAAGTCGTTCGTAGTGCTGGCAAGTTCCTGGGCCCAGGCTTCATCAGCGAAGGCCGTGACGCGGTCGCTATCCAGTGACCGGTTGAGCAGCCATTTCGTGAGCGACACGGCCTTGGTGGGAGCACCAGCGAGGCGCTGCGCCCACGCATCGACCTCGTCGTCGAGATCAGCGGCAGGAACCGCCTTGTTGATCAGACCCAGCCGTTCAGCGTCGGCCGCCATCATGTTGTCGCCAAAGAACATCAGCTCTTTGGCCTTGGCCAATCCGACCAACCGCGGAAGCATGTAGGCCCCTCCGCCGTCAGGCGTGATCCCGCGTCGAACAAAGATCTCGATGAACCGTGCGGTGTCTGCGGCCACGGCCAGATCACAGGCCATCGCAAGATGTGCTCCCAGACCGGCTGCGGTGCCGTTGACAGATGCGATCACCGGTTTTTCACAATCCATGATCGCGGTGACCAGCCGCTGGGCCCCGCGCCGGATGTTACGGCCGACGTCACCAAGAGTTCGCTCCGGAGCGCCTTCGGGGCGAGATGTTTCGGGGATCTTCGAAACCCGGAGGTCCGCACCGGTGCAGAAGTGTTTGCCGCTAGCGCCGAGCACGATCACCCGCACGTTCAGGTCGTTGCCGACCTCGTCGAAAATCTCGATCATGCGATTGCGTTGATCGGGGGTAAGCGCGTTCGCCGCCTCGGGCCGGTTGAGCGTCAGCCTGGCCACACCATTGGTGACGTCGTAGAGCAGATCGTCGGTATCGGTCATGCGTGGCCTCTTCGTATGGGTGGATTGTCTAGCGAGCGGTGACGGTGCGGGTATCGCGGCCGGAGCGTAGCAAGGTGCCCGGCACGGCTCCGGTAGTGACCCCGTGCTCAACAATGGCAACACCATTGCACAGCACCCGTTCGATACCGTTCGAGTCAGCCACGAGTCGCGCTGATTCACCTGGCAGATCTGTGACCAGCTTTGCCGGTCCGCTATCGATGGCTTCAGGGTCGAGCATGACGACATCCGCGTGATTGCCAACCGTCAGCGTTCCGCGATCTTTCAAGCCGAAGAGCGATGCGGGATCGCTGGTCATCAGTTGAACCGCGTGTTCGACGGTTGTGAGGCGCCGGCCATTGATGCAGTCACCGATGAATCGGGTCGGGTATGGGGCTCCGCACATGCGGTCGAGGTGAGCGCCGGCATCCGAGCCACCGATCATTGCCCGCCCGTCAC
>JABIQM010000331.1 GCA_018699415.1 Acidimicrobiaceae bacterium
CAGTCGATGATGTCGCTATGGACCTCCCATTGACCATCCTCGCTATTCACAACCCAGCTAGGGCGTCCGACATCAGGCCCAATCGGGATGGCGTCACTCGCCGAGAAGCCCAATGCCGCATCCACACACTGTCGGCGAGTCTTTCCTGTCAACGCCGTGACTTCGGCGTTGGATCCTCCATACCCGGTTCGGCGCAGTAGATGAGACGCTTCCTGCCTGGTGACAATGTCGCTGGCTGGCATCTCGACTCTCTCTCCGTCCGCATCCCGCAGGATTTGTCATCCCTCACAGTAATGCCATCGGCCTATGAGGCTAGCGACTTGAAGGAAACATCGTCCCGAGACCATGATGCCTCTGAGCGAACCCAGGAGCTCACCGATACTGGCTATGTAACCGAGACGCCCAGCGCTGAGCCGATCAGGTATGTCGCTGTGCATGCCAGGGCTGCAACCATGACTTGGCGCAACGCAGTACGCACGATGCTGCGCTCAGTGAAATACGCCACAAGGAAACCAACCACCGCAGCGGCGGCGATACCAAGGACCACCGAGGCGATCGTGGCATCGTTTCCATCGGTGATGAACCAAGGAATCAGCGGGATTATCGCACCGATTGCAAAGGCAAAGAATGAGGAGACTGCGACCTGCACAGGCGATCCGGTGCCGCCGGGATCGATGCCGAGTTCTTCACGAGCATGGACATCGAGGGCGATCTCAGGGTTGGACATGATTCCCGCCGCAACCTGCTCGGCGTGCTCTGCATCGACCCCTCGCTCCCGATAGATGGCGGCAAGTTCTTTCGCTTCGGCCTCAGGATTGTCACGTAACGACTTGCGTTCAATCTCGAGTTCTCGCTCAACCAACTCGTTCTGGGCCCGCACGCTCACCCATTCACCGGCGGCCATGGAGATTGCACCGGCCAACAATCCGCTAATACCCGCGAGGCGTACCAGCGAGCCATCCGTGGATGCGCCAGCGATTCCAAGGATCAGTGCAACATTGCTGACAAGCCCATCGCTGACACCAAAAATAGCTGCTCGAGCGTTACCTCCCTGCACGTCACGGTGCGAGTGCACCCAGTGATCATGGAGGTCCTCTTGCTCGCCGTCGTCTGCGTTAGTCACACACCGAACCTAGCGGTGGCGTGACGGTTCCGACCGAGTGATGACAGGTCCATGACAAATCGATGACGACGGGATCCAGAGCGGGTTTAGTGTCGTCAGAGCCTCCATGAACACCACACGAGGCACTCAAACCCTACATCCGATCCAATTTGTCAAATTCTGGCGAGCGTTGCTGGCCACGCTTCTGTCGGCACTCCTATTCGCAACCGCATGCAGTAACGACGACGCCAACGACGAGGGAACGAACGACGTAAGCACCGACAGTTCAGGCACCAACAGTGACTCGACCTTGGGTTCAGCCACCGCAGCTGAAGCCGACGACGAGGCAGGGAATGATACCGCTGACGTCAGCGATGAAGCAGAAGGCAAACTGAAGTCAGAATCGTCTGCACCCACATCCGGTCTGTTTGCCGACGACGAACCCGCTGACCCGGAGATAAAGGCCGAACAGCTCGACGGTAAGCATGACAACTTCTTCGAGGAGTACGGCGTAAGAAATTTCGTCGACACGGCACACGATGCCCTCTCGACCTTCGCCCTCGACGTCGACACCGGCAGCTACACCATCACCCGACGTTGGCTCGACGAGGGCATCAAGCCCGACCCGGCATCGGTGCGGGTCGAAGAGTTCGTCAACGCCTTCGAGTACGACTACAGCACTCCTCGCAATGGTCTCGACATCCACATCGACGGCGGCCCCTCTCCATTTGACGAAAACAACATCATTATTCGTGTGGGTGTCCAGGCAGCCGTAATCGATGACCGCGACCGTGCGAACGCAGCCCTCACCTTCGTTGTTGACACCTCGGGATCGATGGACCGTGCTGACCGCCTTGGCCTTGTAAAGCAAGCCCTGACAGAGATGATTTCTGAGCTCGACGATGACGACACCGTCGCCATCGTGACATACGGCGATATCTCGGCGATCGTGCTCGAACCAACTCTGGTTCGCGATGACGACGAGATCTACGATGCCATCGATGACCTTCGCCCCGGCGGGTCCACCAACCTCGAAGCAGGTCTTCGCACCGGCTACGAACTGGCCGAGCAGGCGTACGCAGAGGGCGGCATCAACCGAGTCATCCTTGCTTCCGACGGTGTCGCCAATGTTGGAACTACCGACCCAGATGCACTCAGCCGGGAGATCACCGATCGTGCGATCAACGGCATTCAACTGGTGACTGTCGGCTTCGGTATGGGCAACTACAACGACACCATCATGGAACAGCTCGCTGACGAGGGTGACGGTTTCTACGCCTATGTCGACACGCTGAATGAAGCCAAGCGCCTCTTCATGGTCGAGTTGATCGACAACCTCACCCCAGTCGCCATGGATGCTCGTATCCAGGTTGAGCTCGACGAGGACCTCGTCGACTCCTACCGCTTGATCGGCTTCGAGAACCGTGGCGTCCTTGACTCCGACTTTCGCAGCGATGACGTCGACGCCGGCGAGTTGAACTCCGGCCACACCGTCACCGCCATCTATGAGCTTGAGCTCGATAGCAGCGTTGACCTCGAGAACGACCGCCATGACCTCGGAACCGTCAGCCTGCGCTGGCAGGATCCCGAGACTCGGGAGTGGATCGAGATCGATGAAGGGATCGACCTACTTGACGTTGCACTCAGCTGGATGGACACCACCCCTCATTTCCGGCTCTCCACCACCGTCGCCGCATGGGCAGATGTCCTGCGGGGCAGCCCGTTCGCCGAGCAGGTCTCACTGCGGGCTCTGGCCGAGGAAGCCGAACTCATCGACGACGAACTTCGCACCGCACAGACCGAGGAGTTGGTCCGCCTGACCTGGCTCTCCCACGACCTCTCCTGACAAAGCACGTTTGGGGTCTGACCCCAAACGTGCTTTGTCGGCGGGTCGCTTCGCCTTCGGGACATGTTCGCCAGATGGTTCCCTACTCGGCACCGACTCGCCGAGACCCTGGAGGGGTAGGGAACCGGGGCTGGGGGTGGCAAGATCGGCTCGTGAGTGTCGGCCGATTCGCCCCTAGCCCCACTGGCACCCTCCATATCGGAAATCTCCGAACCGCGCTGGCAGCCTGGCTTTTTGCCCGCTCCACAGGTTCCCATTTCCTCTTACGGTTCGAGGACTTGGACGACGCGACCGCCCGCCCGGAACACGAGGCGTCACAAGTGCGAGATCTTGAAACACTCGGACTCGACTGGGACGGCGAAGTCGTCCGCCAGTCTGATCGGCTGGACATCTACCGAGATGCGCTCGCTGATCTGCAGCGACGAGGCCTCACCTACCGCTGCTGGTGCAGCCGCCGCGAGATCCGAGAGGCTGCCTCCGCCCCACACGGCGAATTGGTTGGCGCTGCCCCCGGGCACTATCCAGGGACTTGCCACGATCTCACCTCTGCTGAAGTCGCAGAAAAGGAAGCCTCCAACCGCCCAGCCGCCCTCCGCATCCGAGCTGAGGCGGTCGAGATCTCGATAACTGATCGCCTCCATGGGGTCGTGACCAGGACAGTCGATGACTTTGTCCTGCGTCGGGGCGATGGGACGCCTGCCTACAACCTGGTCGTGGTGGTTGACGATGCCGATCAGGGAATCGAGGAAGTGGTGAGAGCTGACGATTTACTCCTCTCCAGCCCTCGCCATGCCTTGCTCCAAGACATGCTCGGACTCCCCCGCCCAGCCTTGGCACACGTACCCCTCGTGCTTGCTCCCAGCGGCGAGCGATTGGCCAAACGCGATGGCGCCGTCACCCTGTCAGAACGGCTCGACCTCGGAGATGCACCAGAGCGAGTCGTAGCCGCGTTCGCCCACAGCCTCGGGCTCCTAGGCGACACCGGTCCGGTAAACGAGATCACTCCGCAAGCACTGATCAGCGGTTTCGACGCCGGAGTTATCGACCTCAAACCCTGGAAGCTCAACCCACGACAGATCGATGAGCCATGGTGAACACCAGGCCAATCGCAGCCATCGATATCGGCACAAACTCGGTCCATCTCGTCGTCGCTCGTCCCATTGACGGTGGACCACCAGAAGTCCTCACCACAGAAAAAGCGCCGATCCGGCTCGGTTCAGGCAGCCACGACATGAAACGCCTTGACCCAGACGCCATGAGCCGCGCCGTCGATGCGCTTGACCGGTTCCGCCAAATCGCAGAGGCTCACAACGCCGAGATCGTGGCAGTTGCCACAAGCGCTGTTCGCGAGGCCGAAGATCGCAGCAGCTTTCTGAAACGAGTACGTGATGAGGCACAAATCGATGTCGGGGTCATATCCGGTGTGGAGGAAGCTCGCCTGATCCATCTCGGTGCCCTCGGCTCGGTGCCCGCCGCCGACCGCCGTCATCTCGTGATCGATATCGGCGGCGGCTCCACCGAAATTGTCGTCGGCGAAGGCACGACGGCCATCCTCGCCCGTTCCTTGAAAGTCGGGCATATTCGGCTCACAAACCGGTTCTTTCCTGGCGGTCGAATCGAGTCCGATCAGGTGAGAGCTTGCCGCCGCTTCGTGAAGGCATTCATTGCCCCCGTCGCTCGCGAAGTGAGAGAACGCGGATTCGATGTGGCCATTGGATGCTCAGGCACAATCGAGAACCTGGCGCTGATGGCGGCCGACCGGTCCGGAAACCCGGCCAGAACCGTCGACAACCTGGCACTCACCCGGGGCGCACTCAGCGACCTCGCCGATGACATCACCTCACGGCTCGAACCCGATGATCGCGTCGACATACGCTGTCTCGACCCCCACCGTGTCGATGTGATCGTGGCAGGCGCGATCCTGCTCCGAGAGCTGTGCAAGGCGTTCGACATCCTTGAGCTCGTCGTGTCGGCGGGCGCCCTGCGCGAAGGCGTGGTGCTTGATCGCATGCAGCAGCGCGAATCTTCTGGAGATGCACTTCATCACCTGAGTGATCTGCGACGCACCAGCGTGCTCGGCACAGCCCGACGCTTCGAGGAAAACATCGAACATGCCCAGCACGCCACCGATCTTGCCCTTGAGCTCTTTGATGAGAGCGCGGCGATCCATGAGATGGACGAGTTCGAGCGCAACATCCTCGAAGCCGCTGGGCTCCTTCACAATGTGGGCCGCTTCGTGGCTCACGCCGCACATCACAAGCACTCCTACTATCTGATCCGTAACAGCGAACATCTCGCCGGTTTCACCGAGAACGAGATCGAACTGATCGCCCAAGTGGCCCGCTACCACCGCAAGAGCGATCCTCGCCTCAAACACGCCGAGTTCGCGGCCTTGACGGATGGCGATCAGCACCGTGTCCGGGTACTCGGGGGCATCCTTCGAGTGGCGATTGCTCTTGACCGAACCTACAAGCGCGCCGTCGAGCAAGTCACAGCCTTGGATGACGGCACACGTCTCACGGTCACTGCAATCACAGCGCCCGACGCAGATGTCGAACTGGAGCTCTTCACTGCTCGAGAACGTGTGGGCCTGCTGGCGACGGCACTCCACCGCGATGTGGGATTCACGGTGGGCACCAGCCATCGTGGTGCCTTGGCCCATCCGTCATCTCCAACAAACCATGACTGACTCTTCCTCTCACCACAGCGTCCCCCAGTGGTACACCGATTCAATGGCCGTCGAACCCGCCCGGCGCGCTGTTACCGTCGCCGGAGCAAAAATCAACTACCTCCAGTGGGGGGATCCAGGAAAGCCAGGCCTCGTCTTCATTCATGGCGGCGCCGCCCACAGCCACTGGTGGAGCCATATTGCGCCGACGTTTTTACCGGAGTATCAGGTTGCGGCACCTGATCTCTCCGGCCACGGCGACTCTGATCACCGAAAAAAGTACGATTTGACGTTGTGGGCCGATGAGGTAAACGCAGTCGTCAACGACCTGGACCTGCCAAGCAAGCCCGTGCTCATCGGGCATTCCATGGGCGGTTTCGTCACCATGGGAACGGCCGCCATTCTTCCGGATCTTCTCGACGGAGCGGTGATCATCGACTCACCGGTTCGCCGCCCCGACCCCGAGGTAGAGCACGGACGAAGCACAAACGACTTCACGAAACCCCGCGCCTACGCCGATCCCGAACGGTCGATCCTCAACTTCCGGACGATCCCGGCCCAAGACATCATCCTCCCGTTCCTCAAGGATCACGTCGCCCGCAACTCGCTGCGACAACGCGACGACGGATTGTGGGAATGGAAATTTGATCCGAACATCTTCCAACGAGACCGGGGCGACACCGCTGATCTGCTCGCCGACATCACCTGCCGAGTCGCGCTGCTTCGCTGCGAACACGGGCTCGTCACTCCCGATATCGGCGACTATATGTATGAACGGCTGGGCCGAACGGCGCCCGTGATCGAGCTTCCCACCGCAGGCCACCATCCAATGCTGGATGTACCCCTCATCCTCATCACAGCTCTACGGTCTCTGCTCGCTGACTGGGACCACTCGCATCCCTTGCGACGCCGGAGCGACGGCTGAGCTAGCCCCCTACAAGCGGGGCCAGAAAGTAGATCGTGGTGTCGGGCGACACCGGCACGTACTCGGGCTCGGCATGCACCTCGCCGTCGATTCCCGCAGAAGACCCAGCCCGTAGCATTTCACCGAGGCCGGGGTAACGCTCCTCGAGCGCATCGATGACCGCGCCGACCGTGCCACCATCAACCTTGACAACCGCTTCGCCGCCCGTGAAAGGCCGGTGATGAGTCATCAGATGAATAGTGGGCACGGTCGATCGCGAATCAGTGTCGATGGTGCTCGTTGATCGCTATTACTTGCCGCGCTTGTTGAGCGCGGCAAGCAGCTTCGGTGGCGACATCGGGAGTGATGTCATCCGCACACCAGTGGCTGCATTGATCGCATTGGCAATGGTGGCCATCGGCGGCACGATTCCGGTTTCGCCAACACCACGCACGCCGTACGGGTGTGCCGGGTTGGGAACCTCAACGATGATCGTTTCGATCAACGGGAGATCAGAGGCAACCGGGATCCGGTAATCGAGGAACGATGCGTTGTCCATAACGCCGTCGGCGTTGTAGACGTATTCCTCGTTGAGCGCCCAGCCGATGCCCTGCACGGAGCCACCCTGCAACTGTCCTTCGACATACGACGGGTGAATGGCGGTGCCCGCATCTTGCACTGCGGTGTAGCGCAGCACCGATACGACGCCGGTCTCTTCGTCAACGCTGAGGTCAGCGCAGTGAACGGCGAACGATGGACCAGCGCCGGCAGCGTTGAGCGACGCCGTCGCGGTCAGCGGACCACCTGTACGTTTGGCCTGGGCAGCAATGGCCGCCAGCGTGAGCGGCTCACCGCCTTCGCTGCCACCATGAGCGGCAGAAATTGCCGCGCCATCGACCCAGGTGACCTGGTCGACCTCAACGCTCATGATGGATGCTGCCCGACCTTTGAGTTGCTCGATCAGATCGTCGCACGCCTGGACCACGGCCTTGCCGGTGGCAAAGGTGGCACGCGAGCCCTCAGTCACGTCAGTAAAACCAACGGCCTCGGTGTCAGCCACCACGGGTGTAACGGAGTACACGTCGACACCGAGACGCTCGGCCGCCATGATCGCCATCGAAGCGCGAGAGCCGCCAATGTCAGGAGAGCCGGTAAGCACGATGGCCGTACCGTCGTCATTGAGGTTTACGGTGGCGCTCGACTCTTCGCCGATGTTGAACCAGAAGCCAACGGCCATGCCGCGAGCGGCACCGTCGGGCACATCAGACGTGTAATGATCGGAAACCTTCATGGCCTCGAGGCACTCGACCAGACCTACACGAGGATGGGGCATGCCCATCGCCGTTAGGTCACCTTCGACGGCGGCATTCTTGAGTCGCAACTCGACCGGGTCCATGCCGAGCTTCAGTGCAACCTCATCGACCACAGACTCAACTGCAAACGCAGCATGCGGCGCGGACGGAGCGCGATAGGCGGCCGACTTCGGAGTGTTGGTGAGAACCGTATAAGTCTCCATCCGAAGATTCGGGAGCTTGTACGACGCAATGGACATGGCCCCAATAAGGCCGGCCATGTCGCCGAACGCGCCAACGCCATAGGCCATCCAGCCATCGATCGCCGTGAGCTCACCATCGTTGGTGGCACCGATCTTGATCTTGAGCTTTGCCTCTGGGGCCGGCCCTGTGGCACGCAACACCTCTTCACGCGACATAACGATCTTGACCGGACGACCGGTCTTCTCAGATAGACGAGCAGCAATCGGCTCGAGGTACACAGTGGTTTTGCCACCGAAACCGCCGCCGATCTCAGCCGGTGTCACCTTGACCCTGGACTTGTCCCAGCCAAGCACATCGGCGGTCATGCTGCGGACGCGGAAGTGACCCTGCGAAGAACACCACACGCTGGCCTTGCCATCAGGGCCAGTGTCAACCACACAGGCGTGAGGCTCGATATAGCCCTGGTGAACATGAGCGCAGTCGAACTCGCGTTCGATGACCACATCGGCTGCATCCATAGCCTCGTCAACATCACCACGATCGAGATTGGTGATGGTGGAGAAGTTGGAGGGCTCGCCGGGAGGAGCGAACTTGGTGTGATTGGTCTCGTTGGCGAGCGGCGCACCCTCAGCCATCGACTCATCAATGCTCAGAATCGCCGGGAGTAGTTCGTACTCAACATTGATCGCTGCAGCTGCAGCCTGGGCCTCAGCCCTGGTGTTCGCAGCCACCGCCGCAATTGCATGACCGTGGTAGTAGGCCGTGCCACGAGCCATCACGTTGGTTGCAGTGTCAGCATTCGGATGCTTCGCATCAAGTGTCGGGAAGTCATCACCGGTGATGATGGCCTTCACGCCGGGCATGTTGGCCGCGACTGACGTGTCGATCGACACGATTCTGGCGTGGGCATGAGGCGACCGGTGGTACGCACCATGGAGCTGCCCGGGTAGGTTCTGATCGGCGGCAAAACGCGCCTTGCCGATGACCTTGTCATAGCCGTCGTGACGGATCGGACGGGTTCCCACATACGCATAGGTGGGCCGGTTCTCGGTAGCAGTCACCTCATGCTCCCTTCAGCTGCACAGCAGCTTCCTGGACGGATCGGATGATCTTGTCGTAGCCCGTGCAGCGGCAGAGGTTGCCGGCAAGGCCATAGCGAATTTCGGTTTCAGTGGGATCGGGATTCTCGTCGAGGAGTGCCTTGGCGGCCAGAAGGAATCCGGGAGTGCAGACGCCACACTGGAGCGCCGCACCCTCAAGAAAGGTCTGCTGAAGCGGGTGAAGGTGTTCACCATCGGCCATGCCCTCCACCGTGGTGATATCGCTGCCTTCGGCCTCAGGAGCCAACATCAGACATGAGCAGTTGATGCGGCCATTCACCAGAATTGAGCACGCACCACAGTCGCCCGTGCCGCAGCCTTCCTTGGCTCCGGTGAGGCCCAACTCGTCGCGCAAGGCATCAAGAAGGCTGCTGGCATCAGTGGTGAGAAAGTCAACTTCGTCGCCGTTGACAATGCAATTGACGTGAGTTCGGGACATTGATCAGGCTCCGTTCTGGGCGCGGTTTGCGGCAATGACGGCGGCACGTTTGGCGAGAACGCCAGCCACCTGAGTGCGATATTCGATAGTGCCGCGCTTGTCGTCGATGGGGTTGCATGCAGCCGCGGCGGCAGCAGACACGGCGGCAAGTGTGTTGTCGTCGAGCGTTGAGCCGACGAGAGCAGCTTCAGCGTCGGGGACTCGCACAGCGGTCGGAGCGACGGCGGCGAGTACGACTCGGGCATCGCTGACGGTGTCACCGTCCATGGTGAGTCGAACAGCAGCGCCGACGACAGCGATGTCCATCTCGGTGCGGGGAATCATCCGCAGGTAGGCGTCGCCGGTATTGGCCGGCACATCATCGATCTCGAACTCGACGATGAACTCGCCGTCAGCGAGCGACGTCTGACCGGGTCCGGTAACGACGTCAGCGACCGCAATGGTGCGAGACCCGTCGCCGGAAGCAATGACGGCTCGGGCTTCGGCGGCGATCAAGGCAGGCACAGAGTCAGCGGCCGGCGACCCGTTGCACAAGTTTCCGCCAAGGCTCGAACGATTCTGGATCTGGTCCGAGCCAATAAGACCTGCGCCTTCAGAAATACCCGGAAACATGCCGGAGAAGGCGGCGTTACGGGTGAGGTCCGACGTCGGCGTCGCCGCTCCGATGGTCCAGTGACCACCATCATGGCTGACAGTCATGAGTTGATCGATCCGTTTCAGATCGACCATCACGGACGGCTCGGACTGTCCGGATCGCATCTGGGGAATCAGGTCGGTCGCTCCTGCGAACACCCGGGATCCCGGGTTGTCGGCGAGTAGCGAGCGAGCCTCATCCACCGTGGTGGGGGCGGCGTATTTCATCCAGCTTCCTTCGTGTTTCTGTGAGCGTGACTCGACGGGCGTTCTTCCGCGTTGATCTTGGGCCTACAACAGGACCGGTCCAGAGCATGCCACGGTTCGTCCCGAAGTGGACAACCGCGGCGAAGGAGAGATCCTGCTCAGACCTCAGGAGGATCGAATCTGCGCCGGATAGCCAAACGGTTCACGATGCTGTAGCCGCGAAAGACCCACAAGATCGGCTGTTCGGATACATCACTAAACCGGGCCTTGATCTGTGGATACGCCAGCAAGTTGACAAAGAGTTACATGCTGACAATCAAGTCGGCCGCCGCAGTGACCCCAGCGTGTGCCAACCGCTCACACCAAGAGGAGCGGATTCTGTCGTTGGCGGAACCTAGACGGTGGCGTCCAGGGTCGTATCATCCGTTGATGGACTTCTCGCCCAACCCAGATCATGAACTGATCATCGAGGCTGTTGATGCCGTGTGCGCCCAGTTCGACGACACCTATTGGTCAGAACGTGACGAGAAACACGAGTTCCCCTGGGCCTTCTACGACGCCATGGCGGCGGGGGGATGGGTCGGGATAGCGATCCCCGAACAATACGGGGGTGGCGGACAGGGCATTACCGAGGGTGCCCTCGTACTGAACCGGGTTGCGGCCTCGGGCGCAGCGATGAACGGCTCGACGGCGCTACATCTCACCATGTTCGGTCTGAACCCAGTCGTGAAGTTCGGCAACGATCGTCTCAAGGAAACGTTCCTGCCAAGAGCCGCCGCTGGTGATCTCCATGTGGCGTTCGGCGTCACTGAACCGGATGCTGGCACCGACACAAGCCGAATTATCACCCGCGCCACCGAAGACGGTATGGGCGGCTGGATCATCAACGGCCGCAAGATCTGGACGTCGAAGGCGCTTGAGTCCGAGGTCTGCCTGCTTCTCGCTCGCACCGACGGCGAGCCCGGCGAGTTCAACGGACTCACGTTGTTTCTGGTCGATCTCGATCCCGAATATTGCGATATCGCTGCGATTCCTAAGGTCGGTCGCAACGCGGTGGCGTCGTGCGAGGTGGCCTACGACGACCTGCCCGTTGAGGCGTGGCGGCTGGTTGGTGAACGCGGGCGCGGGTTTCACCACATCCTCCATGGTCTGAACCCGGAGCGGATTCTTCTCGCCGGCATGGCCTGCGGGATTGGGGAGGTAGCGCTGCGGCGGGCAACGGCCTATGCCAACGAGCGCAAGGTTTTCGACCGACTCATCGGCGCAAACCAAGCAGTCGCTCACCCTCTCGCCAAGGCGCACATGGAGCTCAACGCAGCCATGACGATCATGATGCGAGCCGCCTGGGCCTACGACAACGGCCATGACTGCGGCGAGCTTGCCAACACCGCCAAGTACCTGGCGGCCGAGGCGTCATTCTTCGCTGCCGATCAGGCCATGCAAACGCACGGCGGTCTCGGCTACGCCACCGAATACCACGTGGAGCGATACTGGCGCGAGGCTCGTCTTCAACGCCTGGCCCCCGTTAGCCAGGAGATGACCCTCAACTTCATCGCCCAGAACATCATGGGCATGCCCCGGAGCTACTGAACCAATGATCGATCGTCCAGACGCCGCCCAGCTACTGGAAGCCATGGCCGAAACGTTGACCGGCAACGTCATGCCGTCGCTCGACGGTGGGGCCAAGCACTCGGCGAGGGTCGTCGCCAACCTCTGCATGATTCTCGCTCGCGAGTGGGATCAACGCGAGGGTGTGGCCACAGACGAGTTGCGGGCCTTGCTCGACTCACCCGATGCCGAATACGTCGACCTCATCGCCGATCTTGACCGACGGTTTGCCGACAACGACGTTTCCAGTGAACTCGCTGCCGCTCTCTATCCGATCATGATGGCGGATGCCGAACGGCGCCTTGCCATCGCCAAACCGGAATATCTCGAGCCATGACGGCTCTCGACGACACACGCGAGTCGTTGACGCAGCTCCTGTTGGCGAGCGGTGTCCCCGTCTCTCGTGTGGAGATCATGGGAAGCGCAACCCTTGGGGCACAACGGTCATCGCTGTTCATCAATGTGTATGCCGGCCCCAACATCACCGAAGCCGTCGCCCAGATCCTGGCGCCGGGGGCTCGGGTGGTGATGGCACCAGAGGATGACGCTGCGCTTCTCCGCCTGGCACGAGCGGCAGGTGCCCCGGTAGCCCAGGTTTTGGCGGCCAGCAATACCGCACCCATCACCGGCGCAGCGGCAATCGTCGTCAGCAAGATCTCTGGCGAGTCCATCCCTCGCAAGATCTTGCGTGATCTGGACGAGCGCGGCACGGGGGATGACCTTGCCGCCGATCTCGGCGTGGCCTTGGCCAAGATCCACGCGGTGCCAGTCGATGAACTACCGAGCAATCTCGTGCGGGTGGACAATGCTCACGTCCACCAGGCCTACTGCGACTCGCTCGCTGCGAGCATCGATGATGTCGGCGTACCGCACCCAATCGCCCGCATGGGGGTTCACTGGCTCCGGCAACATCTCCCCAGTCGACCGAATGCGACCACCTTGGTGCATGGCGACCTTCGCAACGGCAACATCCTTGTCGACCGCGGTCGCCTGGCGGCCGTCATCGATTGGGAGCTAGGGCATGTTGGCGACCCGATGGAGGACCTCGCCTGGTTGTGTCTTCGAACGTGGCGCTTTGGCAACGAAGATCTCGACGTGGGGGGTTTCGGCTCGATCGACTCGCTTCGCTCGGCCTATGAATCGGCCGGCGGCACCTGGCGCGAGGACGCCTTTCGGTGGTGGACGATTGCTCGCACGGTCTGGTGGGCCAGCGGCCTGACGAGACAAGCGACCACATTTCTCGACGGCAACAGCGACTCGATCGTCCTCGCTGCGAGTGGCCGTCGGGTTGTGGAGCAGGAGTATGACCTGCTTCGATTGATCGCACCATGAGCACCATCTACGACGACGCGTCGGCCTGGTTCGAGGCCAACTGGGATCCGACCATGTCGCTTGGCGACTGGTGGGCTCGACTGGCCGGTGCAGGCTACGCGTTCCCCCGCTGGCCGAAGATGGCCGGCGGTCGATCCTTCAACAAGGCGGAATCTGCCGCTATCACCAGAGCTCGTCGCGATGCAGGCGCCTACGGCCCACCCAACGGTGTGGCCACGTTCCTTGTCGCTCCCACGCTCTTCCAATATGGGACCGCCGAGCAGCAGGAGCGCTATCTGCCGGCGATCGCTGACGGCACCGTTCGCTGGTGTCAGCTGTTTTCTGAGCCGGGCTACGGCTCCGACATGGCGGGCCTTGCCACCCGTGCCGAACTCGATGGCGACGAGTGGACCGTCAACGGTCAGAAGGTTTGGAACTCGGGCGCTCACTACGCCGATTTCGCAATCCTGATCGCCCGGACCGACCCGGATCAGCCCAAGCACAAGGGCATCACCTTTTTCCTGTTCGACATGCGTCAACCAGGAGTCGAGGTCCGTCCCCTACGGGAGATGACCGGTGACGCGGCGTTCAACGAAGTCTTCATGACCAACGCCCGCGTACATGAGAGCGATCGCCTCGGCGATATCGGCGCGGGCTGGCACGTGGCCATGACGACCCTGTCCCACGAACGCAACCCTGAGAACCCTGGGCTGAGTGAGACAGCTCCCTTTGGCGAGGTCAAGCTTTCGGTGCCCGTCGGTGAACACGCTGTTGCGGAGGCTCGAAACGTCGATGGCTTCTCGATTTCTCTGAGCGGCGGGGGCGGCGCATTGTTCGAGCGAGTCGTCAACGAAACCGACGCCTGGTCCCACCCATTGATGCGCCAGCGACTCGCCGAGCTGGCATCAATGCGTCGGATCGGACGCTGGTCCAACGAGCGAACCGCGGCACGAATGAAGGCTGGCGCTCAGCCCGGACCCGAAGTCTCCACCCAGAAGATCAATGGCGCGGAGATGAGTCGCCGGATGCGCGACCTCGGACTCGAGGCGATGGGAGCCGAAGGCATGCTCTGGAGCGATGACACGCCAACCGACGGCGTCTTTCACCGCTTCGCCATGTTCACCCCCGCCAACTCAATCGCCGGCGGCACCGACGAGGTCATGCGAAACGTGCTCGGCGAACGCGTCCTCGGACTCCCGCGCGAGCCGGGCGAGTCCGACCAACGCGAAAAACCCTGGAAAGACCTCCCCAAGGGCTGAACAGCCATGGCCGGACAGACTCCGGCGTTACTTAGCGGGGCTCGCGAGGGAGACCGAGCACGCGCTCACCGAGGATGTTTCGCATCACGTTCGACGTGCCGCCCATAATTGTGTAGGCGGGTGCGTAGGCGATGAATCTCGTGGCCTGGTCCTGGTTGAGGGCCGCCAGGCCGAGGACCGAAGCCGCGAAGTCAGCAACCCGTTGCTGGTGTTCAGTACAGAAGCACTTGGTCGCCGCGGAGAAGCCGGCCGGGGCCTGTTTGAGGGCTTCGCGGTATACGAGGATGCGTCCTAGTCGATAGCCGGTCTCCAGGCGAGCGATTTCCTGGCGGACGAGCGGGTCACTCGTATCAGCTGCCGCGATGGCCTGCTCGTACAGCGGTTTGTTGGAGACAAGACGATCGA
>JABIQM010000266.1 GCA_018699415.1 Acidimicrobiaceae bacterium
CGAAGCGATCGAGCATGCTCGCCGAAACGGTGACTCACTCGGCGGCACCGTTCGCTGCGTTGCGCGTCGCGTGCCCGCTGGGCTCGGCCAGCCCGTATTCGAAAAACTCGACGCAGTCCTTGCCGGTGCCATGATGTCGCTACCGGCCGCGAAGGGCGTGGAAATCGGCAGCGGATTTGCTGGCACCCTTATGAGCGGCCTTGTTCACAACGATCCTTTCGTCCCGGGCCCCGACGGTGGGGTTCGCACTTCTACCAATCACAGCGGTGGCATCCAAGGCGGTATCTCCAATGGCGAAGACATCGCCGTGCGGGTCGCATTCAAGCCGACCGGCACGATTGCCAGCGAGCAGACCACTGTCACTCGCGAGGGCGACGCCACGACGCTCGCGGCCAAGGGCCGCCACGACCCGTGCGTTCTCCCGCGTGCGGTTCCGATGGTTGAGTCGATGGCGCTCATCGTGCTCGCCGACCACTGGCTCCGTCAGCGGGCCATCGATGTCCTTCCACCCCTGCCGGAGCTCCCATAACGTAAGCGCAGGAGTGCAACGTCGTCCTCGCAAAGGAAACGGGAGTGCACGAACCCAACTGCTGGCTACGTGCCGTTGGCGCTGAAATGCTGGTAGTCGATCGAGTCATTCCAGTAGCCGCCCCACGACCATCCGATCGCCTCAAATGCCCGTACAGCCATGTCGTCGGCGTGGATGAGACCAGGGGTGTCTGCCTCACGATCCAGGTACACCGCGCCCTCGGGCGGATCTACGGTCGAACCTCGGACCCACGGATTGATCAGCGGGTTGATATCGACAGCGGTACCGTAGGCGTGCTGACTCCAGCGGTTGGTGCCGTCAATGACGCGACAGTTGAAGCCTGATGTGTTGTTGGCGCGCATCGATGCCCCGTCGTCACCATCGAAGGCCGTGATGGGATCCATACGCTCGATCGGGAACCCGGCACCGTAGAGGGCTTCGAAGACCGTCAATAGGGCCTCAGCATGATCGGCATGCACCACGATCTCGCCTACCTGACGGTCGCCGACGAGATCATGGTGGGTGACAGTTAGAAGCCGAAGGTCCTCAGTAGGCACAGGACAATCTGCCTGCCACGACGTACCAAGGACGCGCTCGTCAACGAGATAGATCTCGCCGGTGAATCCCTCAGATGCCGTAGTAGTCGGAGTCAGCCCTTCAGATACCGCAGTAGTCGGAGTCAGCCCTTCAGATACCGCAGTAGGGGAGGATGCGGGAACGGCTCCATCCTCAGTAGCCATATCGCTCAAAACCCGCTCGCCTTCTGACACATCGCCGCATGCTGAGAGAATTGTCGTTGTCACCAACAAGAGTCCCCGTCGCAAACGACACATGGCTCAGCGATGGAACGGCGGCTTAGTCACCGTGGCCGGAATCTCGGTTCCGCGGACGTCGATTGCTACGGTTGCGCCGTCTTCGACCGTGGGGTCAAGGAACGCAAGGGCAATGCCTTGTCCTCGAACTGGCGAGAAGTTCCCGCTGGAAACCATACCGATTTGTGCGCCGTCGAATAGTACTCGCTGGCCTTCACGAGGCGGACGTCGGCCTTCGACCAGCAAGCCCCGAAGGAGACGATGCGGACCGCGATCGCGTTCGGCCTCGAGCGCGGCACGCCCTCGGAAGTCGCCCTTACCAAAGCGAACAACCCAACCAAGTCCAGCCTGAAGCGGCGAGATCCCGGGGCCAAGTTCATGGCCATGCAGTGGGAGGCCTGCTTCGAGACGAAGGGTGTCTCGCGCACCGAGTCCGGCTGGCGTGATGCCAGCATGAAGAAGCCGCTTCCAGAGCGCCGGAGCAGCCTCAGCGGGTACAGCGATCTCGACACCGTCTTCGCCGGTATAGCCGGTCCCAGCGACAACGACCGAGGAGCCATCGATGTCGACGCGAGCGACGGCGAAGCGGCCCACTGCGGCGGCCTCGGCCGATACAGCGGCAACCCGTTCACGAGATTTTGGACCCTGGACGGCGAGCACGGCTCGAGTGGGCGTGATGTCGACGATCTCAGGAACCAACGAACCCTCGGAGAGCGCATGAACCACTCGATCGGTGTTCGATGCATTCGGCATCACATCGAAACGGTCCTGATCGACCCACCACACGATGATGTCGTCGAGGACTGACGCATCGTCGGCATCAAGTAAATGGGTGTATTGCGCCTTGCCGGGCGTCACTCGGTTCAAATCATTTGTAAACGCCCACTGGAGCGCCTCAAAAGCTTCCACGCCGGTTACTCGCACGGTACCAAGGTGCGAGACGTCGAAGACGACAGCATCTGAGCGACACGCCCGGTGCTCGGCGATCGTGCCGTCGGCGTAGTTGAGCGGCATGTCCCACCCACCGAAGGGCACCATCTTGGCGCCCAGATCGACGTGCTGGTTGTGAAGCGGGGAACGCCTCGGCTCAGGCGGCGTCGGCAAGTCTGTACTTGGCATCGAGTTGCTGGATGTCTCTGCGATACAGCAGTTTCACGCGAACGTCGGGGTGAACCTCTCCGAGCCGGCGGATCTTTCGATGCTTCGCTGTGATCAGCGACTGGCGCATGGTGGTGACCTCGATATAGGTGTCGAAGTCAGGCAGGTAGAAGTCGGGCGTGAAGGCCGATAGCGGACGACCGTCATCGTCTGTGTCAAGCACGAAGGTGGTGGGCTCGTACTCCCAACGCACGCCGTAGCTTTCAAGAAGCATGGCAACGTCGCGTTCTGACTGGTGTGCGAAGATGGGGGTGGTCGCCGACACGTTCAGGCGTCGTTGACCGCTATGGGAAGCGGTGGGAGAATCGCCGCAGCAGTCTCGGGGAACAAGGTGACGATTCGATTGTCGACCTC
>JABIQM010000118.1 GCA_018699415.1 Acidimicrobiaceae bacterium
CGTTGGCCGAATTGGCCAGAACGCACGTTTGGGGTCTGTCCCCAAACGTGCCAAACGTGCGTTGTCGTACTAGCCCTCGACCATGATGCCCATGGAGCGGGCAGTGCCAGCGACCTGGAGCTTGGCGCCTTCAAGATCGATTGCGTTGAGGTCGGGCATCTTCTGCTCGGCGATCTCAATGACCTGAGCTTCTGTGATCGAACCCGCAACCTCGCGGCCGGGGTTGCTCGAGGCCTTGTCGAGGCCCGCAGCCTGACGAATCAAGAATGGGGTGGGAGGGGTCTTGAGAACGAAGGAGAACGAACGGTCTTCGTAGATCGAGATCTCGACCGGAACGATCTGACCGCGCTTGTCTTCGGTCTTCGCGTTGTATTCCTTGCAGAAATCCATGATGGCAACACCGTGCGGACCGAGAGCGGTACCGACCGGTGGCGCTGGCGACGCCGCGCCAGCGGGGATCTGGATCTTTACAACAGCAGTGACCTGCTTCTTGGCCATGAGAGGTGCTTCCTTGCATGCGCGGACGACCCGCGGAAAGGGACCTCTAAGTCTGGAGGCACAAACTCAACGCGCCAACCCGCGCGGCCCTGGATTTTTGCGAAGGCTTGGATGATCTATTACGCAGCCAAGGCTTTTACTCGCCGAAACAGCGTCGTGCCACCCAGTGAAACCATCGCGCCAACAGCGAAATTGGCGACGCCCAAAAGGAATCCGCCGACGAATACCGCTGGGCTCAACGCGCCAATGCCGACCACCACGCCCCAGAGGACCGCGAGCACGCCGCCGAACGTCAACGCGAGCCGAGTCGATGGCTGATCGCGCATGAACACTCCGGCGATCAATCCGGCAAGAAGATGCGTTGGCAGCATGTTGCTGACACTAAGTCACGTTGGGGGTCTGTCCCCAGGCGTGCCTTGTCAGAGCCTGGCGACCTGCGCGAACTCGAGCTCGACGGGGGTTTCGCGACCGAAGATGTTGACCAGGACCTTGACCTTGAGTTGGTCCTCGTTGATCTCGATGATCTCGCCAGAGAAGTCTGCGAACGGGCCTTCCTTGACCCGAACCGTCTCGCCCATGTCAAATTCGAACATCGGCTTCGACTTCTTGGTGGCTTCCTGCTTGCGGTCGGCTTCGACCCCGAGGAAGTTCTCGACATCCTTACGCCGCATTGGCGAAGGCTTGCCGCCCTGGTTGACGAATCCGGTGACCCCAGGAGTGTTGCGAATGACGTACCACGCGTCGTCGTCGAGTTGGGTACGGCAAAGGAGGTAACCGGGGAAGAGCTTCTTCTCGGTTATCACCTTCTTGCCATTCTTGAACTCGGGAATCTCACGGGTGGGAATGATCACCTCGTAGATGCGATCTTCCATGTTCATCGAGGCGGTACGAGCTTCGAGGTTCTGCTTGACCTTCTTCTCGTAGCCAGACTGGGTATGAAGCACGAACCAGCGACCAGGGCGGTCGAAGGGGCTGAGGATGACCTCTTCCTCTTCCGCCTCTTCAGCGAGGAGTTCATCCTCGTCGACAACATCGGAGGTGGCCTCTTCGACAGGGTCAGCACTGGCGGCACCCGTCCACTGGTTGGTCAGCTTGCCGGCGGCCGCAGGGGCTGCTTCGACAGGAGTTTCATCGACAGCTGTGTCTTCGACCTCAAGGGCCTCTTCGACAGCTGCGTCTTCGACCTCAGGGGTCTCTTCGATTGCGGTTTCGTCGCTCATAGGATCAGGTCTCGAACAATTCCAGGATGAAGGTGGAGAACAACCAGTCGGCACCATAGATCATGGCGCCGACAACGACGATGGTGATCAGCACCACAATCGAGTAATTGGTGGTCTCTTCACGAGTCGGCCAGGCGACCTTACGCAGCTCGCCGCGCACCTCGTGAAGAAACTGAACCGGGCCTACACGCTCGTGAGCGGGCCCGCCAGAGTTCGGCTGTTTGCGGGTGCGGATCGGTTCGCCATCGGCGTCGATCTCGCCCTGCTTCTGCATCATTCGCTTTTGCTGTCGGTTCATCGACATGACTGTTTCCTCGGTGGTTCCAGCAATGCTGTGGTTAGGGCGGTACCGCAGTGGAACACGGCACCGTCAAGCAGGGGCGGAGGGACTCGAACCCCCAACCGCCGGTTTTGGAGACCGGTGCTCTACCAATTGAGCCACGCCCCTGAGAGCGACGACTCAGGTTAGCGGCACCCGTCGGCTAACTGGCGCGGCGACGTGTTGCGATGGCGATGGCACCAGCGGCGGCTGCGAGACCACCAAGCGTGGCTACCGCAGCGGCCCCCCGGGGGACACGAGAAACGATCCGTCCGTCCTCGACATCGAGCGCAACCATGATCTCGTGCTCGAGCATTGAGTCAATAGAAATCGGCTCAGTGGCAAGCGACCGCATGGCCCGGCGCAGTCGGCGGTAACTGGCTGCTTCGGCTTGACAGCGCAGGCACTGTTTGACATGGGTTCGGGCATCGGCGCCCAGCAACTCAACCTCAGCGACTCCGACCAGGAGATCGGCTACGTCAGCGCACGTTGTGCCCTCGGTGGAGGAGATTAAAGAATTAGACGGCATGAGTTTCCTCTCCCGGAAGTGGGAATACCTGCTCGCGCAGACGGCGACGGGCACGATGGAGACGGACTTTGGCAGCGCTCACGGAGATCCCGAGTTCTTCGGCGATTGCTTCGTGTGACAGGTCATAGACATCACGCAGCACCACTACTGAACGCAATCGGGGTGGCAGATCGACGATAGCGGCATCAAGCGCCCGACGAAGACCAGCGGCCTCCGCCTGCGCAGCCGGGTCGAACTCAGGACGGGAATCAACGATGAGGTCATCATCAGGAAGCTGCTCGTGGCGGTAGCGCCGGCGCTTGGTGGTGTGCGTGGAGGAGCAGTTGGCAACGATGCGGTAGAGCCATGTGCTGAAACGCGCATCGCCACGGAAGCGACCAAGGCTCCGATATGCCCGTAGGTAAGCATCCTGCAACACGTCGCGTGCATCCTCCTCATTGCCGGTGAGACGGAGAGCCAACCCAAACGCATCACGATGGGTGAGACGAACCAGCTCGTCGAACGCTTCGCGTTCTCCAGCAACAGCCCGCTCGACCAATTCAGCCATAGCGGGATCTGAAGTATTGGACCCGCCGGCAGCCGCAGGGTTACGTGACGGATTCGTGACAATCCGAAGCGGGCGACGTGGCGTGTTAACCATTGCTACCCCTCCCGGATTATTCGACTGAGTAGCGACGGACAGATTCGAACTGTCGGCCTCTCGATTATGAGTCGAGCGCTCTCACCAACTGAGCTACGTCGCCGCCTTCGGAGCGGTAAATCCCTCATGCGAGGGCCGTTCCGACGAGCTCCCTGTCAGAATTGAACTGACGACCTTCTCCTTACCATGGAGACGCTCTACCGACTGAGCTAAGGGAGCAAATTCACACCGATTGCCCGATGCGAAGCGTTGGCAATGATGCCACGCGCAACAACCGACTCCAACCCTGTTTTGCTGAGTGTTGGCGGAATCACGAATCTGAGGGTTTCAGGGACCAAACGACTCCGGTCCCAATACTCCCCAACGCTAGGTCGTTCGGCTTAAGTCTTCGGCCCTGCTGACCGACAGGGCAGTCATGCGATTCGAGCGACTAGTCATTGAGGCTGACGAGAATACTTTCTCTTTGGACTTTCATCCCCGACTCACCGTGATCGCTGGCGTAGGACGATTGGAACGAGAAGGACTCATCAGCGAACTGGTGGGTTCACTGACTTCAAGCCGGGCCGGCGTGCACGCCGAAGTCATGGCAGACACGGGCAATCGTTTTGCCATCTTCCGCCCCCATGGCGCTCGTGCCCGAGTGATCGACATCGATGCCTCATCCGACGTGAGCGATCGATTCGCCGACGAGACAGGAGCCATTGACCTCTTGTCCCTAGCCGGTCTCGACGAGCGGTCTGCAAAACGCACCCTCCGTGTCACATCGACCGACCTCACCACCATCACTCATCATGATCAGATCATCCGTCGCCTAGCCGCCGTGGATGCCTCTACCCTGTGGGACCTCGCCGAGCGGGTACGGATAGCTCAAGTGGAGCTCGACACAGCCGCCGCTGACAGCGGTTCATCACCTGAGGACGCGGCTATCGCCGCTCGTATCGAAGAACAACACCAGCGCTTCGAGGACGCCCACTTTCGTTCCGAGAAGGTTCGGAAGTTCTCATTCGTCGCCGGCGTCCTTGCCGCTCTCGCGACAATCCCAGCTGCATTATTGATCAGCCAGCGTGCGGCGATGGGATCCATCGCCGTGGCCGCCGTCGTAACAGCTATCTCATTTCTCCAACACCGTCGAATGGTTTCGGCACGCAATGACGAAGCCGAGGCTCTCGCGGCCGGTGGCGCTGACTCCTACCTCGGCTTCCATCTGCAGCGCGTCAACGGCCTCCTTGACTCTGAGCAAACCCGTCGTCAGTTGGTTGAAGCGGGCATGGAGCACGACTCCTCCATGGCGGCCTGGTTCAGTCTCGCTGGCGACACAACCCCCGAATGGGTCAGCGAGTATCGCGTCCAGATCGAGGAAGCAACACAACGCATGACCGAGGTCAGCTCCATCACCACGAACCCGCTCAAGGTTGACGACGACGATGCTGCCGCCCTGGCCCACGCCTTGATGGAGCGTCTCGAAGTCGTCCGCACCGCCGGTCCTGGCGGCGAAAGCCTGCCGCTCATCCTCGACGATTCACTCCGCGGCATCGACCACGATCTGAAAGCCCCGCTACTGGAACTCCTTCTGTACTCGTCCAATAACCAGCAACTCGTGTTCCTCACCGAGGACACCGATGTCACCGACTGGGCCCGTGTCGAAGCGATCACCGGCGAACTCTCAGTTCTCGAGCCGATGGCCGCAGACAAAAGCGTGGCCTCCGACGACACCAGCTGAGGCATCGCATAACCCACCAGCGTGCAGAGTCTCCCGAATCCCCTATCTGTGATCGCATCCCGGGTTGCTGCTGTGACAGCATCTCGGGATGGGATCACTAACTTCTGAGACACCAACGTTCGAGACGCTACGAATTGCGCACGAGGGACGGATCGGGCGCATCACCCTCGATCGGCCCGAAAAACTCAATCCGCTGTCCACCCTTTGCCTCGAAGAGTTGGCCTTGGCCGCCAAATGGTTCAACGGTCAAGATGCCATACGCGTCGTGGTCGTCACGGGAGCCGGTCGAGCATTCACGGCTGGTGCTGATCTCTCCGCGTTCTCCGGCGACGACTCGGGAATTGCCCGATCTGGCGCCGATGCTGGGCGGCTAATGGCCGAGGCCATCGAAAGCATGCAGGCGGTCACGATCGCTGCGATCCACGGCCACTGTGTCGGTGGTGGTGTCGTTCTGGCCGGGGCGTGCGACTTCCGTGTTGCCGCTGAGTCGACCCGGTTCTCGATCCCCGAGGTCGACCTCGGGATTCCGCTCGCCTGGGGCGGAATTCCCCGCCTCGTTCGCGAGATCGGACCGGCGGCCACTCGTGACCTGGTGATGACATGTCGCCCCTTCACTGCGCTGGAAGCGCACGTGCGCGGCTTCGTCACTCGCATGGTGGACGACGACAAACTCGGCGACGAGGTCGAAGACTTAGCCGCCACATTGGCCGCTAAGTCGTCGCTAACGTTGCGCGCCACCCTCATCGCGGTGGACGCCGCTGTCGAGGCGCTCGTGTCGACGAGGTTCGCGTGGAGCGACGCCGACGTACTCGTCAACGCGATGCACGATCCAGAGTCCCGCGAGGTCGGAGCGGCCTACTTGCGCGAACGAGGTCGCTAGCACAGGCAGACTCCCCGCCATGGTTCGCAGCCGCCTGGCGGCCCCAACACTCTTTGCGCTGGTCCTCGCCGTGTACGCGATGCTCGGCCTCGCCGACGGTGCCACCGGTACCGCGTGGCCGAGCATCCGCGACGCGTTCAATCGCACCGACAGCAGCTTTGGGCTGATCTTCGTCGCCCTGTCCGGGGGCTACATGGTGGCTGGCATCGCGTCCGGACACGTCGCTGATCGGATCGGCACGATGACAACGATCATCGTGGGTGTCATCGTCAGCACCATCGGACTCGGTCTGCTCACAATGTCCGCTACCTGGTGGATGGTGCTGGCCGGTTTCGCCGGCATCGGACTCGGCAACGGGTTGGGAGATGCCTCTGGCAATACCTGGGTGGCTTTGAACTTTGGTCCGCGCCACATGGGGATGCTTCACGCCGCCTATGGAGTGGGCGCGTCGATCGGTCCGGTGATGATGAGCGTGCTCATCGTTGTCTTCGACTGGTGGCGCGGCTCTTTCGCGATCGTCGGCATCATCCAGGTCGTAGTATTGGTGCTGCTGTTTCGGAAGCGGAACGACAACACTCACCACTCCGCTGCGCACAACGAAGCGTTCCTCACGTCTCGGGTCGCCGCTCCCCGCCGAGTCACCGTCGAGCTAGTTACCTGGTTCGCGCTCTATGTCGGGGCGGAGGTTGCCGCTGGCCAGTGGGCCTTCACACTGCTGAGCGAGGGCCGCGGGTACGACCACGGAGTGGCCACCGCACTCACTGCCGGGTTCTGGATCGGTATGACGGCTGGCCGGTTGGGAATGGCCGCACTCGGTAGCCGGATTGATCCCGAACGACTGCTGTGGGAGGTCTCATTGATCGCGGTTGCCGCATCAGCATTTCTCTGGGTCGACACATTCGGCGTCGGCGGGTTCGCCATTCCCATCATCGGCCTTGCATTTTCGGTCATGTTTCCGCTGGCCGTAAGCCGGACACCGCACTATCTCGGCAGCGAGCGAACTAGCCGAGTCATCGGCTACCAGTTCGCGGGATCCTCAATCGGCGCCATCACACTCCCCGCCCTGATCGGCGTGCTCGCCGACACCCACGGAGTCAACATCGCGCCACCCGTGATCCTCGCAACCGTCGTAGCCATGACCCTGCTGTGGGGGGCCATCCGCCGAGAGGCCCAAGCGACCCACTAGAGCAACGCACGTCTGGGGACAGACCCCATTCGTGCGTTGTCAGCCAAGCGGGGTGGTGAGGAGGCCGGCCTTTGAAGAAAGGGCCGTGCCCCAGTGGTTGTAGACCATGTCATCGAGGTCAAGGCCACGAGTCATGATTGCGACTGACAGACCGCTCTGGGGATCTGCACAAATTCGCTGACCGCTGGCACCATTGTGGCCAAACGCAGCGGCGCTCACTGTGTGGCCCAGCCCACGGGCTGCTCGCCCGGACTGTTCTCCACCGAGCGTGAATGCATATGTGCGATTGGCGGGGACGCCCAGCCAGTCCGTGTGATCTTGGCGGACAAAAGTGAGGGCATCGGCCTTCACCTCGGGTCGAAGGATCTCACCCTCGTCGTGCATGATCGCCTGGTACCACAACGCCACTGAAGCGGCGGAGGCAATACCACCACCGCCCGGCTGGCCCACAGCACGGATTGCGGGGTCATTGAAGGCAACCAGCGCCTCGTTGGTGACCTCAGTAACCGGCATGTCGAACCCGAACTTGTTGCGAAACACAGCGGGATCGGGCGAGGTACCGATTGCCTCGACGTTGGCCACATCCGCTTGCTGACCCACCGGAATCGCAAGCCATCGAGACGCCCCTGCAGGCTCCATGATTCGTTCAGTGACAACGTCTGCGTGGTGCCGTCCAGTGACCTCAGTGATCATGTCAGCCAGCACCCAGTGAGCCGAAGACGCGTGGTATTCAAAAGCGGTGCCGGGCTCCCACGTCGTGCGCCAAGTCGAATACCGCTCGAGGCGGGCGGCACGGTCGTTCCAGAAGCCGGGGGGCATCGGTGCATGCGGGAACCCGCCAGCATGAAGAAGCACCTGTGAAAGGGTGATCTCAGCCTTACCGTTAGCTGCGAAGCTGGGGAGCACTGCGGCTACCGGCGAATCCAGGCTGAGCTGACCTTCGGCTGCGAGTTCGAGCACGGTCAGACTCACGGTCGGCTTGACCGCCGAATAGGTGTGCATGCGCTGATCAAGCGCGACATCCCCAAGGGCTTCGTTGACGATGAGTTCACCTTCGAAGGCGACAGCGACCTGTCCGCCGAGAATATGACCGACGTCGACTTCGTGCGCACAACGATCGAGAAGGTCGTCGACGCGTTGCTTAATGATCATGCTCATGTTTGCGTCACCGTAGTCCCTCACGGTTTTCGTTCGAACCCGACCCACTGACGAAATCGGGTCGAAGCGCGCCCAACGAGCGAGAGTCGATGCTCGACTTCCAAACGCCAACCCCGTACGCCATCTGATCAAGGACGCGAAGTGCGACCGCTCGTACCGGATCGAGTCGCCGGGCGCTTTGATGCCAGTCCACTATCGGGCCACCGAGTAGAGCACCGACGATCACCGGGCGGGCCCGAGGCAGCACAATCGCTACTGGCAACGCGATCGGCCACCACACTCGAGCGATCGCTTGAGCAATTCCGCTGCCCGCGTGCAAATGACCCCAACCCGCCAGGCGAACGGCCTCCTGCTTGGAATTCGGGAGATGGGACAACTTCCTCGCGAGCACTGCAGTTGAACTCGCCGCTACAGCGCCGCCGAGGAAGGGGCGGCGTAGAGCGACCAGGAGCCAAGCAAAGGCACTCCACGGCGAACACCGGGCGGGGGCGACATCCGCTCCATGACGCTGAGCGAGCTTTGGCGCCGACGACCCGTAGGCCATTCGCTGACCCAGCCAGGCCGCGCCTGTGCGCCGCGGGTCATGAGCAACCGCGACCGTCGGGTCATACCGAACCGTGCCGCCCGCGTGCACGAGGCGCCACACCAGATCGACGTCCTCCCCAAAGCGGAGATCTGGATCAAAGCCGCCGACGTCGTTGATCGCGGTGCGTCGAACGATAAATGCTGCAGTCGGGACGTACGACGTCGGCCGTCGCGGTCCGACATTGGCGGGCTTCGCGCCGAGGTCAAGCGGCGAGAAGTCAGCCTCGTAGCGTTCGATCACCGACGAGCCGACACGGCTTCGAACCCTGGGAGCTACTGCGACCACAGCCGAATCTGCGAAGTGCCCGATGAGGTCGGTCAGAAAGTTCGGTCCAGGCTCAACATCTGCGTCGATGAACGCTACGAAATCGGTCTCGACGGCTGCAAGGCCCACCATCCGAGCAATACCAGGACCACCGGCATGTTCGCGTCGGATCACGGTGGCGTTTTCCGCCACGACCGGGGTTGCCGAACCGTCGTCGACTACGACAACCGGCACATCCGGCAGAGCTGCCAGAAGCCGTTCCAGCCCAGCCGGCTCGTCCTTGACTGGTATCACCACAGTGACGCCAACCTCAGACGGTGGGATCTGCCCCCAGTGTCCCAGCTTGGGGTGGACCATGCCGGCATCGAGAAGGCGGCGAGCGAGAACTCGGGCGACGGTGGACTCACCGACCGGTTCGCCAGCGAACCAGCCCGCCACTGCTTTCGCGCCAGCCTCGGACAGGCGAATGACCCGTGACGGGGCTCCGCCGATAAGCAGCTTGGCGTCGTCGACGACCCGTAAACCGGCATCGGCATGAACGTGCCAGTTCGGCGGGAGATTCTCAGTCACGAAAGATCATCGAATTGAGCCGCCAGGCGCTTGGGCACGGTACGAGTTCACGAGTACGGACCGTAGCGGCCGAGAGACCCACGCTCATCGTCACCACGACGACGATGAGCGTCGCGTCGATCGCAAGCCCGTCGGCCAGATTTGGATCAGGCGTCGAGCACGCCAAGAAGAGCCGCAGGAATTTCGCTTGGACCGTCAATGGATGCGATTCGGGCGCCGACCGACTTGGCGAATTCGATCGCATCGGCATCGTCATCGGCAGGGGCAAGGATGCAGAGCTCGTCGAGACGCCGGGCGATCGGGATCGCCTCCGCACCGGTCGTGGCACGGCAATCCGACATCAACACCGTGACCCGTCGTTTGGCGCGCGACCGTTCGAGCTGGCTGGCTGCAGCGCGGAGTGCGCCAGCCAAGTCGGTGGTGCCCTGGCCCCGAAGCCGGAGCAGATCATCGACCACCGCCGTCGGCGAACGAGCGTCGTCTTGGCTCTTCACAGCAATTACCCGATCGGCAAAGGCGAGCACCGACCAGTCAATGGGAGCTCGATACGCGCAGGCCGCCGCGGCAACCGCTGCAGTGGCCAACCGCCGGCCGCTCATCGAGCCGCTTCGGTCGACAACCAAGGTCACCGCTGTGGCCGGTCTTGTCCAGTGGCGAACAAAAAGATCCCCGGCATCGACAAGTTCGCCTGCCGCCCGCGCCTGGATCAAGCCGTCGAGACTCCGCTCTAGATCGAGGTCACCCTCATACCGGTCGGCTGGAGACGAAACCATCGTACCGATTCCTCGAGCCTGGCGTGGCCCAACGCGGGCAACGTCGAGCACGAGCCGCCCAGCAATCCTTGCCGCAATCGCAGCAAGCTTTTGATCGGTGGCGGTACGCATCTCGGCAAGCATCGAGAGCGCATGATCCGGATCCTCCTCAGCAAGGTCCGACACGGCGTCCTCGTTGATCTCACCTACCTGGGGGCTGATCTCGTCAAATTTCGGATCGCGAGCCAGTTGCGGACGCGGGGTCGTTCGACGGTTGTCGTCAGTAATCGCCTGTTGTGCATCTTCGCCTTCCAGGACGATCGGGGCGCCGCCAGAATCGCCCCTTACGGGGCGGTCGCTTTTCCCGAATCGTCGTCAGATTCCCGAGGTTGTTCAGTGGCGAGCACCGCATCCCAAATCTCACGAACCACCGACTCAGGGGTCTTGTCGCCCCCCTCGTGAAGTCGGATCCGACCCGACAGTGACACGATCGCTGCGTCGAGCCCGGCATCGGAATCGGTGGGCTCGACCCCTCGCATCTCTGCGAGCCGATGAGCGACCTCGACCAAGTCGATAGCACCACGGACCGACGAGCCAACCCTGATATCGCTGTGCGTTCGCGTCGCCCGGGTGGACATCACGGCACGTCTCCGCAGCACTCGATCATCCACGGTCGTGCGGCGAACGACAATGTCGGATTCGTCGTCCAGCGTCTGATACGCCATCGCGATTCGACACATCCGGTCGTAGACAGCGCCCGATACCCGGGCGGTGCCGACGTTGTCGAAGGGGTTCATGGCGGCCACAAGCATGAAACCGTCAGCCGCTTCGATCTTGCCGAGTCGAGGAAGCGTGAGCTCGCCCTCCGACATGACGGTGATCAAGAGATTGACCGTCTCCTCCGGTACCCGGTTGAGTTCTTCGACATAGAGCAGCGACCCAGTACGCAACGCCTCAACAAGTGGGCCATCGACGAAGACATCGGGCGTGTAGCCGTCCTCCAGCACACGCGACGGGTCAAACTGGCCCGCGAGTCGACCGGGCGTGAGCTCGGCGTTTCCCTCGACGAACACGAAACCAGTGCCGGCCACCGATGAAACCTCACGCAGAATTGTGGACTTGCCCGTGCCGGGCGGCCCCTCAAGCAGAACGTGGCGCTTGGCCGAGAGCGCAGCGACAAGCATTTCCAGCTCGCGCCGACGCCCGACGATCGAGGCGTCGAGCGCGGCCAGAACCGCGGGATCAGTGAGTGCAGTCACGATGCCAGTGAACTAGCCGAAGCAAGAAGTCGCTCAGTCAAAGGTAATGACGCCGCGAATGTTCTTATTGTCGAGCATGTCCTGATAGCCCTCATTGACCTGATCCAACGTGTAGGTGTTGGTGATCATCTCGTCAAGTTTGAGCTGACCGGCTTGATACATCGACAACAGGTGCGGGATCTCCTTACGGGGTGAAGACGAGCCGAACAAGCAGCCCTTCAACTCCTGATTCATCATCGAGAACATGAAGAGGTTCATCGTCACATCCATCTGCTCAACGGGGGCGACCGCGGTGGCAACAATCGTGCCGCCTTTGCGGGTAATGAATTGAGCGGGGGCGATGAAGTCGCCGGTCAGCGTGCCCGGGGTAAGGATCGTGCTATCGGCCATGACGCCTTCGGTCATGGCCCCCACCATCTCCATGGCCTCATCGATCGATGCCGCTGAGTGGGTGGCGCCAAATTCCATGGCGCTTTCACGCTTGAACTCGGAAGGATCAACAGCCACGACATTCTTTGCGCCCGCGATCTTCGCGCCTTGGATCGCGGCAGTGCCCAGACCACCGCAGCCGACGATGATCACCGTGTCGCCTGCGGTGACCTCAGCGCGGTAGACGGCCGAGCCATAGCCGGTGGTGACGCCACAGCTCACCAGTGCGGCGGGGCCAGGCGGGATGTCGTTCTGAATCTTTATCGCCGAGTCGACGCTGAGCACCATGTGCTCGGCGAAGGTGCCAAGTTTGAGCAGTGGGGTGAGGTCGTTGCCGTCGGCATCACGATGGCGGAACGTGCCATCAATCATGCCGGGATCCATGAGCTTGGCGCCAAGATCACACAGGTTCTGCTGGCCACGCGCACACCATGTGCACTTGCCGCACGACGGGATAAATGAACACGAGATGTGGTCGCCGATCTCAAACTCGGTAACACCGGGGCCGAGGCCAATAACTTCGCCTGCACCCTCATGGCCACCGATGAGCGGCATCGGGGCGGGCATCGTGCCGTCATGAGCATGTTCGTCGGAGTGACACATGCCGGCGGCGAGCGTCTTGACAAGAATCTCTCCAGCCTGTGGATCGTCGAGCTCAATCTCTTCGACGTTCCACGCGGCACCAACCTCACGCAAAATTGCGGCCCTGGTCTTCATCGTTCGCTCCTTGAAGTCAACAGTGGCCAGAACCTACCCCGACCAAGGTCCCAACATGTTACGAACTAGGGGGTAGCGGTCATGCCGCCGTCAACGGGGACAACTGCGCCAGTGATAGCAGAGGCGGCTGGAGAGCAGAGCCAGGCGATTGCGGCCGCAACTTCTGTTGGTTCGATCAGACGCCCAAGGGGATCCTGGTGCTGGACAAATTCATCAACAGAGTCAAGCCCGTAAATGGCGGCACTGGCATCGAGTGGGGCCGTCGCCGTTGAACCCGGACTGACGATATTGGCTGTTGTTCCCGTGCCAGCAAGGTCAGCGGCAAGTGAACGGATCAGTCCGATCACGCCGTGCTTGGCCGCAGCGTACGGGCCCATATGTCGCAGGCCCAGCGAGCCTGCTGCTGATGCGACAGCCACAACCCGCCCACCGTCGGCGATCAGCGGGACTGCGGCACGCACTGCGTTGAACGTACCCGTGAGATTGATGCCGATCGCCGCTTCCCACTCCGCGTCAGTGGCCTCCCACATCGGGCCACCACCGGTGGCAACCCCCGCGCAGGTGACAAGAGCGTGGAGCACTCCAAGCCCGCCGATCACCTCGTCGAGCGTGGCCTGATCGCGGACATCGGCGATCACTGCGGTGACCGCACCTGCCCCGGCCGCCACGACAGCGTCGAGATCTGCAGATGTGGCCTGGGGGTATCCGACGGCCGGATCATCCGCGCACCCATCAAGCGCTACCACTCGCCATCCATCGGCGATGAGGGCCGCCACCGTGGCCGCGCCGATACCTCGAGCAGCGCCGGTGACGAGAGCGACTGGTTGATTCACATCATCATGGTGCCAGACGAGGCATCACGTTCGCAGCATCGCCACCACTTCGGCGACCCATGCGTCGAGGATGACGTCACCCTCATGCGCGCTCGCGCCGGTCGGATCGCCCAATACGCCGTTCGGGGCGATAGCAGCCACTCCTCGCTCCCTGAGATCATCGATCATGTCGCCGATTGGGCCAGTGGCCCCCGCCTCGGCCCGGTCGAGTCGCACAACGCCCGGAGCGATCGCAAGCATCACGCTCGTCTCGGTGCGTCCGGCGTGGGCATCGCCGTGCGGATGCGCCGGTGACCACGAGCCGAGTAGCCGACCCTCGTGCTCGCAAACCTCGACGGCCGCTCGCACGGCCGCATGGTTGCCGCCGTGGCCATTGACAACGGTGATCGACTCGAACTCTGCACCAGCCGTGCGGACGATTTCGACAAGCATCGCGATAGCTGCCTCGGATCCGATGGATAGCGTCCCCGCGAAACCAGCGTGCTCTCCGGCAGCACTGATCGGCAGTGCCGGGGCCACAACGGCGTTGACCACCTGAGCGGCCGCCGATTCAGCAACCGCGACAGCGATACGGGTATCGGTGTCGAGGGGAAGGTGCGGACCGTGTTGTTCTGTCGAGCCGAGCGGAACAAGCAGGTGCCAGCGACCGGCCGCGACCTCCGGAGCCGTCATCGGTCCGAGGCTTCGGGGAGTCACTCCAGTCATCGCCCGAGGGTAGCCCTCTAGATACCGTGGCCAGATGGCAAACACCATTTCAAAGCCGTTGTCTGCATTCGGGCCTGACTTCCCGTTCGCATACGACGACTGGCTCGCCAATAACGCTGGGCTCGGCTCTATCCCCGCTGACCGGCAGGGCACTGAAGTCGCCGTCGTCGGCGGTGGGATCGGCGGCCTCGTCGCCGCTCACGAGTTGATGAAGCTCGGCCTCGTTCCGGTCGTCTATGAGTCAGGTCGGCTCGGGGGCCGACTGCGCTCTCAGCGGTTTGGCGCAGCCGACGATGTGATCGCCGAACTCGGCGGCATGCGCTTCCCTCGCTCGTCCACCGCGTTCTTTCACTATGTCGACATGCTCGGGCTCAGCACCCGCCCGTTCCCCAACCCACTGACTCCGGCGGCCCCCACAACTGTGATCGACCTCGGCGGTGTACCCCTCTACGCCGAAACGCTCGACGATCTCCCCCCATTGTTTCGCGAAATAGCAGAAGCTTGGGACACGGCGCTCAACGAGCATGCCGATTTCGCTGACATGCGAGCCGCAATCGACAGTCGCGACGCCAACGAAGTCCGACGGCGATGGTCCGCGCTTGTTGAACGATGGGACGACCGCACCTTCTACGACTTTGTCGCCTCATCCCGTTCGTTCTCCGAGCTCTCGTTTCGGCATCGAGAAGTGTTCGGCCAGGTTGGTTTTGGCACCGGCGGTTGGGACAGCGACTTCCCCAACTCCATGCTCGAGATCCTTCGTGTGGTGCTGTGCGGCTTCGAGGACAACCAGCACCTGATCGTCGGAGGCGCCGAGCAGGTACCGCGTGGACTTTGGTCTCTTCAGGTCGATGGCCAGTCACTCGACTCGCTTCACCGCGGTGCCCCTCGTCCAGGCGTCGCTGCCATTCGACGAGCCGGTGATGACACCATTGACATCACCGACCGCAACGGCGTCAGCCAGGGCTACTCCGCGGTCCTCATCGCCACACAAAGCTGGTTGCTGACAACCTCTATCGACGTCGACGAGACGCTCTTCAGTCAAGACCACTGGATGGCCCTCGACCGCACTCGATACATGCAGTCGGCGAAGACGTTCGTCATGGTTGATCGGCCGTTCTGGAACGATCGAGACCCAGTGACCGGTCGTCCACCACTGGCCATGACGCTGACCGATCGCAACACGCGTGGCACGTACCTGTTCGACAATGGCCCTGATCAACCCGCAGTGATTTGCCTCAGTTATGCCTGGGAGGCGGATGCCGCAAAAGTTTTGACGATGTCGGCGCACCATCGAACTCGACTAGCGATTGAGACTCTCAAGAAGATCTACCCCGACACGGATTTGGCATGCCATGTGATCGGTGAGCCGATCACCGTTTCGTGGGAGTCCGACCCCGACTTCCTCGGTGCGTTCAAGGGCGCACTGCCCGGCCACTATCGCTACAACCGCCGCATGTACAGCCATTTCATGCAGGACGCGTTCCCATCCACACAGCAAGGGGTCTTCCTCGCCGGCGACGACGTGTCGTGGACACCGGGCTGGGCTGAGGGTGCCGTCCAGACGGCACTCAACGCGGTGTGGGGAATCGTGCATCACTTCGGTGGATCCACGCCGGTGACCAACCCGGGGCCCGGTGATGTCTGGGCCGAGCGCGCCCCTGTGGAACGGCCGGACTGAGACCGCTGAAATCGCGACCAACCTGCTGCCCACCAACTGACTCGCCGATGAGCTAGTCGAGACGAGGTGGCGAGAAGCCGTTGGGGATGACCAGATCGTCAGGCCCAAGCTCTGCGAGGCTCGACTTGCCGAGACCGAGCATCGTCGAGTCGATACCCATTCGCAGCACGTCCAGCACGTTCTCTACGCCGGCCTGGCCGTTGGCGGCCATACCAAATAAGTACGCCCGACCAATCATCACAGCCTTCGCGCCGAGCGCTACAGCCTTCACCACATCGCTTCCGCGCCGGATACCGGAGTCGAGCAGCACCTCGATGTCATCACCAACGGCTGCAGCGATCTCGGGCAGAACACGAATAGCCGCAGGGACAGTGTCGAGGTTGTTGCCGCCGTGGGTGCTGACAGAGATGGCCGTGGCACCGGCATCTCGGGCTCGGCGCGCCTCGTCGGCGCGATAGATGCCCTTCACCATGAGCGGACCACCCCAGGCTTCGGCAAGCCAGGCAACGTCTTCCCAGCTGGGGGGCGGAGTGCCCATCCATGTGCCGTAGGCCTCGAAGAAGCCAGGCACCGGGCCATCGCCAACTGCGAAATTCGGAACACCGAGGGTCGGTAGCTGGAAGGCACGAAGCCAGCCCATCAGATAGCCGGGACGACGCAGAACCTCAGGAGCGTGCTTGATCATCGTCTTCAACCCCATCGAGTCGGGGATCGCGGGGGATCCCCAGTCACGGCTGTGGACGAACGACCAATCAAGCGTGAGAATGAGGCCTACGGCACCGGCCGCTTTGGCACGCTCACATCGAGCAACCATTGAGTCACGATCGCCCGCCCAATAGATCTGAAAGAAGGTCTGCGGGTTCGCTGCGGCTACCTCTTCCATCGGCTTGCTGCCAAACGAACTCAACCCCATCGGCACACCGCGAGCAGCTGAGGCGCGAG
>JABIQM010000267.1 GCA_018699415.1 Acidimicrobiaceae bacterium
GTCGACGACGACGCCACCGTCGCCGAACGAGTGACGGCCAAGTCGCTCGGCAATCTCAAGGCCGCAGCCGCGTCTGCGGGTCTCGGCGCCGTCGCTGCCGCAAAGATCGCCTTCGACAAGGCCCGCAGGGAGGGCTTGTCGACGCAGGAGACGCTCGACGCAGCCCACGCTGCGGGTGGGCAAGCGTTCATGATCGAGATGCTCGGCGCAGCCCTGTCCGAGGGTGGACGCATGTTCATCTTCAGGGGCGTCGTCTACATGATCCCGGGCGCGGGGGCAGCGGCCGAAGTGATCGCCGACGTCAGTTCGGCCATGTTCAAGGTGGTCTACGACGTGTACGGCGACACGCTGCGCGGTCACACGCAGTGGGCGCTGAGCAACGTGCCTGCACTCGTCCAGGCGGGGATCGACACGGCTGCCGCCAGGGTGAGTTCGGTGAGCACCAGCATCCAGTCAAGTATCCAGTCGGGAGTCGAGTCCGTGAATGCCACGGTCGAGTCCGGCGTCAGCGCTGCGAGCTGGGCGGCTCAATACCTGACCGACATCGCCAGCTGGTCGATCGCCAATCCGATCGATGCGCTGTGCCTCGGGATCAAAAACACAGCGGTCGGCATCGTCGAGTCACCCAAGTACGCCACCAAGGCGGTCGAATCCGGAGCGAAAGCGGTCACCTCCGGTGCATACAGCGCCTACGAGGGCGCATCGGAAGGACTGTCGAGCGCGTACGACGGGGCAGCTCAGGGCATATCGAACGCATACGAGGGTGTGTCATCCGGTCTCTCGAGCGTGCAACAAGGGGCGTCCCAAACCATCGAAACGACGAAGGTTGTCGCCAATCAGGCCTGGGCGCTCAAGGGCGAAGTGCCCAAGATGGCCTACGACGCTGTATGCAAGATGGGAATCGACAAGGCCATCACCAAAGGCCTCGACAAGGCCATCACCAAAGGCGCGTTCTACGCGTCCAAACTGGCGCTGGTCGGTGTCCCGGGCGTCAACTATGCCTTCCTCATCGCTGAGGCAGTCGCCAAGTTCTGCGTCAAACACCCAGAGCTCGCCTGGTTCGCCTACGACTATGTGTCGGCTGTGTGCGAGGTCACCGCCCTGCCATCGAAGGCCAGGGACATCTTGATGATGGTCTTCCTGCAAGAGGCCGACATCAATCTCGATGATCGCCCGGAAGAGCAGGTCGAGGCCACTCCAGAGCCAACGACAGTCATGGTCCCCCAGGAGCGGATGTATTGGGGTACGGCGTTCACTGGGTCAGACATCCTGTTCGGGCGCACTCCGTACAGCGAGTTCGGCGGGTGCTTCTCGCCCGCCCTCGGTGCATCGAGGTTCGCGTTCAGCCAGATGGGGCTCCCACCTTCGGTGGTGTCTCGGTTCGACGGTCTGAGCCAGGTTGCCGAAGAACTCGACGACGAACTCGATGGGGTGATGACGCCTGCCTTGGAAGAAGTCGGGCCCGAAGAACAGCCCTCGAGTTCGCCGTTGAGCGGTCTCGACGGCTACCACGTGTCGCGCATCCAAGCGCTGGCGAGCAACATGGCGTCGGGCAGTTCGGTCATGGAGAACGTACTGCGCTCGTTGGACTCCATCGGCGACCCGATGCCACAAGTGCAGCCCCTCCCGACAATGACGCTCGGCACGATCAACGGACTGGGTCCGATGAACCGCGGTATGTTAGGCCTTACTAGTGTCGGTCTGACCGCATGGATGCTCAGGAACGTCACTCAGATCGGCGACAGGGAGTGACCGTCCGATCGGTTTGGCGGGGCCCTGGCTGCTGGCCAACGATGTAAGGACATGCAGAGGATGATCAAACGATGAGCAGCGGACCGATTCGACAGGCCCTCGAGGAGTTTTTCGCTGAGCAGGGATGGCCATTTGCCGATACGGCGGTGCCGGACGTGCTGGAGACTCGATACGGCGGTCGGACGACCGACTGGATCTGCCTCGCCGAGATTCGCGAGGCCACATATCAGCTCCTGTTCTATTCGATCGTTGCAGAACGGGCGCCCGCCGAGCGCCGCACCGAGGTCGCCGAATACACGACCCGCGCGAACTTCGGGCTGGCAGTGGGCAACTTCGAACTCGACATGAACGACGGCGAGATCCGGTTCAAGACGAGTCTCGATGTCGAGGGTGCCGCCATCACCAAGCATCTGGTTCAGCAGATCGTCAACGCGAATGTTGTCGTGACCGACCTGTACCTTCCGGGCCTCCTGGGAGTGTTGCGCGGGCAGATCGATCCGGTGACCGCCATCGGCATGGTCGAACCCCAGCCCGACAGCCCGAAGACCTGAATCACCCCACATCACACGGCGAGGTTTCGCGCCGTACCGGGACCACCTGCGCTCATTCCTCGGAGGATCTCGGTATCCAGCAGAGCAACGTGGGCGGCTGGCACTCGGTGCCAAATCTCATCACACGCCTCCCACCGTCAACATGGTCGAACGCCCCGACCACTACACCTAAACAATAGGCCAACACCGGGCCTTGTTCGCCTGTGGGGGCCTTGTTCGCCTGTGGGGCCTTGTTCGCCCATTAGGCCCTGCTCGCCTGTGCCGTCAGAACCCGAACAGCCCGCCACCAAAACAACAACCGCCAAAGCACTCATTATGAGCGGGTATGCAGAGGCCATGGCTTCCTTCAATCCTGCCTTCTTGAGCCACGCAAGTTAGCGGTGAGACCCGAGCCACGCACCCTGAAACTCATCGACAGCGAGTTCGGCTGACATCGCCCGGGTATACCGGGCAACCATCGCTCCAGACGGCTCGTGCACCTCAGCAGGGTGCACGGTTAGCCGGTCGGCGTGATCTTACGAATCGTATGGTTGCTGCGGTCGGCGACGTAGACGTTGCCGTCCCCATCAACCGCCACCGCGTGCGGGTAGTCGAAGCGGGCGGATGGGCCAATCCCGTCTACAAATCCGCTCTCTTGAGCGATGCCAGCCCATGTGGTGACCACACCGGCCGGCGTGATCTTACGAATCGCATATTTGCTGTCGGTGACGTAGACGTTGCCGTTCCCGTCAACCGCCACCCCGGTCGGGTTTTGGAAGCGGGCGTCGGCGCCGGTCCCATTATCCGACCCCCACGATCCGGCGGTGCCAGCCAGCGTGGTGGCCGTTCCGAGGGGGGACGCTAAGCAGTAAGTGGCCAACACACCGTTGGAGTCGAAACCCGACACCACCGTCCCGACAACGCCCCCAACAGTCGTACATGCCGAACCATCAGTCGGTCCGCTCGCACCCGTCGCACCCGCAGGCCCCGTCGCACCCGCAGGCCCCGTCGCACCCGCAGGCCCAGTGTCACCGGTATCGCCCTTCGGTCCCGCTGGCCCCATCGCACCCGCAGGTCCTTGTTCACCATCGGCACCCGCAGGTCCTTGTTCACCATCGGCACCCGCAGGTCCTTGTTCACCATCGGCA
>JABIQM010000139.1 GCA_018699415.1 Acidimicrobiaceae bacterium
CAGGAGCGTTGATGTGCTCGTAGAGGTTGAGGACGAGGTTGTTGGCCACGATCGAGTCGCCGGTGGCAAAGAAGGCCACCAGGCGGCTGATGAGGTGCTTCTCGGCCGGCATGAGCTTGCGGTCGAGGTCGGTGAGGTCGTCGGAGAAGTCGATCTCCTCGACGGTCCACGTGTTCTTGATGGCGTCCTTGTACATCTCGAAGAACTGCGGGTAACGCATTGGCCGCAGAGTGAGATCGAAACCCGGGTCCAAGATGTTGGAACGGACGGAGGCCGGCTTGGCCGTATGACCAAGCGTGTCGGGGTTGTACGCCGGCGCAAGGTTGAGGTCGTCTGCAAGTGCCATCAGTCGCACGCTTCGCAGTGCTCAGGATTCTCCAACGAACAGGCGATGGCCTCTTCTTCGGTGAATGTCTTCTTCGGCTGACCGCCACCGGGACCATCGGGAGCCGGACCAGCGGTGGTCGGAACGGTCGAAGTGGTCTTGTTGATGCGGGTAGCCGGACGGCTACGCAGGTAGTAGGTGGTCTTGAGACCGGCCTTCCATGCGTACATGTACATCGACGACAACTTGCCGATGGTGGGGCTCTCCATGAAGAGGTTGAGCGATTGGCTCTGGTCGATGAAGGCGCCACGATCGGCTCCCATCTCGATCAGGGACTTCATCGGGACTTCCCACGCAGTGCGGTACACGGCCTTGAGGTCTTCGGGGACCCGATCCAGATCCTGGATCGAACCCTCCGACTTCTTCACGTCGGCGATCATTTGGGCGTCCCACAGGCCACGGCTCTGGAGTTCTTTCACCAGGTAGCGGTTGATCTGCATGAACTCGCCCGAGAGCGTCTCGCGCTTGAACAGGTTGGACACCTGCGGCTCGATGCACTCGTAGCAACCGGCAATCGAAGCGATCGTGGCGGTCGGGGCAATGGCGATCATCAGGGAGTTGCGCAGGCCGTGCTTCTCGATTCGCTCGCGCAGCGGGGCCCAACGCTCAGCGTCGCTCGGCTCGACATCCCAGAGATCGAACTGGAGGTCGCCGGCCGCAGCACGGGTCTCCTTGAACGCAGCGTGGGGTCCATTGGCTTCGGCCAGCTCGGTGGAGGCCCACAGAGCGTTGAAGTAGATCTCTTCGGAGATCCGACGGCTCACGTCGCGAGCTACCGGAGAGTCGAAGGGGATGCCGAGCTTGAAGAAAACGTCTTGCAGACCCATGAGACCAAGGCCGACCGGACGCCAGCGGGCGTTGGACACACCCGCTTCGTCGGTGGGGTAGTAGTTGATGTCGATCACACGATCGAGGAAGGGCACAACATGGCGCACGACCTCGCCAAGCTTGACGAAGTCGACGGCGGTGACGCCCTCGGACTCGACGACGAACTCACCGAGATTTACCGAACCGAGGTTGCACACTGCGGTTTCGCTCTGACTGGTGACCTCGAGGATCTCGGTGCACAGGTTGGACAGGTGCACGACCCGGTCACGATTGTTGGTGTTGCCACCAGCGGCCCCGGGCCCGGTCTGGTTGCACTTCAGGTTGGACGAGTCTTTGAACGTCATCCACCCGTTGCCGGTTTCGGCCAGCGACTTCATCATGCGCTGGTATAGCTGACGAGCCGGAACCTGCTTCTCGTAGATGCCGTCGGCTTCGGCCTGCTCGTAGATGGCACGGAACTCGTCGCCAAAGGTATCGATGAGCTCCGGGACCTTCTTCGGGTCGAAGAGGCTCCATTGCCAGTCTTTCTCGACACGCTCCATGAACATGTCGGGGATCCAGTTGGCGAGGTTGATGTTGTGGGTGCGCCGAGCGTGATCCCCGGTGTTGTCTTTCAGCTCGAGGAACTGCTCGATATCGGCGTGCCACGACTCGAGGTAGACACAGGCGGCACCCTTGCGGCGGCCACCCTGGTTGACGGCGGCGACCGAGGCATCGAGGGTCTTGAGCCACGGGACGATGCCGTTGGAGAGGCCGTTGGTGCCCACGATGAGGCTGTTCTTTGAACGGATGCGGTGCCAGGCAACGCCGATGCCGCCAGCGAACTTCGAGAGGCGGGCGATGTCGGTGTAGCGCTTGTAAATGCCCTCGAGGGAGTCCTCGGGGGAATCGAGTAGGTAGCAGCTCGACATCTGTGGATGGGTGGTGCCGGAGTTGAAGAGGGTCGGCGATGATGGCAGGTACGCCAGCGACGACATCAGGTCGTAGAACTTGATGGCTTCGTCGGGGTTGGTGGACAGGCCGCAGGCCACGCGCAGGAAGAAGTACTGCGGTGTTTCGATGACCTGGCGAGTCTCAGGGTGACGCAGCAGGTAGCGGTCATAGACGGTGCGCAGGCCGAAGAACTCGAAGTTCTTGTCACGCTGAGAGTTGATTGCCGCGTTGAGCGTGGGTGCATTGGTGTTGACGAACTCGAGCACGTCGTCGCCGATGATTCCGAGGCGATGACCAAGGGCAACGGACTCGGAGAACCAGGGGGCGTTCTGGTTGCGGACTTCCTTGTCGATGTAGGTCGACAGCATGCGAGCAGCGAGTTTGGAGTACGCGGGCTCCTCGACGATGAGACCCGCTGCGGTGCGGATCGACAGCTCATCGAGCTCCTGGGTGGTGGCACCGTCAGCCAGTGCGGCGATGGTGCGGGTCGACACGACCATTGGATCGATGCCGAGGAGGCCTTCACTGGATCGGGCGACCGCATTGACGATCTTGTTGACATCAACTGGCTCAAGATTGCCGTTGCGCTTGCGCACGCGCATGCTCGTGGTGGTCTCTACCGCCGTTGCACTGTCGTTGACTGCCGCCAGTCGGTCCTCGATAATTGCCATTAAGAGCCCTCTTCTGCGCTGAGATCACCAGATGGAGCATTGCGTTTCGGGGGCTTGGCCCCCGATTCACAGTCGCCCCGTCCCTCCCTTTAAGGTGGGAGGCCAATTACACCAGTGTAATTACATAGCTGTCAAGTGGCGATAAGTACCTTTTGGGAGTTTGATACATGTTCAACGGATCGAACTATCGATTCGCGCTGCGTGCAGGCGTGGTCACGCATGGGGTCAGAGGCATGTCAGCATTATCGGTCGTGTCCTTGGCTGAACGAGCGCTAGCGTTTGGCCATGGAGATCCTTGATGTCGACCTGATCGCCTTCGAGACGGGCTCTGAAGCCCAACGCGGCGCAGTGATCGATGGTGTGAAACGAAGCCTCGTGACCGGATTCGTTTATGTCGAGCACGATATGCCAGTCGACATGGTGGATGAGGCCTACGGCCAACTCGAATCGTTCTTCACGCTTCCTCAGGAGGTTAAGGACCGCTATATCGTGCCGGGTTCGCATGGACAGACCGGCTATACGGGTCTCTTGGTCGAAACGGCGGCGATCAGCGATGTGCCCGACTGGAAAGAGATGCTCAACTGGGGTGCTCCGGTCGGTGAGGGTCATCCGTTGCGGGCTAAATACCCACACCGGTACGGCCCGCCAATACTTCCCGAGGCAGATCTTGCGGGCATTACGGCGCTGCTGCTGGACTTCCACGAGCGCGTGGCTGATTTGCAACGCCGAGTCCTGCGAATCATTGCCTCCGGTCTGGGCGCTCACGAGACGTTTTTCGACGAGATGCTGGTCGATGGCGCCACGCTCACGCGCGCTATCCACTACCCAGCCATGGGCCTTGCCCCTGACGAGCAGCACGTGTGGGCTGGCGAGCATGCCGACATCAACCTGATCACGGCGCTACCGCGTGCGACAGCGGCAGGCCTTCAGGTCAAGACCGACGATGGCTGGATCGATGCCGCTCCGCCGGAAAACTGCGCCATCATCAACACGGGTCTGATGCTCGAACGGTTGAGCAATGGCGTCATCACCTCAGGAATCCACCGTGTGGTGTCGAGCGAAGGCCAACAGGGCGATCGGTATTCGGTTGTTCAGTTCGCCCACCCCACACCATGGACGGTTCTGGCACCGATGGCGCCGACCGTTACCGCGGACAGCCCACTGCGGTACTCGGCGATCGCGGCAAGCGATTCGCTCGACAAAGTCTTGTGGGACATCAACCTCACCGAAAACGGAAGTCGACTCGACCCCGCCTCGTGATCTAGTCCGTGGGTTCCTGAAGAATTTCTCGATTCGGCTCCAACGTGAGTTTGATGGTCGATGTGACCTCACCCGTCTCGGAATCGACCGTGACCTTGATCCGTCCGGGGTATCGGTCGAGTGCGATGATCGGTTGGGTCCAGGTGTCACCGCTGACGGTGGCTTCGACGATTCTGGTGAAGCCGGCTTCGAAGAAATCTTCTTCGCCCATCTGGTACACGGTGCCGGCCAAACCGAGGCTGTAGGCGGCGTAGGCGGCATCGGCCGAGGCAGGGAGCAGGCTGTACGTGTACTCGAGATCCCAGTAGCGCAGACCTTCGTCAGCACTGAAGGAATCTTCGGAGCGCGTGCGGGTGCGGAAGCTGAGATCGGTGAGGCGAGCGCCCGGTACAGCCGGGATCTCGTTGAAGAGTGCTTCGAGCAGCGGGATAGGAATGAGGTTCGGCGGGGTGGTCATTGCCGCATCGAGGCGATAACCGCTCTCGTCGCCGAATGGCGAGTCCTCGAAGGTGACATCCATGTCGCCCCAAATCCGGATGACACCGGGCGTTGCATCGATTTCACCGAGTCGGTAGACGGGTTCGTCGGTCTGGTAGACGAAGTTGACCGATTGCGGCCCGCCGGCGCCACTGCTCGGATCACTCGTGACCTGGGCGACGTTGCGCCAGCCGAAACCGGTCATCACCGGTTCGAAGGTGATCATCGTGGTGATCGTGCCCGGGCCGCCTTCGGGAAGATCGACATCGATGTCGCCGAGTGGCTCAGCGAGGATGACGCTGTAGGTCCAATCCCAGTCCCAGTCGGCAGCGACATCGCGACCATAGAGATCAACGGACATCTCATAGGGTGATGATCCTGCAGGGACGGGGATATCCATCGGAAAGCCGATGATTCGCCGTGCAAGATCAAGCGGTTCGCCTGTGCCCCCGGCCCATTCGACGACGAGATCGGGTATCTCCTCGGCACGGATCGCCGGGATCGGCTCGCTGAGGTTCAACGCCAGCGTGGTGGTTGGCGCCACCGTTGTCGTGGTGGCCTCGATGGTGGTGGTCGTTGCCGCGGATGTGGTGGTCGTTGCCGCGGTTGTGGTGGTTGGTGCACCCGTTGTGGACGACTGGCCGGAATCGGCAGTGGTAGGGCTCTGCGAGCCTCCACCACAGGCGCCGGTAAGGACAGCGCCGATAGTCATCAGTGCCAGAGCCCTACGTGCAGTCATGAACACAACGCTAGAGCGTCATAAACCCACATCCATACGGCCGACATTGGCCGACCACTGGCAGGCCTTGTCGCACGTTCACCGTCTCCTTGATACCGGGGACCATACTCTCTGCGGTTCTCAGCGCAGGGCGATCTCGGCGATCTCGCGAAGTTTCACACGCTGTATCTTCGTGCCGTTGGCGCTCGGTGTGGTCGGGAACCTATCGATGGTGAGGACGGCGATCGGCACCTTGTAGCGGGCCAAGTGTTGCCGGCATGTGGCGATGGCTCCCGCTTCGTCGATCTCGGGGCCGTCGCTGATGACGAATGCCACTGGCCGGGCGCCGCTCGGGCGGTCGACGGCCACAACCTGGGCTTCGAGTACGCCATCCAAGCCCATCAACACGGCCTCGATCTCGACCGGCGAAACGAGGAAACCTCCGAGTCGAAGGACGTCGCCCATTCGGGTGAGGTAGGTAAACTCTCGCGGATTCGACGGGTCCTGCTCGGCGAGATCGCCAGTGCGGAACCAGCCGTCGTCATAGTTGTCGGCGGTGAGATCGTCATCGACGCTGGCCCCACCTTCGGCGAGATAGCCCGCAAACAAGCTCGGGCCTTTCAGTTGAAGCTCGCCGTCGATCACGCGAGCGCTTGCGTTGTCAGCGATGATCGTGCCTCCGGCCTTCGTTCGCTCGGCCGGGGAGCCGGACGGGTCGCGCACCGAGAACAAGGCTTGAACCTCGCTCATCCCGTACAGCCCCGTAAGGCGGCCGCCGCTGGCGTCGGCTCGTTCGACGATCCCGTCGAGGCTCGTGTTGAACCGGCCGTAGCCGGCCCAGCGCATCGAACCCAGATCTGCGCCATGTTCTAGGAGTCGATGGAACATGTCGTCGCTGCCGTGCGTGATGGTGACCTGGTGTCGTTTGATGAGTTCTGCGGTTCTGGCAACGTCGAATCCGGTTGGCATCACGACCGTGCTCCCTGCAGCCAAGGCACTGGTGAGGGTGCACAGACCGAAGACGCCGCACAACGGCATGGCGACGAGAACAATGTCATCGGCGGTGATTACTGCTCCTGTCGCCATATTGCGGGCGTGGACGGCGATCGACCGCTGCCGGTGCACGACCATCTTGGGCTTGCTGGTGGTCCCCGATGTGGTGAAAACCACGAAATGATCGTCGGCACTGCCGGTGGCGGCGGATTTGTCTTCGTCCCCGCTCAGGAGTTGGGCCGCCGCCATTGTGGGTCCTGGGGGAGCCGCCGGCGTCGACTCATCGATCAGGGTGAGTACCGCCCCCGAGCGCGAGATCAAGTCGGCGGCCTCTGCGGCGCTGTATCGGGTGTTGACCGATACCGCCACGAACCCGCCTGCGGCGCAGGCAGTGAGAGCGACAAGGTACTGCTCGCTGTTCGCCATCCAAATGGCGATCCGTGCGCCCTTCTCCACCCCGCTGGAACGGAGATGGGCAGCGCCGATTCCCCCGAGTGTTGCGATCTCGGATGCGCTGCGTTCGGCATTGTCGAGATGGATGATCGAGTCGGAGCCGTTGAAAAGGCTAAGGAAATCGTCGTCGTGGGTCGCCACGGGTCAGTCAGTTCGTGAAGTCGGGCCGACGCTTGTCCTGCATCGAGCGCACTCCTTCGGCTCCTTCGGGTCCGAGGAAGCCGAGCATTTCGAAGGCGAGGCTGGCGTCGAATATCGGAGCTGCCTGATCCATCCAGAGGTTGAGGGCCCGCTTTGTCAATTGGAGGGCTTGCTGCGGGCCGGTGGCGAGTTTGGTGGCGACTTTCTGGGCCTCGGCCAAGAGTTCGTCGCCGGGAACGGCCTTGCTCACGAGGCCGATCTGGTCAGCTGTCTTTCCGTCGATGAAGTCGGCCGTAAGCAGGTAGTACTTCGCTTTTGCCATTCCGCAGAGCAGGGGCCAGCAAATGGCGGCATGGTCGCCGGCGGCAACACCGATCTTGAGGTGACCGTCGGTGAACCGTGCCTCCTCATCGATCAGGCTGATGTCAGCCATGAGCGCAACGGCCAACCCGGCCCCAACCGCGACACCGTTGATCGCCGAGATGATGATCTTCTCGCACCGAAGCATGCGATAGACGACGTCGCCTGCTTCTCGCATGATCTGGCGGAGTTCGACCGGATCGCCGACGAAGCTGCTGATCCACTCGAGGTCACCGCCGGCAGAGAATGCGTCGCCCTCGCCGGTGACGACGACGACTCGGGTGTCGGGATCATCGTTGATGTCGTCCCACACGCGGCTCAGCGACCGGTGCATGGCGGCGGTGGTGGCGTTCAACGCGTCGGGTCGGTCGATGGTCATCCAGAGGATGCCGTGCTCTCGCCTCTCAAAGCGGAGTCCTTCATGTTTCTCAAACCAGTCATCAGCCATGCGTGAGACCGTAGTAGGGAGAGATCAGACGGTTCGAGTTCGCTGCCGCGGCTACGCCATGGTGAGGCCGGCGCTGACCGACAGCGTCTGGCCGGTGATGTAGTTGGCATCATCTGCGGTGAACACGGTGACGCCGTAGGCGATCTCGTCGGGTTGGGCCATGCGCCCGATGGGCACGGCCTTGGACAGGCTGCCCACGATCTTTGC
>JABIQM010000292.1 GCA_018699415.1 Acidimicrobiaceae bacterium
TGCAGGCTCGGGTGCTGTCCGAGCAACAGGCGAGCGATGAGCTCGCGGTCGATCGCCTGTTCAACACCCAGTTCTTGCTCGAGCGTCCCCTTCTTGAAGCGGTACGCGCCGGCAACACGTGTGTTCTGCTAATCGACGAGATCGACCGAGCCGACGACGAGTTCGAAGCATTCCTGCTCGAACTTCTATCCGACTTCCAGATCACGATCCCTGAGATCGGCACTGTGGCCGCCGAGTCGCGACCGCTTGTGATCCTCACGTCGAACCGGACCAGAGAACTCCACGATGCCCTGAAGCGCCGGTGCCTCTACCACTGGATCGGTTACCCCACCATCGACGAAGAAGTGGCAATCATCACTCTCCGCTCACCGGATGTGCCCGAAGTACTCGCCCGCAAAGTTGTCGAAGCGGTCAATCGTCTACGAGGAATGGACCTCGCAAAACCACCGGGCGTGGCGGAGACACTCGATTGGGTCGAGGCGTTGGGCGTGATCGGGTCAACCGACCTCGACGTCGACACCGCACGCGACACTCTCGGGTCGGTGATCAAAGACCGCGACGATCTCGAGGAGGTTACCGGTGGCCTCGCAGCCGTCGTCGGTGATGTCTGACGACACCGGTCTCGTTGAACGATTCGTCGAATTCGGCCACGAGCTACGTGCCGAAGGGCTCGCTGTCGGGTCCGGCGACATTCTCACCTTTTGCACCGCACTCGCAGCCCTCAACCCCTCCGACCTCACCGACATCTATTGGGGCGGACGAACAACAATGGTCACGCGCCGTGACCAACTCGCCGTGTATGACCAGGTCTTTCGCCGCTTCTTCCTCGGCGGGTCGCAGTCCAAACCGGAACCACCGGATCAGGTTCCTCCCGCACCGAGCGGAATGCGAGGGGTTCTCGAGATTCCCGATGCCGAACCCGGCTCCGGTGCAGCCGACGACGAGGACGAAACCACCCTGGGTTTCATGGCTTCCAATGCCGAGATCTGGCGCCAGAAGTCGTTCTCGTCATGCACAGCCGATGAACTGGCTGCCCTTCGGCGGATCATGGCGACTATCCGGATCACGCCACCACGCCGCGAAAGTAGGCGTCGCTGCCCGAGCAAACCACCCGGTAGGCCCGACATGCGCCGCATGGCCCGCCAGATGATGCGGACTCAGCACGAACCACCCACGCTGCTGCGAACCACCCGCAAAAAACGTCCCCGGCCCCTGGTGCTCATCCTTGATGTCTCCGGCTCGATGTCGGAGTACTCGCGCAACTTGCTGCAGTTCGCCTACACGACGAGACACGCGGCAGGACGGGTCGAGGTCTTCTGCTTCGGGACTCGGTTGACCCGTATCACCCCCGACCTGGACCGCAGACATCCCGACGATGCCATGAAACGAGCCGCCAACCGCGTCTCGGATTGGGACGGAGGTACCCAGATCGGCACCTGTCTCGACGAGTTCATTCGCAAATGGGGCCGTCCGGGTATGAGTCGTGGCGCTCTCGTCGTGATCTGTTCAGATGGCCTCGACCGCGGTCAACCAGCAGACTTGGCGAGCGCCATGGAGCGCCTGTCTCGCCTATGTCACCGCGTCGTGTGGATGAATCCTCACAAAGGCGACAACCCGGACTTTCAGCCCAACACGCTCGGCATGATGGTTGCGGCGCCTTTCGTGGACTCGATTGTTTCAGGGCACAATCTTGACAGCCTCGGCGCATTCGTTGAGAACCTTCCCGAGTGGCGCTAGGAGACATGATGAAGTGGAGCGTTTCGATACAAGCTCAAGGTGACCGGATTCTTGAGATCGAAGAGATCGTTTCATTCGCCGATGCTGTAGCGACGATGGAAGGCATCGCGTCTGGCATCGGAACCATGAGCTACGGCGCTCAGATCGTGATCGAAGCCGAAACCGATGATGAAGCGGTCAATCTCGCTATCCCTGCATTTATCGAAGCGGCGAGCGTGGCGGGTCTTCCCGACTGGCCCCTGGCCCACGCCGAAGTCATCGGTTACGAGCACGAATTTGAGGAGTATGAATGATTCGACTCGGATCGCTCGGCGGATACCCATTCGAAGGTCCGCGGGTCCTCGGCGGATGGACAGCGCCAGCCGTCCCGGCGGTTTACGCCATCATGTATCGGCCGACGCCCGAAGCGACAGCCCAGGAGTTCGCAGTCATCTATGTCGATCACTCCGACGACCTTTCAAACGAAGGGTTCCCTTTCAAACATCCCCGGTCCGAATGCTGGACACACCGAGCAGGCGACCAATGGAGCCTGCACATCTGCACCTACCAAGTGCCCGGTGGGATGCGATCACATCGAGAACAGATAGCCCGCGAACTGATTGCCATATATCAGCCCGGATGCAACCGTGAACAGTTCGATCACGCCTGGAACGACGAATGGATCGGCTCGTACACAGCTCCGACCACCGCGCCTTTGACCACCGGCCGCGACCCTTCCTCAGACCGCTGAGCGCCTGGCTCAGCAGGGCCCCAGCAGTGCTACGCGGGATCTTCTGATTCTGCGGTCGCGGCGGACAGGGTGAGCATGGCGACGCCATAAATAGTCACCAGGATTCCGACGATCAGCAGAAGCGGTGGGAAATGATCGACAGGCGGAGCAGTGGTTTCGAGCGTCCGGTAATCATCGGCAACTAGGCGAACCGCGGGCACCACATCATCGTGGAAGTAATCGCGAATCTCCGGAATCGAGCGCGCCGGTGTGCCGTCGAACCTCGTCAACGAATCGGTTCCCGGGATCTCACGGAAGCCATCGGTGACCGTCATCAGATTGGTGATGGCCTGGGCTAGATGCGGTGTGTTCTCGGCAATTGCGCCAAGGACAGCGTTTGCATCGGCAAGCTCGGAGTTGTCGGCCACGAAAGTCAGAAGTCCCGGGATTTCTGCCGTCACCTGATCAAGTGGCAGCGCCAGAAGAAGATGGTAGGTGTGCGGGAAATTCGCTTCGATCGCCGCAAGCACATCAGCCTCGGGGAAACCCGTCGCTCCGGCCACCAACCCCACCAGCACTCCGACTTCGCCAGCCGCTCCACCCTCGGCGTCCACAATCGGTTCGGCCATGTTGGAAATACTGTCGACGATCCCGACGCCGGCTTCCATACCCGCTATTCGCTCCTCGACGAACGCGGGCTTCAGATCATCGATTGCCTGCTGCCCGGTCTCGAGTCGAGGGAACAGGCCGAGCACCAAGACACCTCCAGCCACAATCACCCCGACCAGAGTGACTACCGACCAGCCAAGGGTGTGCGCACGCTCGGTGTACACACTGGTTCGTGTCGCCACCAGCATCAAGAGTCCGAACGCCACCACCACAATGCCGATGATGGTGAGAATCATCGAAATCCATCCGACCTTCGGCCATGGTTCGTCGAGAGCTCGGACATCGGGGGCGACAGCGTCGACAGCGGTCACCACATCCACGGCAAAGAAGTCGCTGATCTCGGGAACCGAGTCGACTGAGGTCACCCCATCAAAACGGGTGACGCCTACGGTGCCGTCCACATCACGCCAATTGTCGGTGACGACAAGAAGATTGGTGACGGCCTGGGCGATGTTCGGCGTGTTCTCGGCGATCGCGCCGAGAACCTCGTTGGCATCGGCCAACTCGGAGTTGTCCGCCACAAAGGTCAACAGCGCAGGAATCTCCGCACTCACCTGGTCGAGCGGCAACGTCAAGAGAAGATGATAGGTATGAGGGAAATTCGCCTCGATCGCCGCAAGCACTTCAGCCTCGGGGAGACCCGTCGCTGCGGCCACCAACCCAACTAGTGGGCCGACCTCACCGGCCGCTCCACCTTGAGCATCGACAATCGGGTCGACCATGTCGGCCACGCTTTCGATCATCGTGATCGCAGACCTGTGTCCTTCGACCCGTTCTTCGGTGAACGCGGGTCGAGCCCCGTCGAGAACGCGCTGACCAGCATCAAGGCGCGTGAACAAATCGAGCCCCGACACGATAGCCAGCACAACAAGACCAGCAACAATCACAACAAACCAAGCAATTGAGTTGGAGTTTCGGACCGAGGATTTTGACATGTTCGGCCTCACTTTCCGTCAGGCAGATAGCCGACGGCTTCGTTCAAGCGCGTACGCCGCCGTTTCATTGCCGGCATCGCCGCCACCGGCTCTGAAGGAGGTGCAGGCTCATAGGTGGCGCCAACCACAATCCCCTCGGCCATGCCATGGAGCAGCAGGAGGGCGCCAGCGATCACCCGGCCCGTGCCATTTATACGCTCGACGCCTGCTTCGATGGGCTGGGCGTTGCGATTTATGTCCCACACAACTTCACCACATCCCTCCAGCTTTGTGGCGACCCGTGCGAGTTGGGTTCCGACAATAAACAGGTAGATGGCGAGCTCCGCGATGAGCAGGGCAATCGCCACGACCGTCATCACGACAAGCAGCGTCATGATCGCACCTTGTCCAGTACTCGACCCAAGAACAGATGATGTTCAAGGCCTTCGGTCAGCACCGCATCGACTCGATCAGCGGTCTGAGCGATCAATGCCGAATCTGAGGTGTTCGTTTCCGCCTGATCGAGCGTCTCCCGAATCACATCGACACGTTCTTCGATCGTTTTCACGAGTGAGACAAGGAGCGTCAGGAGCGCCGCAACCGCGAGTAACACGATGACTGCGAGACCAAGAGTGACCCACCACAGGCTCTCTTGGGTTGACGTCAAGGCCAGTACATTCATAATCAGCCTCCCAGCCTGTTCCGACCGCGAGCCAGTCCGGCAACGATGGCCTCGGCCGCCTCGCTCGTCGCTTCGAGTTCACCAAGCGCAGCAGTGTGGTCGACCGATTTCAACAACGATTCGTTGACGTCAGCCGCTCGGTCGCCAATATCTGACGCCAAGCGGAGGATCGGCACAACAAGAGCCACCACTGCAAACACCACCGCAATACCAATCGACCAGCCGATCGTCCATCCTGCCGTCGACCCCAGAATCAATGCTGTCATCTCCTCATCCCCCGATCAGATCGTGTCACAGAACTCACGCACTGGGCGCAAGCTCTCGTTCACGGATGGGAGCACCGTTGGAACGGTGCTCGTTTTTTCAGCCACGACCTCAACTCCGGCGAGGAGACTCTCCAGCGTGCGCTTAACCGCGACAAGATGAAGAATGACCCGGAACAGACCCAGCGCCGCAGCAGCAATAATCAGCCCTGCCAGCCCTACGGTGATCCACGCAACAGTTTCCATGAAGAATCCTCCTCCTCAGTCCAAGAGCTTTCCGACCGAACTTCCATACCGGATGGCGCCATCGGCCACCTCGGCAATAGTTCGATCGGTGGTTGCCAGAAGTTCTGGGGCCATCTCAACCTCACCGATGAGGGCGACGCCGCCGGCCAAAATGTCGTCTGCTGCGGCACGGACCCTCTCCAGAGCAGCGAGAACACGATTGAGCATCGCGACGAGTACCGGTACGACTACCACGAGAAGCACCACATTGCCGATCATCCACATGTAAGAGGCTCCTAGTCAGCTTGTTGGGGGTCGATAGGGAAGAAAGAAGCGCCGAAAGACACGCAACAAAGCCATCCGGGTGGCGCGCA
>JABIQM010000228.1 GCA_018699415.1 Acidimicrobiaceae bacterium
CATTCGTAGATGCAAGAAATCTTTGACTAGCTCAGTGAGAGATCTGAGTTTCGATCCAGTCGTCTAGTTCCTGCCAGTGACGATCGATTTCGATTAATTGCTTGTGTGGGTCGTTTCCGAGTGATGAGCGAGGCACCCGCCACATTCGGACGTGTACCGGGTCGGTGAACGGAACATTGGCTGCGATATCTCGTAGGGAGCCGAATGCCGCGAATCCGACATGACCGATGAAGACGATGTCGGCGTTTGGTGCTCCGTGCATCAGCGCGAGCAAGCCGCCCGGCTTGGGCGGCAATGTGTGCGTGAGATCGAGACGGTCGGCTCGCTCAGGAGCGGTTCTTGTGAACCTCTTCATCATGCGGGGGAAATTGACAGCTGACCGAAACGTTCCCTCGGGAAAGATGACGAGGGCCTCGTGCACATTGGCTGTGGCGGCCAGCGATTCAATCTGTTTGCGCTCGTTGAACGGTGTTGCGGAGGCTCGCTCGACGAAGTGGTTCGGTCGCCGGTGACCATAGATACCGAGACACGGGTCCCATGCCAGTTGTCGCTTCAGAACATGGCGGGTACTCGTGGTCGGCCTGTGATGGAGGAGTTCGGTCGGTAGAAGAGCGTCGAAAAAGCTGGCGTGATGCGAGGCGATGATGATCGGTCCATCATTGAGAGCACCCTCATTCTCGACCTGCAGGTGGATACGAAGCCAGAGACGAGCCGAGGCGAAGAGCGCGTGGCCCCACCATCCCTGGACCCTGGCATGAGCGCGCTGTGACCAGGGCCGATCCATGGCAAGACCGAACCCGGTTGCGATCCACAAACCGAACGCAGCAAGAATGCCGATCCATTCGAGGACGAGATAGCTGACTGCCATGGCGGCTACGCGGGTCGTGGCCATTCTGGAGCGGTCGGTGGTGATGTCGATGACGGCGGCAACACACAGCGCCAGCGGTGTGAGTGCAACAAGGATGGGAGCGAGTGCGACAAAAAGAATTGCGATCAGCACGCGGGTCGCATGTCTGGTGGGTTGGGGCGGTGTCACGGTCTTCCTGCGAATGGACCAATTGTTTCGGATGCAAATTTCATGATCGCACAGCCCAGTGATGACGAGAATAAATTTTGACGATCACCGCCTGATCCGGCTGGCTGCGGAGGTGGAGGGCTCGTGGCTGGCAGGATGACGGCATGTCGAACTTCGAACCTGCGCTGTTGCAGACAGTCCGTGACCGCTTCCACCATGTCGACGCCTGTCCGTTTCAGGGGCCGAGGGCATTTTTCGAGAACGCGGGCGGGTCGCTCACGCTGAAGGCATGCGTTGAGCGCACGGCGGAACTGATGGCGATCCCCGACAACCAGGGGCGCACGAATGTGGCGTCTGCGGCGATGATGGAGATCATCGAGCAGGGACGCGCCGACATGATGTTGCTCCTTGGTGCCTCAAGCGGCGAGGTGTTCATCGGCGAAACCGGGACGGAGTTGCTTGGTCGACTGATTCGCAACGCCATGTTTGCGTCGGATGGGTCGAAGGTGATCGGCAGCCATCTCGAACATCCGGCCACGTATTCGCCGTGTCGACGGTGGGCGCCGATCGCAGGGATGAGCTATGAGCAGGTCGACTTTGATCCTGTGACCACGGTGGTTGGTGTCGACCAGTACGCACCTGCGATCACTCCCGATCTGGCGGTGGCGACGATCATCCATGCGAGTCCGGTCACCGGTATGCATGTCGATGTTGCCGCGATCGCGGCGGAGATTCGGCGGGTGGCCCCTGACTGCTTCATCATTGTCGACGGCATTCAGCATGCCGCTCACGGGCGGGTCGACGTCGACCGCTATGACGTCGACGGCTATGTGGTGAGCGGCTACAAGCTGTTTTCTCGTCATAACTTTGGCGTCGCGTGGGTGTCGGATCGGTTGGCCACCGTGCCCCACGATCAGCTCGCTGGTGCCCCCGAAAATGTGTGGGAACTCGGCACCCGTGACGCATCGGCTTATGCCGCGTTTTCTGAGGTGGTGCGATATCTCGAATGGCTGGGTGCGGAAGTCTCACCTGGTGGTGCGCCCCGCCATTTGATCGAGGCGGCGGCCGCAGCGATCCGTGGGCAGGAACAGGACCTGGTCGACGCCATGATGTGGGGAACCGGCGGCCTGCTCGGCTTGGGGCAGCTCGATACTGTGACGGTGGTCGGACCCGACAACAGCGAGCATCGGTCGGGGATGATCTCGTTCATGATCGACGGAATCGACGGGCCATCGGCGGTGGATTCGCTGAACGCTGACGGCGTTCGGACCCACGCCCGCAAGGCCGACTATTACTCGGCGGGTGTGCTTGGTCCTTTGGGGATCAAGTCGTGCGTGCGTGTGTCTGCGAGTCATTACAACTCGCGCGCTGAGGTCGAACAGTTCCTTGCCACCGTCAATCGCCTCGCAGGGGCCTGAGGCTCGGTTTCGCGAGAGCGCTGGCGCTACTCGAACCGGGACAGGCGCCGCCTCTGAAGACGGGAAAGAGTTGGCACTGGCGTTAGCGGCCGCCGACGTGTACTGTCCGGCTATTAGCCGCAGTCTTCCGTATCCTTGGATACCGATTTGAGTGGCGAATAGGCGAATCGGGGTCAAGTGATAAACGAAGCGGCAGGTCAGAGCCAGCAAAATCCACGGCTGTATGAGTTGTTCAAGGATTCGCCGAAGACCGGTTCGAGTCCGACCGTGTGGGCATTCCCCCAGTTGATTGATCATCTCAAGGTCGCGGCGCAACCGGTGCAAGGGCCATGGCCCCCGCACCAGGAGGCTCGGCCC
>JABIQM010000333.1 GCA_018699415.1 Acidimicrobiaceae bacterium
ATTCGGCTCCCTACGAGATATCGCAGCCAATGTTCCGTTCACCGACCCGGTACACGTCCGAATGTGGCGGGGGCCTCGCTCATCACTCGGAAACGACCCACACAAGCAATTAATGAAGATCGATCGTCACTGGCAGGAACTAGACGACTGGATCGAAACTCAGATCTCTAACTGAGCTAGTCAAAGATTTCTTGCATCTACGAATGCTCTCCGCTGCGTATCTCTAGTGGAACTACCACTATTGGAGGTACAGCCCCCATGAAATCACGAATGATCAGAGTGCTTGCCGCTCTCCTTGCCCTGTCGCTTCTCGCAGCATCGTGTGGTGACGACGACCCCGTTGAGTCCTCGACCGCAGACGATATGGCCGAAGACGATATGGCCGGCGACGATATGGCTGAGCTCGGCACCATCGTCGACGTCGCAGTCGCCAACGGCAGCTTCACCATCCTCGTCGCCGCCGCCCAGGCCGCTGGCCTCGTCGACACACTTTCCGGAGACGGGCCATTCACTGTGTTCGCCCCCACCGACGACGCCTTCGCCGACCTCCTCGAGGTCCTCGGGGTCACCGCCGAAGAACTGCTCGCCGACACCGAACTACTCACTGCGGTACTCACCTACCACGTCATCGCCGGCGAAGTCCCCTCCACCACTGTGGTGACGTTGGATGGGCAGACCGCAGCCACCGTCAACGGCGCCGACGTCACCATCAGCGTTGAAGGCGAAGCCGTCCAGGTAAACGAGGCCAACGTAGTCGCCGTAGATGTCGCCGCCTCCAACGGCATCATCCACGTCATCGACTCAGTCCTGCTCCCCCCAGGCTGAGACACCCATCCGGACCGGAGCTGGTCCCTTCCCCCAGCTTCGGTCCGGTAGCGGTCTCCGCTCCGGGCCCATGATTACTTGCGTTTACGCCAGAGATGTCGAAGAGTCGCCAACGCCGCACTACCCTTACGCGGTGCGAGCGGCCGACATCCCCGTCACCGATCAGGTAGCGACACGGTTCGCCGGCGGCGACGAAGCAGTTCTTCGTGAGGCGTACGATGCCCATGGTTCACTCGTCTACTCGATTTGTCTCCGGAGCCTTCCCGAGGATCGGGCCAAGGACGTGACCCAAGAGGTCTTCGTCAGCGCATGGCGGGCGCGAGAGCGGTTCGATCCGTCCCGCGGAAGCCTCGCCGCCTGGCTAGTGGGCATCACCAAGAACCGGATCATCGACAACGTTCGTTCCGAACAGCGCCACGCCAGCCGTCGATCTAACGTCGAAGCCGCTGACACCCCAGTTGAGCCCGAGGTCGAGCGGATCGCCGACCAGATGATGGTGGCCGCCGCGTTAGAGGTTGTGCCGGAGCGAGGACGCACCGCAATCAGACTGGCGTACTTCGAAGGCCTCACCCACCCAGAGATCGCTCAACGGACTGGCGTTGCCTTGGGCACGGTCAAGAGCGACATTCGACGAGGGCTCGAAAAAGTCCGACGGCATATGGAGACCTCACATGTCTGACGAGCTGACGCCCGATGGCGACACAGAATCCATGGGCGACATCGAAACACTGCTGCGCGAAGTGACCCCAGACGATCAAACCCTGACTGCGCCTCCTGCTGATCTCTGGTCCGCAATCGAAGTCGAAGCCCTTGGAAAGGCAGAGACCGCGAAGCTCGCGCCTCTGGCCCAGGTGGTTGACCTCGCCGACCGCCGCAAGCGTCGGACCATGGTCGCGTTGGCCTCCGCCGCGGCAACGATCATCGCCGTCGTTGGCGTTATGGCTGTCACCGGGGGCGAATCACTCGGGCCTGAAGTCGCTACGGCCGACCTGGCCTACGACCCGGTCGCGTTCGATGCGCTCGGTGCAGACGCAACCGCCATCGTTTCGCTGCACGATGCCGATGGCACCTATCGGCTGACCATCGACAAAAGCGATCTGCCCGATACTGGAACCGAAGCAGCTGATCTTGAGCTCTGGCTCATCCAGCCCGACGCCGACGGGAATCCCGCCGCTCTCGTCTCGTTGGGTCTCATCGATCCTTCTGACCAGGGGTCGTTCGACGTGCCAGAAGGCTTCGACCCAAACCTCTTCTTCGTGGTCGACATCAGTGTTGAGCCGCGCGATGGGGACGCCGGCCACTCGGGCCGATCGATCCTTCGCGGCCCTCTCTCGTCGGTCTAGCCCGGCTCGGCTAGCGCAAGTCGTTCTGACAGTCGCCCGCACGGAGGCTGCTGGCCTCGTAGGCGGCGCGATCCGCATCGGAAAGCTCGTCGAGTTGGTCCTCTTCGGTTATCGACATGCGGTTGAACCAAGCGACGTGGTCCTTCGTGCAGTCGAAGTCGCTGCAGCCGCACGTTGCATCAGCGTGCTGCTCAGCCTCCTCAGCCAACGAGCCTCCGCTGCCGCCTCCACAACTCGCAGCGAGGAATGCTGTTGCCACGAATAGCGCCTTGATGTTCATAAATCGAAAGGTAGCAATCCCTGTGACTTGGCAAAAATCCATGTCACACCCCTGGCCTACGGTTGACTTGATCCCCCAAGCGTCTTCCCCAATCATCCAATCGAAGAGGGAGACCATGCCCGCCGACACCCATCCCCCCGACCGCCACATCGCCGCCGCAGAAGGCCAGCTGATCGATGCCATCTCCTCGCTCTGGCAGCAGGGTTGGACCCCCAGTGACCTCATCACCTATCTGGCGTTCGCTCATTCCCAGATCGAACTGCAATTGGTACGACACGCGATCGCCGCCGAGCACGACCGGTCCGCGTATGGCGACCGGATCTCACCGCTCTGGCATCGCCAACTCCAGGACGCGGCCATCGATGCGGGGTCGACTCGGCCGGTGTTGCGATTCATTGAGCGCGGTGGCTCCATCGAAGACGTCGTCTACGTCTCCCAGTTGCTCAGCACCCTGCCCCCGTTCGCTCCCGTGACCGAGCCACCAGGCGAAGGAGTGCTCGGAGTGGTCCGAGATCCCGACGACGATCTCCTCGGCCAACCGACCGGTGATCCTGACCCGGACATGCTTCGACGGGTCCGCGCGCTGCTGGCCAAGGCCGAATCCAGCGAGTACGCCGCCGAGGCCGAGGCCTTCACAGAAAAAGCACAAGAACTCATCACGCTGCACTCCCTCCATGCAATGTTGGCCGACGTCGGCACCGAGTTTCATGGGCCGGCTGCCATTCGGCTCGCCACAGAGCGACCGTACGCAAAGGAGAAATTCCTTCTCATCGGTCAGGTTGCCCGCGCCAACCGCTGCCAGGCGATCGGTCATCAAGGCTTCGGACTTGTCACCGTCATCGGCTTTCAGGTCGACCTCGACGCCGTCGATCTCCTCTACACGTCACTCCTCGTGCAGGCCACCCGGGCAATGCACGAGTACGGCAAGGTCACGAACGAATGGGGGGAGTCCACGACCCGGTCATTTCGAAAGTCATTTTTGGTTGGCTTCGCGAGCCGGATCGGTGAGCGACTCAAGACCGCAGCCGCGAACGCAACCGAAAACATCGCCAATGACGACAACGGTCGACTCCTGCCCGCACTCGCGTCACAAGACGCTGCCGTGGAGCGACACACGACCCAATTGTTTCCGAGGACGACCAAAGCACGGACGATTCACGCCACCGATCGCCACGGTTGGTCCGCCGGTGTGGCAGCCGCCAATGCCGCTGATCTCGGCCGACGAAAGCCGCTCACTTCGTGAGCGCACCCAACGTAGCGATGGCCCTCAATCTCGTCGTCGCGTCATAGGGGCCGCTCAGCGATCGAAGTCGCCAGTCAGGAGAGTCTCGCTCGTCAACCCATCGTCGTTGGGTCCCGCTCCGGCGAATCCACGCTGCCGCCACGCCTCGTAAACCACGATCGACACGGCGTTCGCCAGATTGATACTCCGGTTTCCGGGGCGCATCGGGATCGTGAGCATTCGTTCAGCCGAGATCGCGGACTTCGCCTCGTCGGTGAGCCCCGCTCGCTCTGCGCCAAAGACCAAGACGTCGTCGTCGTCAAATTCGATGTCAACGTACGATGTCGTCGAACGGGCCGAAAATCCGAACCAGCGACCCGGTAATACCGCACGGGCCTCGGTCAGCGAACCGTGGACGGTCATCGACGCGGCCTCGTGGTAATCGAGCCCGCCACGGCGAAGCAGTCGATCGTCGAGCGAGAAACCGAGGGGCTCTACGAGATGCAGCCCCGCACCTGTATTCGCGCAGAGTCTGACGATGGCACCTGTGTTCGGGGCGATCTCAGGATGGACGAGCAGCACGTGCACGCATCGACCGTACCCATCGGCAGTGGCGAACGTGCCCAGCTGGAGCCGCACGCCCAGGACACGCTCCCGTTGGCCCTAGTTCGCAGCTTCAAGGCGGGTTCGCCGCTCACTCAAGATGATGGCCGCCACCAGAATCAACAAGATGACACCGAGCGACACATAGGTGTCGAGGTGGTACCACTCGCTGGCCGCCATCTTGATGCCGACAAAAACGAGGATTCCGCCGAGGCCGTGGGACAAATAATGGAAGCGTTGGCGGGCATCGGCAAGCAGGAAATACATGGCTCGCAGGCCGAGGATGGCGAAGGCGTTGGAGGCGAAGACCAGGTACGGCTCGTTCGACACGGCAAGAACCGCCGGCACGGAGTCGACGGCAAAGACAACGTCGGTGGCCTCCACAACAACGAGGGCGGCAAGCAGTGGTGTCGCCATCCATACGCCATCGCGCATTGTCAAAAACTTGTGGCCATCGTACTCGTCGCTCACCGGGATGACCCGGCCCAACAAACCCAGTCCAACAGCCGAGGAATTCTCGCCCTCGTCCTCACGATGACGGATAACTCGCAGACCAGTGACGACAAGAAAGACACCGAAGCC
>JABIQM010000322.1 GCA_018699415.1 Acidimicrobiaceae bacterium
CGAACTCGGATTCATCAACCTCAACCGACAGCTTTACCCGATTGTCTTCGAGGGTTTCAAGAGTGCTTTTCATCGTGGCGAAGCCTAACGGTGACCCCTGTGCTTTCAGATACCGTTCGCCGACAGGTTCTCGGCATTCCCGTTAGATGAACAGAGAATCCCGAAACGACATGCCAACTCGGCAGCACGATCACTGATCGAGTCACCACCTACGAAGTCCTCACTCGTTGGGCAGATCGAAACGACAGTGGTTGGGTTCCCTCGGTTCACACCGTGGCGGGTCGCAGTGCATCGATCTCAATTCGTTCAAAGCAATCAATCACGAGTATGCACCTACTGGTCATGACCTGCTTCTCGAGAACGTACGCACCCGAATAGCGCCGTGGTCCTCGACTCTGGCCAATCGCTCCGACACAGCAGCGGCAAGTTCGTCATGATCGACCACTGCCTGCGTCAGTTCCCAGATGAGTACGGCCCACCAAATGCCCAAGCCAACCGACTTCTTCCTTCGACCGCTACATTGACTGGGTTCGCGGGTGTAGCTCAATGGTAGAGCCACAGGTTTCCAACCTGTTGACCGGGGTTCGATTCCCCGTACCCGCTCCATACGAACGCTGACTAAATCGTCACAAAACAGAATGGGTGGCCAACCCGGTCGAGAACCACCCTCCAGTTGTGTAGCGCAGCGACACATTAACGGTGAACCTTTCCTTCATTTGGCCCGCCTAGTTTCCTCCTGCTGGAGTCGCCACCTTCACCAATCTCTGGTCTCCGTGCCGAATCACTTTTCCATGCATTCGTTCCTCCCGCAGAGAAAAGCGCGCGACTCGCGCGAGCATGCGCGCGGTGCGCGCGATTATCCACCGTTTGAACTACCTCCCGAGCTAGATTTGTTAGACGAACAGGGCCAGGTTTGGCTGTTATCTCTCTGCTGTTCGCTACCAGGATTCCACCCGACCAATGCTGAACCTCCTCGATGATGCTCTTGAAAGCTTCTTCCGCCACGCGGTGCCGCTCGACAGCCGCGAAGTCGACGTCGAGTTTGAACCACCCGACCGAGAGTGGGGGGCCGCTCTAAACCGCCCGACGGTCAACATCTTCCTTCACAACATTCTCAAGGACGGGTCTCGTAGCGTCGCCGGCACCCGCCCTACCGTCGTCGACGGGTCAGTCCTCTACACGCCGGCTCCGACGCCGATGGAATTCCGCTATCTCATCACCGCCTGGTCAGCCCGCCACGAAGACGAGATGCGGCTGCTCGGCGCAATACTGGCCGCCGTTAACGCCCATGGAAGTATCCCTCAGGCGCATCTAAGCGCTGGACTCGCTGAGATTCCTCCACCCGAAATCGTGCTCGCCGCCACCAGCGCTGAACGCCAATCCGAACTCTGGAACGCGCTCGACGGTCAACTCAAGCCCGGCCTTCAGGTCGTGCTTCGCTCGTATCTCCCAGGCCCTCCTGGCATTCCCGCCGGCCCTCCAACCGAAGACATCGGCTTCAGTCTCAGCGACCAGAACACCGACCGGTCAAGCAGCCGCCGCCGTGTTTCAGGCCGCGTCACCGACGAGTCAGCGATCGGAGCTCTCGTACGCGCCCCGTTCGCTACCACACGGGTCGATGGTGTCGGCCGTTTTGCGATCCTCGCGGTGACAGGTGACGAACTCGTCATCGAAACAGACCCCGAACGAACCATAACGGTGCCCGACGTTGGTGGCGTCGTCGTCGACTAGCCATGCTGTCGCGCACCACTACCGACCGCGTCGAGGTCCAGCCCGGGGCCAAGGGCACGATCGAACTCGAAGTCACCAACCTTCGAGATGTGATCGACGGCATCTCGCCACGCGTCCGCGACCTTGATCCCTCGTGCTATTCGCTCCCAGTTCCCTATATCTCAATCTTCCCTGACGCGACCGAAAAGGTCCGAATCAACATCGAACTGCCACGTTCGTTCGCCGCCGGTGAGCACGAGATCGTGGTCGAGCTCCGAAGTACCGTCGATGGTGGTGCCGAGGTCGACCACCCGATCACGCTCGTCGTCGAGCCGCTCGACGACATCGGCATCAAGCTCTCACCGAGGGCCGCCACCGCTGGTTCAAAGACCGATTTCGAAGTGGAACTCATCAACAAGGGAAACACCACACTCGATCTTGTGATCGACGCGGCCGACGCCGAACGTGCCCTCAAGGTCGAAACAGATCCGATTTTCCTTCGGGTGCCGAATGGACGTACTGCGACAAGCCGAGTCACCGCCAAGGGACGCCGCCCCTTCATGGGCTCACCCGTGCGTCAAACCATCACCGTCACAGCTGAGAACTCCGACCATCAGCTGAACGAGACATTCCAGTTCATCCAGAAAGCCCGTCTCCCCACTGGTCTCGGCACGGTAATGATTCTCGCTGCGATCATTGCCCTGTGGGCACTTGTGTTCGTGTGGGCCATCAGCAATGTCTTTGACAGCGATAACACAGCCAAGACCGCCGGTGAAGGCTTTGCTACCAGCGGTCCAGCCAGCCTCGATATCGCTGGTGTCAACGGCAGCATCACCGGCACCATCATCAACGTCGCCGGTGAGGGCATTCCACGGTTGACCGTCTCTGCCACCCGGATCGGAGGCGACGACTCCGCCATTGCCTCCGTCGCCACTGACGACAACGGTGCATTTTCAATCCCGGTGCTACCAGGCAGTTACAACGTGCAGGTCGGCGGGGAAGGCTACGCCACCACTGACTTTAATAGCAAGGCGATCAACGTCAACCCATCCACGTCCACACCGCCTCGCGAGCTTGTTCTTACTGGTCGACGCGGCACCATTCGCGGTCGCATCATCGCCGAGAACCAAGATGGGGCTGCCCCTCCGGCGTTCTCCGTTCTCGTGCGACCCGTGGTCGGTGACGTGGCCGGCGAACCGATCACCGCCAACGTGGTAGTTAAGGAAGACGGCAGCTACATCATTACCGGGCTCGCTACGCCAGCGGTCTATTCGCTCTCGCTCAAGGCAAAAGGGTTTTTAACCCAATCGATTATCGCGGAACTCGCAGGCGGTGCAGACGTCATCGTCAACACCCGGCGGCTCGGCGCAGGATCAGGTTCTATCCGCGGTCGCGTTTTCGCCGGGTCCATCCCGATCGGCGCCGTCGCCGTCACCCTTGTGGCTGGCGATCTCATGATGGAAACAACAACGCCGACCGTCGGCAGCGACGTGGGCGTCTACGCCTTCGAAGGTCTCGAGTCTCCCAACACCTACCTGCTTACATTCACACTTGAAGGATTCAGCACTGAAACCGTCGCCCTCGAAGTCGAACCCGGCAAGCCACTTGAAGCCGACGATCTTGAGTTGTTGCGCGGCACAGGTGAAGTGGCCGGCACGGTCTACGACGCGTTCGGCAACCCCCTCGGCGGTGTCACCGTCAACGTTGTCGGCGCCAAGGGTTCTGCAGAGGCACAAACCCTGACCGCCGATGCGATCGGTTCGTTCCGCATCACCGGTCTCCCCACTCCGGGCAACTATTCCGTCACGTTTTCACTCGCCGGTTACTCCCCCGCCTCCCGACTCCTACGGCTAGGCGATCGCTCGAGTGCCGCCGCATTTGACATGAGCCTCAGCCTGTCGACCGCCACGATCAGCGGCACGGCGTCGATCAACGGCACCGACACCGCCGGTGTGACCATCACGCTCTCTGACGGTGAGACCCCTCGCACAACCGAGTCCGTGTCCTCGCCGGAAGCCGGCGCCTACACATTCCCGGACGTCCAACCAGGCACGTACACCCTCACCTTCGAAACGCCGGGAGCAAAGTATGTCTTGCTCGTGAACGTCGGCAGCGGCGCCATCGTCGACAATGCGGACGCCAATCTAGTGGTGGAAGGATGAGAGTCCATCTGAGCTCCTCGCAGCTCGAGGTACCGATCAACGAACGCGCCAGCGTCACAGTTGGGATCTATAACGACACCGACGTGATCGCCGGCTACCGCGTCACCCTCCTCGGGGCAGACCCATCGTGGATCACGACCAACGGCAACGACACCGCTGTCTTTCCGAGCGAAACTGCCTCAATTGAGCTGTCCGTTGCGCTGCCAGAAGACTTCCCGGCCGGACACAGACCAATGGCAGTTCAGGTCGAGTCGCTGGAAGATCTCGAGGAGGCTGTCACGGTTGCCCTCGATGTCGTGGTACCGCGGCGAGACCAGCTCAATATGCGCATCGAACCATCGTCTGTCACGGGCGGCCGCTCGACCACGTTTGGAATTCTGATCGAGAACCGCGGCAACGACACAGTCACCGCGGCGCTCTCCGGCACCGACGACGAGGCCGTCGTCAAGGTCGCCTTCAGCCCCAATGACGTCACGCTAGAACCTGGCGAATCGGAGATCGTCAGAGCAGAGACGCGCGGCGGACGACGCTGGTTCGGCGTGCCCACCCCGCGCATCATGACCTTCTCGGCCGCGGGAGTGGAGCCCGTCCGCGAGGGCATGGCCACCTTCATCCAGAAGCCGCGCGTCGGGCGCTGGGTACTCTCACTAGCCGGTCTCATCTGTGCGATCTCGGTCTTCGCCATCGTGATCACTCACAGCTTCGAGCAGGTGGCCGAGAACCAAAAACAAGGCCAGGCCCTCATCGAGGCTGCCCTCGACGATGACCCCACGAACCAAAACGGCGTCGCAACGAATCCTGGGTCTGTTGCGGGCAGTGTGACCGGTCCCGCTGATGCACCGCTCGCCGGTATCACCATCGAACTAGTGAGCCTCGACGATGTCGACGGGGTTATCGCCGCCGCCTCGAGTGCAGCCGACGGTACGTATCGAATCCCTGGCTTGAGCGATGGCACGTTCAAGATTCGCGCCGCTGGCGCAGGCTTCTCGACCCGCTGGTTCGGCGGCGAGAGCTTTGCTGAGGCAAGCGAGGTCGGTGTCGCTCTCGGCGAGGTGAGCGAGGACATCGACTTTTTCCTCGAAGGTCGACCGGGCTCGATCACCGGTCAGGTCGTCGCCGAAGATCCCGCCGGAGCGTTCGCAGTGCTCGTACGCACCGCCGAGTCGATCGATGGTGGGACCGATGCCGAGGTCGAACGAGCCGAGGTGGCTCCCGACGGCACATTCACGTTCCCCAAAGTGCCCAGTCCGGCGACCTACGAAATCCAGATCGCCAAAGCTGGCTTCACTGCCGAGCCGAGAAAGATCGTCCTCGCTGGCGGCGAAGCCGCGCAAGGCATCGAGATCCTGCTCCGGGAGGGCAACGGCATCATCGCCGGCCGCATCCTCGGACCGGTCGGGGCGCTTGGCAACGTCACTGTCGAAGCGACCGATGGCATGTCCACCATCACGACGGTCTCGCTCACCACCGGCGACCTGGGTGCGTTCACGCTGCGCGACATGCCCACCCCCGGCACCTATACGGTCACGTTCTCCCGAGAGGGGTTCGCCACCGCATCAATCAATGTCCCCCTCAACGACGTGGCCACCGTCGACGAACTCTCCATACGCCTCGTGCCCGCGTTGGGCGCGATCGAAGGCGTTGTTCGCACTGCATCGGGCTCACCGCTCGGTGGCGCAACGATCACCGTGTCGGGAGGTGGCATTACCCGCACGACCGCAGCTGCCTCAACCGGTTTGGCCGGGGCCTACATTCTCGATGAGCTGCCGATCCCCGGCACGTACACCGTCACGTTCAACGCACCCGGCTACGTCGCAGAGACTCGGGCGGTCGATCTTGCGTCGGTGGCAGGTACCAGCCCGGCAGTATCGATCGACGCCAACCTTGTGCTGAGCTTTGGGACCGTCGGTGGCACGGTGACGGCGTACGGTCTCGAAGTCGCCCAGGCATCGGTCGAGCTCACGAACGGAATCCTGACCTACACGACCACATCGGCCGACGAGCCGACCGGCGTCTACCGCCTCGCAGGCATCCCTGCCGGTGTGTACACACTCACAGTCGTCCGGACCGGTTCGGCAACGTGGTCGCAGTTGATTTCGCTCACTCCGGGCGAGGACAAACCCATCGACGTCGCTCTTGAACCCCAAGCCAGCATTTCCGGCCTGATCTTCGACGACAACGGTGGCTCCCCCATCATCCGACCGAACGCGATTGTCGAACTCTACCTCGTAGACACATTCCCCGGAGGCTCGCCCGTTCAAACGGCAATAGCGGGCGCGGACGGTGCATATTCATTCTTCGGTCTTGCTGCGCCTAACAGCTATGTGGTCGCCATCGTGGCCGCGGCGAACGATCCCACCCTGGTGGCTTCGGTACTCGTTGCACTCCTCCCCGGTCAGCAAGTGACCAACACCAACGTCACGGTTCCCTGATTTCAAATGCTACGATGGGGTGTCAAACCGCCCGAAAGCTCCGGATCTCAGCGATACTAAGGATCGTCCACAAGCTGCTCTCGAGCGGCATTCCTCCATCCGGATGATTGGTTTGTCGTAGTGATCACAGCCTTGCTGCATAGTCGCGATGTTCACATCGCTCCTGGCGCATCAACGGAGATCGTCCTCGAACTGGTCAACAACGGCCGAGAACCAATTCTGCCTCGGATCAATGTGTCGGGCGCCCCTCCCGGAGTGGTTGCGGTTCCGCAGCTGACCCAACCGATCGCTCCCGGAGAGACCCACCGCACGTCGCTCGGTTTCGCGGTCCCCCGCACGTTCTCCTCGGGCCGCCATCAACTCTCCCTCCGGATCCGTACCGACGACACCGAAACCGACTCGACAGCCGTGTCGTTCAGCCTCAGTGTCCTCGCGTTGGACAATGTGGCAATCAGCATCAGCCCTGCGTCGGTTCGTGGTCGTTGGCGGGGCCGCTTCAAGGTGGTGCTGCACAACCGCTCCAACGCCGCCACCGAGCTCGATCTCATCGCTCAGTCCGACGACGTCAGCATCAAATTCAAACCGAGCCGGGTCCGGGTACGTCCCGGCGAGCGCACTACAACCCGAGCAGTCGCGTGGTCCAAGCCTGTCTTGTTCTCGACATCTTCGCGAAAGTCGTTCACAGTCTTGGCCAAGGCTCGGTCCCGCCCCCTCCAGACCGGCGCCGTCTTTTCCCAGCGGCCACTAGTCGGCGGTTTCTCCCGCCGCATGGTGCTCATCTTGGCCATGCTTGCGCTGGCAGTCGGCGGTGTTCGCCTCACACTCGACCTCCTTTCCAATGAAGGAGACGACCAGGTTTCGTCGGACACGCTGAGCGAGACTGCCGACGACGCCGGTGGAGATGGCAGCGGATCCGACGATGACGAAAGTGGGTCTAGCGGCCGCGGGAGTTCGGGCGACGGCACCGTAGCAACCGCAACGGGCGAGGTAGCGCTGGCCGACGAGAGCGAACCGTCGGGGGTCGAGATCCAGCTCCGTCCGATCTCACTGAATGATCCTCTCTCACCCAACACCAAGATCGTCAATGACGACACCGATCGGAGTAACACCAAGTCACTAGCCTGGGTTACCCAACAGGTTCGGGCCCAACAAGGCACCCCCGTCCCTATCAGGGTGATCACCGGTGCGAACGGCATCTGGAAACACAGCACCCTGGTCCCCGGCGGTCACTATGAGCTGCTCTTTTCCAAGCCGGGCTACACCAGCCAGGCATTCGTTGTGTCGCCGACCGAGATTGGCGAACAACTCGAGCTCGAAGTCGTGCTCGCACCGGGTAATGGCGCACTCGGTGGCACCGTCACCAATGGCTCCAGGGGTATCGGCGGCGCCAAGGTCACGATCACCGACGGCACCGTCGTCTACACCACCACGACTTCCACCGAACCCGGTCAGCTCGGCCAGTGGGATATCGAGGGCATCGGTACGCCGGCGAGGTATGTGGTCACCGTCGAAAAGCCAGGCTTTGGTTCCGAAGTCCGCTCCGTTGATCTGGGTCCCGGTACCAGCGACCGCAGCGTGAGTACCGGGCTCACCAGCGGAGTCGGCTCGATCATCGGCACGATCTCAAACCACGGGGCTGGCCAGGGCGGCATCACGATCACCGTTACCGGCGGCGACGTCTCGCGCACCACAACCTCACTGTCGGATGACCCTGTCGGCACGTTTGCACTCCCGCAACTCCCGTTGGGCGTTACCTACACGCTGGAAGCCAGTGGTCCTGGCTGGTTGACCCAAACGCAGGACGTGTTCGTGGATGGTGCCGAAACGGCGTTCGTGCAGCTCATTTCGACCACCGGCCTTATAAAGGGCTCGATCAAGTCAGACACACCTGCCAATCCAGGGCTCGGTGCTGTGCGCGTCACCCTCACCGGCAACGATCTCGAACTCTACGTCACGTCAGCTAACACGGGCGATTACGAGTTTCCCGCTGTACCCCCGGGCGAGTACGTCGTCACATTCAACCGTTTCGAACACCAGCCTCAGGCCATTCTGATGATCGTGAAGGCGGGCGAGCCTACCGAGCAGGATGTCACACTGGAGTTCGCGCCGCACACGGCGCCCAAGGCAAACGCCCGTCTGTTCGGCAAGGTCACCAACCAGCGCGATGACGGCGTCGGGGGCGCAACCGTTACCGTGCTCGGTCATGCGCCCACTGCGCTGAGTGAGGTCGCCGACAGCAACGGCAACCTTCAGGTCACCACCGACGCCAACGGCAACTATGACATCCAGGGACTTGACTTCGGCGCCTATATCGTGCGCATCCAAGCGGACCAGCATCAACTGTCGGACCGTAGCGTGAGTTTCGGTCTCGATGCGGAGATCGAACAGGACCGGCAGATCTTCACGCTTGGAACCTTCCAGGGTCACGTCCGCCCATCCTGGGACATCAATGGGACGATCGGCATGAACGGGGCAAATGTCTTTATCACCAACGTCGTAACGGTGATCCCTGTAACCACGTCATTCGAGCCGGGCGAGGGTGATGGCCACTACGCCTCGACCGACACGTTGACCCCTGGCGTGTGGACGGTGAACGCGAACGTACAGGGGTACGTCAACGCCTCCACCACCGCTACTGCTGGGTTACTCGGCGAAACCACCATCGTCCCCGACCTTTTCCTCTATCTCCGACCGTCGCTCGAGGTTCTCGTTGTGGCGCCACAGAATGATGGCTCGTTCGCCCCGATCCAGGGCGCCACGGTCACACTCACCAACACACCTGATGGGCACAGCGGCACAGAGGAACTCCTTACCGAGGCCGATGGGAAGGCCACCTTCACCGAACCCACGACCGGCCTGGTCCCGGATACGACACCCAAACTGGTACCGGGCAGCTACCTCTTCGAGGTCACCGCGGATGGCTATGAGTCCGTGGTCGGCATCGAGGCAGTGCTGGCGACATCGGCTTCGTCGCAGACATCTGTCACCACACGCCACCAGGTGGCCTTGGTTCCTTCCGCCCCCGCCGGCACACCCTATCTCGTGGGCGGCACAATCTCGTACCAGCGCGACGGTGACTCCTGGGCGATCAACAATACTCGGGTCCAGGCCACCGTCATCAGTTCGTTCACTACATCGGTGGATCCGGCTGAGCCGACCCCAGACCTGACGCCGATCGACATCATATTCCAGACTAACCCGTGGTCAGTCCCGGAGCATCGCCACGGTTTATCGGAGTACACGTTCAGCCATGACGACTTCATTACCAAAACTGCGTCGATCAACGCGTCGGCGGGCGCCAGCGGTGGCCCAACCAATAATCTGGACATCGAACTTTCGCCGCTGGCCTCCAGCGTCACAGGTACCGTCATCCACTCCTCGCAAACGAGCGATACGACCCAGTTCCAGATCGTGGCGAGCTACCGCAAAACCGGAGCCTCCTCGCCGCCCATCGACATTGTTGCCGGCGGCTACACGGTGCCCAACCTCGCTCCGGGCAAGTGGGACTTCAACTTCCAACACAACTCCGGCAACAACGACCGGTTCACCTTCCCGCAGTTCGAGCTCGACCTCGGTCCCAACGACAACCAGGTTCGAGAGCCCCCGTCGACCATCGTCGAGAAGGTCAATCTCACCGTCGATGTCACCAGCGTGCCCGAGCAAGCGTCGATCAGCCTGTACCAAGGTGCCGCGTTCATCGCCACGTTGACCGACCCGAGCAACAGTGTGACGTTCATGAACCTCGATCCGGGTATCGCGTTCTCCCTTGAGGTTTCTGCGGTCCAGCACGACACCAAGACCGTTTCCGTTGCAGCCCTCAACCCCGGTGACGATTACACCGAGGAGGTCGATCTCGAGGCCTGGTCCACCGTGTCCGGTCAGGTATTCGGTCAAATCGGCGGAGCGGGGCAACAAGCCCTCGGACTTGTCAATGTCACACTCACTGACACATCTGGGCTGTTGGCGCCTGTCTCCTACAACACCACAACCGCTACCGATGGCACGTGGAGCCTCCAGGTGCCGGCTGCCACCTGGAGGCTCGAGTACGTCCGCACCGGCTACGACCAATACCCCTCAGTCGATCTCGTGGTGGTGAATGACAACCTCTACCCTCAGGGAAACCCAGTCCTGATCGCGACACTCATCCAGTTCCAGTTCCTGATCCGCAGCGACCAGACCGACTCCGGCGGCACGAACATGGTCCTGGAAGGCGCCACGGTCAAACTTTCACACAGCTCCGAGTCAGACGTGCAACTCACTACCGATGCCACCGGATACGTCACCTTCAGTGGCCTGGCGCCCGTCACCTGGGACGTGACCATCACCGGCCCCAATAACAACAACAGCCACGCCGAGACGCAGACAAGCGCGGTGGGTGTAATCGGCGGAACGTACTTCGGGGAATTCATCCTCTTTCGTGACCAGAGCACAATCCGGTTCGAGGCACACGCTCAGGTAAACGTCAGCGGCAACGTCGACATCGGGCCTGTGCAGAACGTGCGTATCGAGTTCCCGGACGACTCGACGGCCTACCTCCTCACCGGAGCCGACGGCACCGTCGAGGTCAGCAATGTCCAGGACGGCAACTACACAAACATCGAGTTCGACGCTGAGCCAACGGTCAGCCCCAACGTGAAGTACGGCCTCGCTCAGATCAATGTCGACATCACCGACCAACCGACCACGGTCGTCGTCGGTCGCGCCGAACTGGATGCCATGGATGGCGGAATCAGCCTCACCGTCACACAGGAGAATGCCAACGCTGACGCCGACTACACGCACCTGAACGCACAGCTCTATTTCGTGACCGTTGCCGGCGGCGCTACCCCCTACGGTTCGACCGTCGTCATCGGGGCTGACAAGACCCATGACTTCACCGTGCCTCCCTCCAAACCCGACACGCTCGACAGCGGTAATCGTCTGCACTACTGGGAGATTCAACTGACAGGGACCGGGTTCGAGAACACAACCAGCGTCGCTATCGATGTAAACCCCAACGCCACAACCCCGATCTCAGTGCCAGTCAAGACAACGCCTACGGCGCCCACCAATCTCCAGCTCACGACGAACGCCGGCGAGTTCGTTGCGACGTGGATAGCGGTACCCGCAAATGCCGACGGCGGCGCCGCTGTCACCAACTATCGACTCGAATGGAGCACGGACGCTGGAGCAACTTTCAACTCTGTACTCACGGGTGGGGCGACAACTCGGACCGTCTCAAGCTTGATCTCCGCAGGCGACACGATCAATGTGCAAGTCAAGGCGGTGAACTCGGTCGGCGACAGCCTGCCCAGCACTCTCGAAACGGAGGTCATGCCCGACGCGCCTGGACCGGTCAGCGGTCTGGCGCTGGCAGTCTCGGCGAGCAACCAACTCACCGCTACCTGGCCGGCCCCAGTGGACAACGGCGGCAGTGCCGTCACCTCTTATCAGCTTCAGCACCGACTCTCAACGGGGAGCTGGA
>JABIQM010000313.1 GCA_018699415.1 Acidimicrobiaceae bacterium
AAGTCCTGCCAGTTGACGAGACAACCGATGATTACTGCGGAGCGTCTCACCATTCCGGTTGAGAAAATCCCAGTACAACGTTGTGAACGGGCAGGCATCTGGGCTAGTTCACCTCTTCGGGCTATACCTACATGAACGACATGAGTCGCTCATGCGGTTGAGGTACGTACCACCATTCGCATACGGCTTGGTCGCCCGTCGGCCAACAACGCCATCCCAACCACATTCAGCGCCATGGCCCACTCGGCGCCATCAACGAAGCTGGCCCACATCCACTTGGTCATCGCCTGCGCGTCGACTGCCGCAGTCAACGCCAGGTTGCCGAGCACCATTAAACACTCGATGGGGTGGGCATAGCCATGGTCGTGGATGTGACCGACCACACTGCGCACGCAGGCTCTCTGGGTATCCACCTCACCCGTGAACGCCGGAGGAACCGCACGATCTTCCTTCGGACTGTTCTCCCAACGATAGTGACGCATCGAGAGCCACTATTGATCGGTGCAACACCTCTGCTATAGCCATCTTCTGCTGTGGCGATCACTTCGCCAGGGGGCAGCAGCCCTTGGTTTATCGACGAACTCAGACACGAGTGCGCCAGCTTCCATTCCGCTGTCAGCATTACATCCTCGCAATGACCAAACGATGCCGGTCCAGTCTCAGTAAACTCTTCCAGCCGCAACACGGCCTGCCCTCTCGTGACCGGCCAGATGCCATTGAGCTCAGCACCCCAGCCTTGAGAGATGCGACGCAGCACCTACTCATCAATCTCGTCTTGGGGAAATCGCGTGAGCGGGGGCCGTGCGCGACCATCGCGAGGAGGCGGCTCGCGATTGTCGTGATCAAAGTTCCATCGCCCACCTACTGGCTGTTCACCACCCATCAGAACACCGAGCCTCGATCCCTGCCATCGATAAAAGTCCCCCATTTCGAGGCTCTTACGAGAACCAGCCCACTCAGAGAAATCGTCGTAGTGACACAGGAATTGATTATTGCGAATCATGGTGCCACCCAGTCGCTCCCGCATCGCTTTGCCGTCCCAACTCATCGGCTCAATCGCGATCACCTCAGCGACGTCGTGCTCAGTGCAATGGGCTCGCAGCCCCGCCCCCCAGGGTTCGATGCCCGCCGATCGTCGACCGCGAATCCTGCTGCCTCGAGCGCGCCGGCAAAGTGAGACATGGCGGAAGCAACACATCGCAAAAACAAAAAGGTGTAGACGCTGTATCTGCCGCCTCTTCGACATGAATCACTACTGCGAGCACACGGTAATCAGACGAACAGTTGTCAGGTCACGGCGATCCCTTGCCGACCACTATGTTCGCACCGTGCCTCTGTGAAGTCAGGCGACGCGATGAGGGATCTGGAACCGGGGTTCTGTCGTTCATGGCATGCGAGCAGGCGCCGAACGGGTCGACCCAATCAAAGATGCCCCAATCATCAACGTCGCCCGCGAGGAACTCCTCTATCCGGATGCCCTCATGCTGCTGCAGTAACTTCTCCTCTGGAGCGCGGCGGCAGACCCGCTCCACGGTCACACGCTGATCTCCGATTGGCAGGCACCATCGGAGCTGAACTGAGCTCGGAACTCTTAGTGTCACCGGACGGTCATCGCTGGAACTGACCTGTAGAGCGACAGATTGATTGAACGGTTTCCTGCCGGCTCACACCACAGCACGGCGCGTTTCCCTACCTTCAGGAAGCGCTGGCAGTTGACCGATCCTGCGAACCGTCAAGAGCAGAGAACTCAACGAAGAGTCGGTCCTGGTCCTGATGCAACGCGTTCGCGAATCTTGGCCTTTTTGACTGCTCAGAAGATCTCGATGAGGCCGGCTGCACCCTGACCGCCGCCGATGCACATGGTGACCACACCCCACTTGGCGCCACGACGCTTGCCCTCTTGCAGGAGATGTCCAGCGCACCGGGTGCCAGTCATGCCGAAGGGGTGGCCGATGGCGATCGATCCACCGTTCACGTTGTACTTCTCGGGATCGATACCGAGCCGGTCACGGCTATAGAGGCACTGGCTTGCGAATGCCTCGTTGAGCTCCCAGAGGTCAATATCATCGACAGTCAGACCATGGCGAGCGAGAAGCTTCGGCACGGCGAAGACGGGGCCGATACCCATCTCATCGGGCTCGCAGCCGGCCACGGCCCAGCCCTTGAACGCTCCCATCGGTTCAATGTCGCGGCGGGATGCTTCCGCGTCGGACATCATCACAACAGCCGCAGCGCCGTCGGATAGTTGGCTGGCGTTGCCAGCGGTGATGTAGTTGCCCTCGCCTCGCACCGGTCCCAGCTTGCCAAGCCCTTCCAGGGTCGTGGTCGGCCGGTTGCACTCATCGCGATCGACCGTGTAATCGATGATCGATTCTTCCTTGGTCTCGCGGTCAACCAGCTTCATTTTCGTCTCCATCGGAACGATCTCGTCCTCAAAGAGACCGTTTTCCTGAGCGGCAGCCATGCGCATCTGCGACTGGTAGGCAAACTCGTCCTGAGACTCGCGCGACACGCTGTACCGATCGGCAACGATGTCGGCCGTCTCGATCATTGCCATGTAGATAGCGGGATACTCCTCGGGCAACCGCGGGTCCATGTTGACTGAGCCACCAAAGCCGGGGCTCGGAATGGAGATCGATTCGACACCGGCAGCCACGACACAATCGGCGCCATCAGCCTTGATGTAGTTGGCGCCAACGGCAATCGAGTTGAGCCCCGATGAGCAATGACGTTGGATGGTGTTGCCCCCGGTGGTGACCGGCAACCCGGCCAAAAGACTCGAGAGACGACCCAGGTTTCCAGCGCCGTGAGCGCCATTGCCGAGCGCGACGTCTTCCACTGCTTCGGGTTCAACACCAGACTTCTCGACGGCGTTGCTGATGGCGTGCGCCGCCATGGACATCGCCGGGGTCATGTTGAAACCACCGCGGCCGGCCTTTGCCATACCGGTCCGGGCGTAGGAAACGAAAACTGCTTCGCGCATGATCTGAGCTCTCCAGGTCTGAATGGTGTGCGAGCAGCGTAGTGGAGTCGCCAATCGCCGACGTCATCCGACACTGAAGCAGGCCGACAGGCGATGGAAGCACGATGTTGACGGTCGGCCCAACCACCGTGGCATCATCACACTCGGCTCCACAACGCTCATCCCCGACCCGATCCAGGACTACACATGAACGATCCCCAACGCTTCCATCAGATTGGTACACCGGGTGAGCCGTGGGGCAATGCTGAAAGAGCCGAATGGTTCGATGGCCGATCGATTGAGCGCAGCTATCACAATGACGTACTGGCCCGCATTAATGACCTCGGTACATCGGTTGAGGTCATTGATTATGGCTCCCTTGCCATCAATCCAGGCCGGTACCCACTGAAGGCGCTTCGGCTCCCCGCTGCATCACCGACCTCGGCATGGGCGCTGATCACCGGGGGCGTCCACGGCTACGAGACCAGCGGAGTTCATGGAGCGCTTGCCTTCGCCGAAACGACCGCAAAGTCCTATCGCGACCGGATCAACGTCATCATTGCGCCATGCGTGAGCCCGTGGGGGTACGAGGTCATCAATCGCTGGAACCCTGACTGCGTCGATCCAAACCGTTCCTTCTTTGCCGAAAGCCCCTCGCAGGAAGCGGCATCGTTGATGCAATTTGTCGAGAGCCTTGGCGTCGAATTCATCGCACACATCGATTTGCACGAGACGACCGACAGCGACGAAAGCGAGTTCCGACCGGCAGCCGCAGCTAGAGACGGCGTTCCGTTCACACCTGGTCTCATTCCTGACGGGTTCTACACAGTTGGCGACACCGAAAACCCTCAACCGGAGTTTTTGGCAGCCGTGATACGCGGCGTTGAGCAAGTCACCCACATCGCCGAATCCGATGCAGCAGGCGAGATCATCGGTTCGCCGGTCTCGCAGAGGGGCGTGATCGACTACTCGAACACGGAGTTGGGGCTGTGCGCCGGTATGACCGGCG
>JABIQM010000145.1 GCA_018699415.1 Acidimicrobiaceae bacterium
CACCCACCAGGCCCCACCCCCGTACTCGTGGACAAGTGTGCGCACATAGGCGTCGGCCGGTGTGATCTCTTCGATCTCACCATCTCGAAAGCGCATGACGGCGGTCCGCCCACCTTCGTCGGGGCGCGACTCGGCCCACCAAATGTCGTCGCTGTCAACACATGTCTCACTGATTCCGATCGCCCCAGATACCAGCGTTTCTGCGCTGATCGGCGATGGCCATGCACCGAAAGGTGTGACGTCAGGGTTCGGGTTCATAGGAAAGCCTTACTCAGCTCAGACACGCTCGTCAGGACAAGAAGTCGGCGATGCGTGTGACGCCTTCCCTCAGGTCATCGTCGCCGAGAGCGAATGACAAACGGGCACCGCCGCCAATACCGAATGCCTCACCGGGCACGATGGCGACCTTGGCCTGGTCTAGCAGGACGTCAGCGAGATCAAGTGTGGTGTTCACCTCGACGCCACCATATGTCTTGCCAAGAACCCCCGACATGTCTGGATAGGCGTAGAACGCTCCCTGCGGCTCAGGGCAATGGACACCCTCGATGCCGCTGAGCATGGCGTGCATCATCTTGCGGCGACGATCGAACGCCTCACGCATCTCATACACAGCATCGAGCGGACCCGAGACCGCTGCGAGTGCCGCCATCTGAGCAACATTCGCAACATTGCTGGTCGAGTGAGACTGCAGGTTCTGGGCCGCCTTCACCAGGTCGACCGGACCGATCATCCACCCAACGCGCCAACCCGTCATGGCATAGGTCTTAGCGACACCGTTCAGGACCACACACTTGTCGGCAATCTCCGGCACTACGACCGGCAGCGAGTGAAACTCATTGGCGCCATAAACCAGGTGTTCATAGATCTCATCAGTGATAACCCAGATGTCGTGCTCGACGGCCCAACGGCCAATCGCTTCGATCTCGTCTCGCGGGTAAACGGCACCAGTCGGGTTCGACGGTGACACAAACACCAGAGCCTTCGTGCTGGGCGTGCGGGCTGCTTCGAGCTGGTCGACCGTGACCCGAAAACCGCCGAGAGCATCGGTGATCAATGGGACTGTGATGCCGCCAGCCAAGGCAATCGGCTCCGGGTACGTGGTCCAGTACGGGGTCGGCAGCAGGATCTCATCGCCAGGATTGATCAGTGCCTCGAAGCAGTTGTAGACGGCGTGCTTGCCGCCGTTGGTGACGAGAACCGACGCCGGGTCAACCTCGAGTCCGCTATCACGCATGGTCTTCGCGGCGATCGCGTCCTTGAGTTCGGGCAGGCCACCAACTGCTGAGTACTTGTGCATCTTCGGGTCACGACAGGCGGCGACTGCGGCCTCAACGATGTGATCGGGTGTTGCGAAGTCGGGTTCGCCAGCACCAAAACCGATCACGTTTTCTCCTGCCGCCTTCAAGGCCTTGGCCTTGTTGGAAACAGCCAGCGTGGCGGATGGGGCAATGGCGCCGACGCGCCGCGAGATTCGCTCGAGAGTCATGCAGCCGAGGCTACCGAGCAGGGCCGCCGCCGTCGCCTCAAATTCCGACGATCACGGCGCGAGCGAGAACCGGTTCCTATCTTGGAACTTTTGTCGAAATAGTCGACGCTTTTCATCAAGCTGATGTCACCATTGCAGCCGTGAACACGCAAGACATCGCCATCCCATCCGACCTTCTCCCCGCCGACGGCCGTTTCGGCAGCGGACCGACGAAGGTGCGGCCCGAAGCGCTTGCCGCTCTCGCCGAAATCGGTGCCGACTATATGGGCACGTCCCATCGGCAACTCCCAGTGCAGATGGTGGTAGCCGATCTTCGCAACGGCCTCGCCGAATTGCTCCGCGCTCCCGACGGCTACGAGATCATCCTCGGCAATGGCGGCTCCACCGGCTTCTGGGATTGCGCAACATTCGGCCTGATCGACAATCGTTCACATCACCTCAGCTTCGGTGAGTTCGGCAGCAAGTTCGCCAAAGCAGTGAAGGCTGCGCCTCATCTCGCCGACCCATCCGTCGTCGACTCCGAGATGGGCACACATCCCAAGCTCGCCAGTGTCGAAGGCGTCGACGCCGTCTGCTACACCCACAACGAAACCTCCACCGGCGTCATGCTCGACCCGGCACGCGTCGGTGATGCCGGCGAGTTGATGATGGTCGACGCCACCTCCGGCGCCGGCGGCCTGTTGTTCGACCCCAGCGCCACCGACGTCTACTACTTCGCACCCCAGAAGGCACTCGCCTCCGACGGCGGCCTCTGGATCGCGATGATGTCACCAGCCGCCATCGAGCGTGTCGAGAAGATCTCGGCGGACGGCCGCTGGATCCCACCGTCACTAGACCTCAAGACCGCGGTCGACAACTCGCGCAAGGACCAGACCTACAACACGCCTGCCTTGTCCACGGTGTTCCTCACCGCCCAGACAGTCAACTGGTTCAACGAGAACGGTGGCCTGTCATGGTCGGCCGGCCGAAG
>JABIQM010000218.1 GCA_018699415.1 Acidimicrobiaceae bacterium
ACGAGGTCGGCGTTCGAGTTGTACCACTGGGGACGTTCCCAGACGCGAGCCTGGAAGAACTCGGCGCCAAGGTCTTCCTGGCGGCTTCGGTACGGCCCCTCGACGAGGTGACGACGGTCGCCCCACTGCTCGGACGGGTGGACGATGCCGTAGGTCTTGATGAATGACTCTTCAGCGCGGGCCCAGATGTGCTCGTCACTCTTTTCCTGATCGTAGAAACGGGCGACATCAGCGCCGTGAGAGTCGATTACGCGCGGGTTGCCATACGTCATCCACTCGGCCACAACCTGGCCCATGCCTGGGCCTTCTTTGACCCAGACTGCGGCGGCCGACCACAGGTTTTCCACGTCGGGCATCTCGCCGAGGCAAGGCATGCCGTCGGGGGTGAGCGAGAGGAGGCCATTGATGGCGTACTTGATCTCGGCTTCGCCGAGCATGTCCATCAGATCGATGGCAGTTTCCATCTGGTCATCAAAGTCGTCCGGGGTGAACGGCATTTCCGTCGGTGACAGGGCAGCCTCTTCATTCGACGGGATTTCGTCGGGGTGATGGAGGATGGCGCGATGGCCATAGGAGCCGACTTCCATCGAACCTGACGACTGACGCTCGTAGCAGAACGTATCCATGTCTCGAACGATCGGGTAGCCGATCTCGTTATTGGTCTCGGCGAGGATGTCCATCGGGCCCACGTCGGCCATCTGGTGCACGGCCGGGACCAACGGAATGTAGGTATCAGCCATGTAGGCGATGCGGTTGGACCACACACCACAGGCAATGACAATGTGTTCGGCCTCGATGGTGCCCTTGTCGGTCACTATCCCTGTGACCTTGCGGCGACCGTTTGGGCGAGGGGTGTCGTCGGTGATGACGTCGAGGACTTCGGTGTTGGCGAACACCTGGAGGCCAGCAGTCTCGATAGCTTCCTTTCGCATCGTGGTGCCGGTTTCAAGCGAGTCCACCACCGACACGGTCGGGCAGTAGAAGCCACCCAGGATGACGTCGGCGTTGATGAAGGGCACCAGTTCTTTGACCTCAGCCGGAGTAAGCATGTGGGCCTCGATGCCCCATGCCTTGGCCGATGTCATGCGGCGCTGGAGTTCATCCATGCGCTCCTGGGTGCGAGCAACCTCAATACCGCCGGAGTCAACCGACAGGTCCATGTCGCGGTATTGGTTGGCGCTCTGCTCGCCGAGCAGCGCCATTTCCTTGTTGTGATCGACGGGGAAGATGAAGTTCGAGGCGTGGCCGGTGGAGCCTCCAGGGTTCGGGAGTGGGCCCTTGTCGAGGAGGACCAGGTCCTTCCATCCGAGGCGGGCAAGGTGGCCGACAACACAGTTGCCGACGATGCCCGCGCCAATGACGACGACATTCGCGCTGGTGGGGAAATCGCTCACGGAGGTTCCTTCTTTTCTAACGTGTCTTGACAGGTTGATATATCACCTATGTATCATTGGTATGCTAGAACACAGACACCCATGCGGCAACCCCCTCTTTCTCTCAGTGAGCAGGCTTACGCGCAGATCCGCTCAATGATCGTGCGCCTCGACTTCGCTCCCGGCGACGTCTTGCGCGAGGACGCGCTCCAGCACCAGCTCGACATCGGCCGCACACCCATTCGAGAGGCACTGCAGCGCCTCGCTCGAGAGCACTTCGTAACGGTGATCCCTCGCCGCGGCATGTTTGTCTCTGGTATCGAGGTGAGCGAACTCTCGATGCTGTTCGAGACCCGCACCGTGCTTGAGCCGTACGCGGCCCGCCTCGCCGCGGCCCGAGGAACAGCGGACCACTGGAACGAGATGCAGGTAGCACTCGACGGCGTCACCCACACCGCATCTGCCGAAGACCTGATGACAATCGATCGACGCTGCCACGAACTCATGTGGGAGGCCGCCGACAACCGTTTCCTTCTCGACACACTCGACATGCTCTACGCCCAAAGTGATCGCCTTTGGCATCTCTATCTCACCGACGTGGCCGACATGAATGAAGCCGTCGATGAACACGCCCAGATCCTCGACGCACTCAGCTCCGGCGACGGCGATCGCGCTGGCGAACTGGTGGAAACCCACCTTCGAAGCTTCGATGCCGAAATCCGTCACGCAGTGACCGAGCGACTCGAATCCCCGCTCGCGGGCTGAATCCGAGACCTCCACAATGCGATCGTGGATGGCCGGGCCATCACCAGGCCGCAAATTCGTTCACTATCCATGGCGTGACATCGGTGGATTCATCGTCCACGACAACGACCTCCCAAACATCAGCTAATTCCACGATGCGGAACCCTTCCACATTGTGGAACAGACTGGTACGCTCTTAGGGCGGCACCCAAAAGCGGCCCGTGACTCTTTCTTGGGAGTATCCAATGTCTTTTCCCTCTGATCTTGAGATTGCCAGTAAGGCCAACCTCAAGCCACTAACGGAGATTGCCGCCAATGCCGGCATCCCCACCGAGTGCCTGGAGCCCTACGGCTCAGGCTCCGCAAAGATCACTCTTGATGCCATCGAAAAGATGTCCGACCGTCCGAAGGCCAAGTACGTCGTCGTCTCCGCCATCACTCCCACCCCGCTAGGCGAAGGCAAGACCACCACCACGGTCGGCCTCGGACAGGCGTTCCAGCACATCGGCTCATCCGCTACCATCGCCATTCGTCAGCCGTCGATGGGTCCAACCTTCGGAATCAAGGGTGGTGCCGCCGGCGGCGGCTACAGCCAGGTCGTGCCGATGGAGCTGTTCAACCTCCATCTCACCGGCGACATGCACGCTGTCACCGCCGCGCACAACCTTTGCTCGGCGATGGTCGACGCTCACCTGTATCACGGCAACGAAGCCGGCTTCGATATCCACAACATCACTTGGCGTCGAGTGCTCGATGTCAACGACCGGGCCCTGCGCAATATCACCGTAGGCCTTGGCGGCAAGATGGACGGCATCCCCCGCGAGACCGGCTTCGACATCACCGCCGCCTCCGAGGTCATGGCCGCTCTTGCACTCGCCAACGACCTGTTCGACCTTCGTGCCCGCATGGGCCGCATCGTTCTCGGCTACACCAAGGGCGGCGAGCCCATCACAGCCGAGCAGATCGGCGCCGCCGGCTCGATGACTGTCATCCTCCGTGAGGCAATCAAGCCCAACCTGATGCAGACGCTAGAGAACACACCTGCACTCGTACACACCGGCCCGTTCGGCAACATCGCCACCGGCAACAGCTCGATCGTGGCCGACCGCATCGGAATCCATACCGGCGATTTTCTGCTCACCGAGGCCGGCTTTGGCGCTGACATGGGCGCTGAGCGTTTCTTCAACATCAAATGCCGCTACTCCGGTCTCGCTCCGGATGCCGCTGTCCTCGTGGCTACCGTTCGTGGCCTCAAGGCCCATTCCGGCAACCACCGCATCGTTCCTGGCAAACCCCTCCCACCGGCGCTGCTAGAAGCCAACCCTGATGAGGTTCATCAGGGTGGTGCCAACTTGCGCAAGCAACTCGAGAACATGCAGGTCCACGGCTGCACCCCGGTCGTGGCTATCAACGTGTTCCCCGGCGACCACGACGAGGACATCGCCGCCATCTATGAGATTGCGTCCGAGTACGGTGCTCGTGCTGCTGTCTCAACCCACTTCTCCGACGGTGGCCGCGGCGCCACCGATCTGGCCGAGGCCATCAAGGAAGCGGCCGAGGAAGAATCTCAGTTCCAGGTCCTCTACCCAGACGAGGCGAGCCTCAAGGAAAAGATCCACGCGGTCGCCACCAAGGTCTATGGTGCCGACGGTGTCGAGTACACGGCAGCCGCCGACAAGCAACTCGCCACCTACACCGATGCCGGATTTGCCCACCTCCCGGTTTGTATCGCCAAGCAGCACCTGTCGCTGAGTCATGACGCCAAGCTCAAGGGCGCGCCGACCGGTTGGACCTTGCCCGTCCGTGAAGTTCGCGCCTCCGTCGGCGCCGGCTTCATCTATCCGATCTGCGGCGACATGCGAACCATGCCGGGCCTAGGCACTGCTCCCGCAGCCATGGCCATCGATATCGACGCCAACGGCGACATTGTCAACCTGTCCTAGCGGACAGCTACCAACCTTTCACAGAACAAAACAATGCTCCACAAAATCCCGATCTTCGGTGGGCTTTTTCGCCGCTCCGACTTCGACGAATCCGAAGCGGCGAAAGCGAACCGACTCGCACTGATCGAGGGGATGACCTTCGAGGTCATTCCCCTCAAATCACTTACCGAAGCCGAAGCAGCATTGCCCGTGGGAGCGAGGGTGTCCGTCACCGCGTCTCCGGCTAAGGGACTCGAGGTGACTCAGGAGATCACCGAGCGGATGCTCGGATCTGGTCTCCAAGCCATCCCTCACATCTCTGCTCGGATGGTTCGAGATCGGGCCCACACCAAGGAGTTGGCCGACTGGTTTCGCGACACCGGTGTGGCAACCATGTTCCTTGTCGGCGGCGATATGGATCCGCCCGGCGAGTACAACGATGCTGTCGATTTCTTGACAGATCTCCTCGATTGCGACCATGGCTTGTCCACGATCGGCGTCACGGCCTATCCCGACAGCCACCCGCTCATCGATAACGAGAAGCTCCATGCGGCCTTGCACGACAAGCAGCGCCTTCTTGCTGATGCCGGTGTGGCCGGCTATTGCTCCACTCAGATGTGTTTCGATCCGGCGATGATCTCGAAGTGGATAAAGGCCGAGCGGGCGGCAGGCATGACCCTGCCGGTTCATCTCGGGCTCAGCGGAGTTGTCGATCGCACCAAGCTGCTGACGATGGGGACCCGTCTCGGCATCGGTCAGTCGTTGTCGTATTTGCGAAAGAACCGCAAGGCCATCACATCGATGATGACCACAGCGAACTACGACCCCAACAATCTGCTGTTGCCGCTGAGCCAGGACATGCTCGAACACGATGTCCAGGGTCTGCACGTTTTCACGTTCAATCAGGTGGCAGCCACCGATGCATGGAGACTGGCGCAAGCCAGCGACTAGCAACGCGCAAGCCAGCGACTAGCAACGCGCAAGCCAGCGACTAGCAACGCGCAAGCCAGCGAGTAGCAACGCGCAAGCCAGCGACTAGCTGAGCTGTCGACGCACATCAGCCAGGTGCAGAAACGAGCCGGTAACGACCACAAGGTCGCCCGGTTCGCTTTCGTTTTCGACCACAGCGTTGAGTTCGCTGATCGGACTCTCAACTACACGTGGTCCATTCGTGGCTCGAAGTGCGGCTGCTAGTGAGGTAATAGACCAGCCTCGTGGTCCGGGTTTGGCGGGCCCCGAACCAAACGTCGTCGCTGCCACCGTCTCGCCGAGGGGTCCGAGACCAGCGGCACAGGCCTCCAGATCCTTACCCGCTCCAACCGCGGCGATGACGAGGGCCGCTCGCTCGTCGAGAGTCGCAGCGAGTGCTCGCAGCTTCATTGGATTGTGCGCTCCGTCGAATATCACGCGCCGGCCGCCTATCTCTACCCGTTCAAGCCGGCCGACCAGCGTTGCGGGGGCGGCCACTGGTGGATGCCCGAGGAGGGCTAGGGCCGCTGATGCTGTGGCGAGGGCATCGCTCTGAAAATCGCAAGAGGCCTCTACCTCCACGAGTTCGACGCCTTCTAGTCGGGCAATGTTGCGAATCATCTTCGTAACCGCGTCCGATGGTTGCGGGCCGAGCACAGCCTCGCGACGACCCGTGAGAACCGCCGCCTTCTCGTTGGAAATTTGTTGCTCGGTCGTGCCAAGTACATCGGTGTGGTCGAGGCCAATCGCAGTAATGATGGTGAGCACATCCTCGCGACCCAGCACGTTGGTGGCATCGACTCGCCCTCCAATCCCGGCTTCGATGACCAGCCGATCTACACCGCATTGACGGCCGAGTTCGACGGCAGTAGCTGTTGTAGCGGCGAAGAAGGTCGGTGCTGTGGCCATTCGTGCGGCGGCGGCTGCTACCGCGTCGACAGCCTCCACGACCTGCGTCCAATCTGGGAGCGAGGCGTCGATGGTGAAGCGTTCGCGGAGGTCGTACACGTGCGGCGATAGGTGGGCGGCCACCGACTCCCCAGCCGCCAGTAGTCCGACCGTGAGCGCGGCAGAAGCCGAGCCCTTGCCGGCTGTGCCGACGATGTGTACTGCTGGTAGCGCGTCCTGCGGATTTCCGAGTTGTTGGAATAGTTGCGTTGACGACTCGTGAGCTGCCTTACCGCGAGGGGCACCAGCCCGCACAAGCGAGTGCAGCCAAAGGGTCGCCTCGTCTTGTGTTCGAATCCGCATCTCACTCCTCACGACACGCCTTGTTTGTGCACGGCTGTGTCTGCACATCTCAGCTTGCGATACAATCAGTTCCGCTATACGGAACAGTTCCACCATACAGAATCCTGCAAATGGTGGGTTTGGAGATTGCCTCGTGAAGGTCCTACTTGCTGACTCTCTGCCCACGTCGGCCATCGATCGCTTGATCGATGCTGGCGATGAGGTCGAGTCTCGTCCCGAACTAACTGCCGAGGATCTGCCCGGAGCGATTGCCGGCTTTGAAGCACTGGTCGTTCGATCCACCAAGGTCACCGCCGAAGCGCTTGATGCTGCCGACCGCCTGGGACTGATTGTTCGCGCTGGCGCTGGAACGAACACCATCGACTGTGAGCGCGCTGCCGAACGTGGCGTGTTCGTTTGCAATGTTCCTGGTAAGAATGCTCTTGCCGTCGCCGAACTCACAATGGGACTACTGATCGCCATCGATCGCCATATCGCGGCTGGTACCGCCGACTTACGGGTCGGAGCATGGAATAAGAAGGCCTACAGCAAAGCTGACGGGCTCGCCGGACGCCGTATGGGCATCCTCGGCATTGGCGACATCGGGCTGGCCGTTGCCGAACGGGCTTCAGCCTTTGGAATTGATGTGGTCGCGGTAGCGAAGACGGGGCGCTCAGACGATGCCGTCGCCCGCGCCGAGCGCGCTGGCATCACCTATGTCGACGATCTCAGTGAGCTCCTCGCCAGCTCAGACATTGTCTCACTTCATGTACCAGGAGCTCCCGACACCAAGGGGCTCGTCGGTGCTGATTTTCTTGCTCAGATGAAGGACGGCGCAATCCTTCTCAATACCTCCCGTGGCGATGTCATCGACGAAGCCGCTCTCATCACCGCGATGGACGAGCGCGGTATCCGCGCCGGGCTCGACGTGTTCGTCAATGAGCCCGGGTCCAGCATCGCTGACTTTGACAGCGCGCTGGCATCTCATCGCTCGGTCGTCGGCACCCACCATGTCGGTGCATCGACCGAACAGGCCCAGAACGCGGTCGCTGCAGGCACGATCGACGCCCTCAACGCATATCGCGCCGGCCGACCCGTTCATTGTGTCAATCTCGATCCGGTGCCTCACAGGGCGGCCACGCTCACCATTCGTCACGAAGATCGGGTTGGCGTTCTGGCTACCGTCCTCGCCATTCTGCGGACCGCTCAACTGAACGTGTCCAACATGCAAAATCAGGTCTTCATCGGCGCCAAGGCGGCGGTGGCTTCAATCGATGTCGGTCACCTCCCTTCCGATGACGTCCTCGCGGAACTCCAGTCCATCGACGACGTCATCTACGTCTCCATCACACCCTCGTGACACGGCGCCGCCTCTTCGAACCATTCGCCGGCTGGCTGATCAAGCACGACTGGACGTCACGCGTTATCGCTGGCGCCTACGATTCCAAGTCGCCCGAACAGCGACGTCGGATTGTTGCGGAGAACCCACACTCGTACCTCGGCGTCACCCGTTCCCGAGAAGATCTTGAGCACGGCGACGCCGCCACTGATGAAGATCTTCTCCAACGGGGCGCAGACACGCTGACCAGCATCCTTAAGGCCGAAGCATTTGAGCCGACCGGTCGACCCACCATGTATGCCTATCGGTTGACCGCCGACGAGCACACACAGATCGGCGTTGTCGGGGCGATGGACGTCGGCGGATACTCCGACGGACGGATTCTCACCCATGAGAACGTACGTCCGACCCGTGCCAAACTGCTTGGCGATCATCTTCACTGGGTTGGCGCAACCTCATCACCGGTGTCGCTCACCTACCGAGCGGACCCGGTCATCCAGGGAACGCTCCACGATGCCACGGTCGCCACCAAGCCCGACATTGATCATGTCGTTGAAGGTGTCCGCCACCAGGTGTGGGCGCTTGAGTCCGACGCGGCCACCAGAATTGCGGACCAACTCGCGGAAGCCGTCATCTACGTCACCGACGGGCATCACCGCTCCGCTGCTGCGCTCGCCGGCGCGGCGAAGAAGCCCGAGGCCGAACAGTTTCAGCGAACCCTTGCCGTACTTTTCCCCGACGACGCACTCCAGGTCGAACCGTTCCACCGCCGATGCGTGGACGCTCACGGCCGCACGCCAGATGAGATCATCGCCGCATTCGCCGAAGTCGCCGAGGTCGAAGAGGTCGACTCGATTGAGGGAGCCGTTCCCCATACCAGAGGCCACGTCGGCGTCTACATCCGAGGTCGCTGGTGGCGTCTCACGCTTGCCCCCGTCGACCGCCCCGGCGCCCTCGCTCACCTTGACGTGGAACGGGTCCGCCGCGACCTGATCACAAGCGTGCTTGGGATCGACGAACTCGCTCCAAACAGTGGCATCGACTACGTGCCGAGCCCTGCCGGTCTGGACGAAGTCGTTCGACGGTGCGACATCGATGGCAACGTGGGCCTGTTCCTCTACCCCACCTCAGTATCAGAGATCATGGCTGTCGCCGATGCCCATGAGTTGATGCCTCCGAAGTCGTCATACGTGGCACCAAAGCCCCGCTCCGGACTGTTCCTGCGGATCCTTGGCAGCGGCGCGACCGCCCACCTCGACCCCAGCTAAGCGAACCCCGGGTTCAAGAACTGGGAAGGGCACCGAGCATGCGAGCTGCGTTGAAGGTGTTCTCCATCAAGCAGCCGATTGTCATAGGACCGGTGCCGCGCGGCATTGGCGTGATTGCCCCGGCGAGTTCCTGAACGCTATCGAAATCCACGTCGCCCTGAATGCCTTCGGCGGTACGCGAGATCCCGACGTCGAGCACAGCAGCACCCGGCTTCACGAACTCCGCAGTGACCAGACCGGCGACACCAACGGCCGCCACAATGATGTCGGCCTGTCGGCATATGGCGGCAAGATCGCCGCTACGTGAGTGGGCCAGGGTCGGGGTGGCGTCACAGCCCTTCCGCCCGAGCAGCAGGACCTGGGGAAGACCTACGAGGGTTGAGCGGCCGATGACAACGGCACTCTTTCCGCTCGTCTCCACCCCATATCGCTCCATTAGCCGCATGACGCCGAGTGGCGTGCAGGGGACATGGCCATCGCGGCCCCGAACAAGCCGGCCCATCGATCGTTCGGTGAGGCCATCAACATCCTTTTCAGCGGGAAGCAGATCGAGCACACGCTCTGCGTCGAGACCATCAGGGAGCGGAAGTTGGACGAGAATACCGTGGACGCCGGGGTCGTTGGCCAACTCAGAGACCGCGGCTTCGAGGTCAGCTTGGCTGATGTCCGCCGAAAGCTCGACATGACGAGAGACCATGCCAGCTTCGTCCGCCTTCTTTCGCTTGTTTCTCACATAAATCTGGCTCGGCTTGTCGTCGCCGACAAGCACGGTGGCCAGACAGACATGAGGATTACCCAGCGCAGTGATGCGCTCATTGAGTCGGGCGACGATCTCGTCACGAAGGCGATTGCCATCCATCAGGATCGCGCCACCAGGCGTGCGTTCGAATTCGCCAGACGGGTTCAAGTCATTTTCAGTCACGTCGGAAATCTAGCGCCTGCGTTCCGTTCGCGGAGGACCTACTGTGCGTCCTCATGAACGGTCCTTTGCACGGTTATCGAATCTTTGACCTCTCCCAGGTAGTGGCCGGGCCGCTTGCCACCCAAATGCTTGCAGAGCAGGGGGCGGACGTACTCAAGATCGAGCCACCAGGCGGCGAACTGCTCAGACTCCATGGGCCAAATCATGTGATGTCGCTGCACGCCAACTGCAATCGCGGAAAGCGTTGCTTAGCCGTCGATCTGAGCGATCAGGACGGGACGGACTTGATGCTCCAACTCGCAGCGACTTGCGACGTCTTCGTCGAGAATTTCCGGCCTGGCGTCACCGATCGACTCGGACTTGGCTACGAGGCCGTGAAGGCCGCCAACCCAGACATCGTCTACTGCTCGGTCTACGGGTTCGGGTCAACGGGCCCATATTGCGACCGGGCGGTGCTCGACCCTGTCATCCAAGCCATCACCGGTATGGTCGCCGGCCAGGCCAGCCCTGCTCTTCCGTTCCCCGACCTGATTCGTACACTCATCGCTGACAAGTCGACCGCCTATACGGTCGCGCAAGCGATCACAGCCGCTCTCCTGGCCCGCGAACGCGGCGCCGGAGGCCAGTTCATCGAAGTGCCCATGCTCGACGCCACACTGGCGTGGTATTGGCCCGATGGTTTCTCAGACCTCACTCAGGAAGATCCCACCATTGCGCCGCGGCGAGCACCCGACAACTACCAACTGATCGAAACGCTCGACGGCCGGGTCGTCTACTACGTGGCCACTGACAAGCAAGTTCAGGGCATGTGGCGCGTACTTGGCCGAGACGACCTCCTCGCCGACCCGAACTTTAACCAGATCAGCGCGATCGGGAAGGACGCAGCACGTGCGATTGCCGTGGGTGAAGCGATCCACGCCGGCATCGCTGCCATGAAAACAGCAGACGTCATTGAACAGATGGCAGCTGAGGGAATCCCTTGTGGCCCCGTGCTCGAACGAGTTGAGGTGATGAGTGATCCCCAAGTCATGCACAACGACATCGTCGTGGAGTGGAACCACCCGACCGCCGGACCGCTCCGACAACCTCGGCCTGCAGCCCGTTTCTCGGAGACCCCGGGAGAATTCCGGCCACAGATAGGCGTGACTGGCGAGCACACCGACGAAATTCTTGGCGAACTCGGCTATGACGATGCCGCTATCGCGATGCTCCGGGGGGCTGGCACCGTATCCTGACGGTTTGGTGCATTCCCTTTATCGCTGGCAACACGCCGCGCTCATGGCGTGGCACAAGTGCGGCAGACGCGGCGTGATCGAAGCAGTTACTGGGTCCGGTAAAACCGACGTGGCCCTTACCGCGGTCGAAGACGCTGTTGGTCGCGGGCTGTTCGCACTCGTGATCGTTCCATCGCGCGTTCTCATGGAGCAGTGGCACGATCGGCTTCATGACTGGATGCCCGACCACCAGATCGGCCGCCTCGGCGACGGCTACAGAGATCGTCCAGTCGACTGTGACGTCCTCATCACCACACGTCACTCAGCGGCATCGCGAGTTCCCCTTCCCACGAGCGAGAAGGGCGGCATTCTCATCGCCGACGAGTGCCACGGATTCGGCGGTGCCGTCCTGCGAAAATCGCTACTCCCCGAGTATCAGGAACGCCTCGGTCTCACCGCCACGCTTGAGCGATCCGATGATGCCGTCGAGACCATCCTTCTCCCCTACTTCGGTGGCATTTGTTACCGCTATGACTTTGGGTCCGCAATCAGCGACGGTGTCTGTGCTCAGCCCCGTGTTGGGTTCATGGCCGTACCGCTTACCCACGAGGAACGCACCGAATACGATGCCACAGAGGGTCGGATCGTCACCGCTCGGCGTCAGCTCAAACAGATTGAAGGGGTGCCGCACCAACCGTTCGGTGATTTCCTCGCTGCGGTTCACCACCTCGCAGCCAACGACGCCGGCCCCAATGGTCGAGCAGCCAACGACTATCTCAACGCATTCTCGTCTCGACGAGAGATCGTGTCGACCAGTTCGGCCAAGTACGAGGCACTCGGACGTTTTGCTGCGGCGATCAAGGACGCCGATGGTGCTCTTCTGTTCACCGAAACTGTCCGCGCCGCCAACCACGCCATCGTTCGCCTCGACCCGCTCATCTCGATCGAGATCATCACCGGCGACACCGGGAGACGTGACCGAATCACGATCCTCGACGGGCTCCGCGATGGGCGACTCGATGCTGTCGCTGCACCTCGGGTGCTCGACGAGGGCGTTGATGTTCCGAATGCCAATCTTGGCCTGGTCGTTAGCGCTAGCCGTACCCGCCGGCAGATGATCCAACGCATGGGCCGAATCCTGCGACGCAAGCCGTTGGGCAGCGGCGCTCGCTTCGTCATCATCTTTGCTGCCGACACTCTCGAGGATCCTCGCTTCTCTGAGGATCGCGATGGATTCCTCGAAGAAATCGAAGAGATTGCCGAAGAATCGCGCATTTTCCGCCCAAGCGAGTTTGACCAACTCGCTGAGTTCCTCGACTATTCCGGGCCTTCCCAACTCATCGAACCCGTGGTCGTCGGGACATTCGAAACACCAGATCTTGCTCCTGAAGAACTCACGGAATGGACGGCTGACGAGCAGCCGTATCTTGAGCTACGGAGTCCAGCGCTGCCTGACATCGGCAAGCCGAAAGTGGTCAAAGAGAAGCCGCGTCTATCTACGGGCGAGCATCCGGTTTCGCTCCAGGCCGTTGGCAAAGAGTGGGTTCTACAATGCACAGGGTGCGGTGTCTCCTCGGAGCCAAAGGTCTACAAATGGCAGGCAATGGATGACAAGGTCGCGTGTGAATGCGTGCGGTAGCAAGCGACTAGGTTGTCGTGATGTCCGGCGCCGAGATCGACAATCCTTCAGCTGCTGCCATGTACGAGACAGACGCCGCCATCCACCATCTCGGAATCGAAATCGTGTCGGTCGACGAGGGTTCCGCCACCGTGGCAATGACGGTCACCGATACCATGGTGAATGGGTATGCGGTCTGTCATGGCGGCCTGGTTTTCACACTCGCCGACACTGCCATGGCGTATGCCTCCAACAGCCTTGGATCCAGGGCACTCGCGGCTAGCGCCTCCATTGAGTTCCTACGGCCGGCGTATGCAGATCAGCGAATCATTGCTACTGCCACTTCTCCGCATGTAGGCCAACGCACCTCCTATTGGGACGTTGCCGTCACAAACCCCAACGGTGACACGGTGGCAATCTTCCGGGGCCGTACAAAGGTCTTCGATGGCTGACGACGCGAAGCCAGTTCCGGCGACCTCCCGTCTTCCAGTTCAGTCATTCGAAGAAAACGCCGGGGACCGGATCCAATCCCTAGGTCTTGTTCGCGAGACGTTCCACGGCATGTTCACAATCTTTCGATTGTCGGCCCTTGTCTATAACGATCTCGAGGGAACGATCTTCAAGCCAGCCGGTTTCAGTCTTGCTGGATTTCGGGTCATGTTCATCCTATGGATCGCTGGCGATCTCAAACAGCGAGACATTGCTCGCCTCGCCGGGATCAGCCCAGCCGGCATCTCAAGCGCGCTCAACACACTCGAACGCAATGGTCTGGTCGAACGACGCCGGACATCAACCGACCGACGACTCGTGACAGTCGGCCTCACCACCAAGGGAAACGATGAACTGACAACTGCCTACTACGCTCAGAACGCACGCGAGCAGGAGGTGTTCGGCAACATCAGTCCAGATGATCTGCACCAACTCATCGAACTGATGCGACGCGTGATCAAGACGTATCCCCGGTCCCCGTGAGCGAGTCGGCGGACTTCGCTGGCGCTGCCGCTCGGCTTCTTGAGCAATACGCTGCCGACCCCACTCCAAGCACCCGAGTTCTCATCGTCACCCTTTTCGGTGACGCAATCGTTCCTCATGCCGAGGACGCCTGGCTGGGAAGCATCTCTCAACTTCTCCATCCCCTTGGCATCACTGACCGACTGGTTCGTACCTCAGTGCGGCGCCTCGTCGCTGAGGGAGTTCTCACCAATCGGCAGGACGGTCGTCGGAGCTTCTACTCTGTCCATCCCAAAGCCCAGGCCACGTTCTGGCGCGCCGAGCAACGGATCTACCGCTCAAAACCGCCGGTCTGGGATGGGCAATGGACTCTCGCCATTCTTGATGGCGATGCTGACGCTGGCACGCGCCAAACCGTCCGTCGCCATCTCGGCTGGATGGGTTTCGGAGCACTGACACCGACGGTTCTCGCCTCCCCTACCCTTCAGCCACACGAGGTGATCGAGGAGCTCAACCCGAAATACCGGCCCTTGTTGATCCTCACACGATCGACCGTCGACGGCACTGCAGAAACCATCACCGATGAACAGATGGTCGAGCGGACCTTGCCGCTGGACCGCCTGAAGGCGGACTACGAGGCCTTCATAAACCGGTACGGGGATCTGGCCAACGCGCTGCTCGACGAGGCCGATATTGATCCTGCCACTGCGTTCGCTATGCGATCACTGATGGTCAGCGACTATCGCCGTATCGTCCTCGCCGACCCCGGACTCCCCGACGAGTTGGTACCTCCCGGTTGGCCCGAGCGTCGGGCCGCTCATATCGCCGCCCGGCTCTACCGCTCACTTGTCGGTCCGTCAGATAGTCAGTTGGCTGCGGTATGTGTGACAGGAACCGGGTCAATAATCCTGCGGGCCGAGGCATACGCCAACCGATTCGCCAGTTAACGCTGCGAGCAATAGTTCAGACCACCCGTTGGGCCTTGCCTTCACTTCGAGGGACTTGGCCGGGGCCAACCACTTCGACACCAGCGGTAACTCCGACCATGCTCTTGATCTGATGCTGGGCCAGACCACTGAGACGAGTCGCCTCAACCTCGTCAACTGCGGTGGCGGCCTCGACACGAACGGTCAGCGTGGCCATCGTCCCGTCGGTGTGCTTGTGCAGTTGGTAGTGCGGGGAGAGACCATCGACCTTCATGAGTTCGTGCTCGATCTGAGACGGATACACGTTGACACCCCGAATAATGAGCATGTCGTCGCTGCGGCCGGTGACCCTCGCGATGCGCCGCATCGTGCGGGCGGTCCCCGGCAGGAGGCGGGTGATGTCACGCGTCCGATAGCGAATCACTGGAAGCGCTTCCTTCGTGAGCGAGGTGATGACAAGCTCGCCCTCCTCGCCGTCTGGGAGTACCTCACCGGTGTCGGGGTCAATGATCTCGGGGTAGAAGTGATCTTCCCAAATGGTAAGTCCGTCCTTGGTCTCGACGCACTCCTGAGCAACGCCGGGGCCGATCACCTCGGAGAGTCCATAGATGTCGACCGCATCGATACCGAGGCGAGACTCGATCTCGCTCCGTATTCCTTCGGTCCATGGCTCCGCGCCAAAGATGCCGATCTTCAGTGACGTCGACGCTGGGTCGATTCCCTGCCGGCTCATCTCTTCAATCAGGTTCAGACAATACGACGGCGTGACGGTGATCAGCTTCGGTTCGAAGTCGATGATGAGCTGAATCTGCTTCTCGGTCTGCCCGCCACCCATCGGCACCACCGTGCAGCCGAGTTTCTCCGCGCCGTAGTGCGCACCCAGGCCGCCGGTAAAAAGGCCATAGCCATACGAATTGTGCAGAAGATCGCCAGGCCGACCGCCTGCGGCAAAGATGGACCTAGCCACCACAGTCGACCAGATGTCGAGATCGTTGCGGGTATAGCCAACCACGGTCGGCTTGCCGGTCGTACCTGACGATGCGTGGACGCGAACCAGTTCCTGGCGGGGCACCGCAAACATGCCGAACGGATACGCGTCACGGAGATGGTCCTTAACCAAGAACGGCAAGGTTGCCAGATCTTCAAGATTGCTGACATCGCCCGGGTGAACTCCCGCAGCATCGAATGTCTGACGATAGTGACCGATGTTGTTGTACGCATTGGCGAGCGTCGCCGTTAGCCGCTCGAACTGAAGGGCGCGCAATTCGTCGATCGATGCCGTCTCGATGGGTTCATATCCCATGGTCTTCACAATCCTCTCAGCGGTCGAAATCGACCCGTACATTGGATGTCTTCGCAAAAGCCTGGCATGTCAGGATGTAGCCCGCCTGTTCCTCACCGGCGACGAGGCCGTGCGTCACGTTCATCTCCACGACACCTTCGACCAGATGGGCCCGGCAAGTTGAGCAGATCCCGGAGCGACACGAGAACGGCGCATCAGGGCGCGTCCGTTGGGCTGCATCAAGAACAGTGTCTCCCTGATAGATGTCGAACCCGGTGGCGCGGCCGTGCAGAATCGCGTAGCCGGTTCCGATCGGTTGCTCGCCTTGCTCGATTATCTGTGGTGCGGTCGATAGCTGCCCGACTTGACTGCTCGTGAAAAGCTCATCGTGGATGACGTCGGCTTCGGTTCCTACAGCAAGATAAGCGTTCCGAACGTTGGCCACTAGACCTTCGGGACCGCATACGAAGACATGGTCAGGCTCGGCAGGGAGTATGCCGGCATGGATCATGGCGCCGAGTCGGTCGGCATCTGGTCGCCCTTCCAGGAGTGGAATCTCGGTGGCTTCTTGGGTGAGCACATTCCAGATTTGCACTCGGCCGAGATACCGATTGCGGAGGGCCTCGATGTCGTCGAGCAACATGATGCTGTTCGAATTTTGGTTCACGCAGACGAGCGAGACAACCGACGCCGGCTCCTCGGCAAGAATGGTTGCCGCTATTGAGTAGACCGGCGTGATCCCGCTACCAGCGGCCACTAGTGCGTAGCGCCGAGCACTCGTCGAGACCAGATCGTGGGTGAAGTGACCTGTTGGCGTCATCACGTCGAGTTCGACACCTGCTTCGAGTTCAGTGGTGGCCCATGTCGAGAACACGCCACCCTCGACTCGCTTTATGCCGACTCGCAGCTGCCCGTCGGGACTTGGCGCACAGATCGAGTAGCTACGACGGATTTCAATGTCGTCGAACATTCGGCGGAACGTGAGGTGCTGACCATGCGCGAATCGGAATCGGTTGTCGCCGTCTGTTTCGAGTGTGACGGTCACCGAATTCCTAGTGTCGTGCTCCACCGCAGAGACGGTGAGTGTGGCAAATATCGGTGCAGTAAGGGCGGGTTCGGTCATCAGGCGATCCATGTCACAGTGCTTTGAACGTCTCGAATGGTTCTCGGCACGCCTCGCAGCGATAAAGCGCCTTGCAGGCGGTGGAACCAAAATCTGAGAGCCGACGGGTCCGCCTAGAGTTGCAGCAGGGACATTCCACTGGAAGGTCCAGCATCACCACGGGGCGATCACCGGCCGGGGCCGGCGGTGCGATTCCGGCGGCTCGTAACTTTTCGCGTCCGCTGGCGGTGATCCAGTCGGTGGTCCATGCCGGACTCATCACCATTTCGACCTCAGCTTCGATATGCGCCGCAGCCAGTGCCGAGCGTACGTCCGCCAGGATCTCCTCGGTAGCAGGACATCCGGTATAGGTCGGGGTCAACGTCACCATGATTCGATCGTCGTGCCGTTCGACGGCACGGACCATGCCAAGATCGCCGATCGTCAGATAGGGAAGCTCCGGGTCATCGACCGACGCCGCGACCTCCCGAATCGCGTCAAGGTCGGCGACTGTCACCATGAGGCTCCCGGGTGGGCTCGAGCCAGGACTTGAAGCTCATCAAGAAGCTTGGGGAGGTAGTCGCTATGGGCGCCGTTCCAGCCGCCGCTACTGGTGACGACCCTGACGGGGGCTGGCGCAGTCAGTGTGGCTTCGGCTATCGCCGAGGCCACCGCCACGTCAAACGAAGCTCGTATGCCGCCATCGGTGACAACGCCGTCGTCGCGCAGTTGGGCCTCGTCGTCCAGCGCCGCCAGTTCCGAGGTGAACGGCCACAAGGTGTCCAGCGCAGCCTGCATACGTCGGTGGCTCTCATCGGTACCATCGCCCAGGCGAACCAGCCAACCGCGTGAGTGGCGGAGATGAAACGATGTTTCTTTCGCGGCTCGAGTTGCCAGGGCAGCGAGTGTTTCGTCACTACTGGAGCACATGGCCTCCCAGTGGGCGACCGCGTACACGTCATGGAGGAATTGTCGCGCGATCGTGTGGGCAAAGTCGCCGTTCGGCTGTTCGACAATCAGCGGATTGCGGAACTGTTCTGGATCCCGCCAGTAGGCATAGTGGTCCTCATCGTGGCCGAGATCTTCAAGCTCGGCTGCGTAGGTGTACAGCATCCGCGCCTGGCCGAGTAGATCGAGGCTGATGTTGGCAAGGGCCATGTCTTCTTCGAGTTCGGGCGAGTGGGCAATCCACTCGCCAAGACGCTGGGCGAGTACCAGAGCGCGATCCCCATGCCGGAGGACGTGAGTGAGAAGTGAGGTGTTTCGAACAGGCGCGATGGTCATGAGCATCACATGTGGTCGACTTCAGAGGGCAGCCGGTAGTCGGTCGGCAACCGATAGTCCTTACCCGAGGCCGGATCGAACAGTTCGCCTTCGTCGTCGGGATCAGATGCGACGACATCGGTCGATCGCACAACCCAGATGCTCTTGCCTTCCTGGCGGCGGGTGAACAGATCACGAGCCGCCTGGAGTGCGGTCTCGCTGTCGGCGGCATGGACCGAACCGAAATGCACATGGCTCACACCTCGCCGGGCACGGACAAAGACTTCCCAAAGCGGCCATCCGGGACTCATGCAGCATCCCTTTGCTGTTTGGTGGCGTAGGCCTCGGCTGCCTCGCGAACCCATGCCCCCTCGTTGTGGGCCTCGAGACGGGTGCGGATTCGTTCGGCAGGCATCTCGCCCTCGCCACGGACCATCCGGGTGAACTCATCCCAGTCTGGGTCGCCGAAGTCGTAGTGACCGCGCTCGTCGTTCCAGTTGAGGTCTGGATCGGGAACTGTTAACCCCAGCACCTCCGCCTGCGGCACCGATGCGTCGATAAAGGTCTGGCGGAGTTCATCGTTCGTGTAACGCTTGATGCCCCACGCCATGTTGCGGGCATTGTGAACTGACTCGGTGTCCGGTGGGCCGAACATCATGATGCTCGGCCACCACCAGCGGTTGAGCGCCTCCTGGGCCATAGCTTTCTGTTCATTGGTGCCCTCGGCGAGGGAGAGCATGATCTGGAAGCCTTGGCGCTGATGAAAGCTCTCTTCCTTGCAGATGCGAACCATCGCCCGGCCATAGGGTCCGTAACTGCAGCGGCACAGCGGCACCTGGTTCATGATGGCGGCACCGTCAACCAACCAACCAATGGCACCCACGTCTGCCCATGTGGGTGATGGGTAGTTGAAAATACTCGAGTACTTCTGCTTCTTGGTGTGAAGGAGATCGAGGAGTTCGGCTCGATCGGGGCCGAGAGTTTCGGTGGCACCGTAGAGATACAGCCCGTGGCCGGCCTCATCTTGCACCTTGGCGGTCAAGATGGACTTCCGACGAAGCGACGGGGCTCGTGTGATCCACGCACCCTCAGGCTGCATGCCGATGATCTCGGAGTGGGCGTGTTGAGCGATCTGACGAATGAGCGTCTTGCGGTAATCATCGGGCATCCAGTCGTCGCTTTCGATGCGCTGATCTGCTTTGATCACCGCATCGAACTGTTCTTGGTTTCTAATCACGACGATTCTCCTTCGCCTCGACACGCCACCATGGTGAGGAGGTCATAGGTGGCGGCAGTTTCGCCATTCTGGTTAACCACTTGGGCATCCCATCTGACTTCGCCATAGCCAGCGCCGGCCCGCAAAGACTTTTCTTTCGCCGTGAGGTGGACGGTGAGGTCATCACCCGGGTACGTCGGCGTGGCAAACCGCAGATTGTCCAGCCCATAGTTAGCCAGGACCGGCCCCGGAGGGGCCCACACGAAGAGCCCGGCCGCAGCCGACAGCACGAAGTAGCCGTGAGCGACTCGACCGTTGAAGATCGGACTCGCCTTGGCGGCTTCCTCGTCCATGTGCGCATAGAAGTGATCACCAGTCAGATCGGCGAACGCCTCAATGTCATCGATCGTGACCGTGCGAGAATCAGTCTTGATGGCATCGCCGACTTGTAGATCTTCGAAATGAAGTGTGAATGGGTGACCGTTGTCGTTACGACGGGAACCGTTCGTCCACGTGCCGGTAATGGCGGTGATCTTGTCGGGTGAACCTTGGATCGCAGTGCGCTGCATGTAGTGATAGACGCTTCGCACTCCGCCGAGTTCTTCGCCACCGCCGGCACGACCGGGGCCGCCATGCACGAGTTGCGGCATCGGTGACCCATGACCGGTGGTCGTGCCCCCACAGGCTTCGTCGACGACATGAACGCGTCCATGATGAGCGGCGATACCGAGGGCCAATTCCGCCGCTTCTCGGTCGTCGGGGGTGAAGACCGAGGCAACAAGACTGCCTTTACCGAGCGCAGCGAGGTCGACGGCATCCGCAGCGCTGTCGTAGGAGATGATGGTCGTGACGGGTCCGAACGCTTCGATTGAGTGAACGGCGGATGCTCGACTGTCCGATGCTCGGAGCAGAGTTGGGGCGAGGAAGGCGCCAAGACGCTCGTCGACATCATGGAAGTCACAGCTATCGACTACCACGTCAGCGACACCCCTGAGCGAGTCGACCGAACGCCTGACTTCATCTCGCTGATCGAGGCTCACCAACGCACCCATGTCCGTTTCGGGGTTCGCCGGGTCACCGACGCGAACACCGGCGAGCCCGGCGACAAGGGCCTGCTCAACGTCGCCGACCATATTCGCCGGGACTATGACTCGTCGAATTGCCGTGCACTTCTGACCAGCCTTCACCGTCATCTCCCTGATGACCTCAGCGATGAACAAATCGAATTCAGCGGAACCCTGCGTAGCGCTCTGGCCAAGAATTGCTGCGTTGAGGGAGTCAGCCTCAGCATTGAAGCGAATCGAATTGGCGATGATCGTAGGGTGCGTACGCAGCAGGCGAGCAGTATCGGCTGACCCGGTGAAGGCCACAGCATCCTGGGGACCGAGGTGATCGAGAAGATCACCGGTGCTACCGCTGATGAGTTGGAGCGAGCCTTCCGGCAGAATCCCGCTGTCGATGATCGAACGGACCATCAACTCGGTGAGATATGCCGTCTGCGACGCCGGTTTAACAATCATCGGCATGCCAGCCAAGAAGGTCGGAGCGAGCTTCTCGAGCATCCCCCAGCATGGGAAATTGAACGCGTTGACGTGGACCGCCACACCGGGACGAGGTCCGAGGATGTGGGTGCCGAGGAACGAACCGTCGCGGCTCAGTGAAACGGGTTCCCCGTCGACGACAATCTTGGCGTTGGGCATCTCGCGACGGCCAATCCCCGAGTACGCCATGAGCACTCCGGCCCCACCCTCGATGTCGACCCATGAGTCGGATCGGGTGGCACCCGTGGCAGTCGAGAGCTCGTAGAACGCGGCGGTGTCGGCAAGGAGATACTTGCCGAGCGCTCGGAGGATTGCGGCGCGATCGTGAAAGGTCAGTTCCCCTAGTGCAGGCCCACCAACCGCACGGGCATACTCCGCGGTAGCGCCAAAGTCGATGCCATCGGAGGAGACCGAAGCGATGGCGCTGCCCGTGACCGCATGCTTGAGGGTCACTCCGTCGGAAGCCGCGTGCCAACGGCCCCCCACATAGCTCTCGACCACATGACGTTTGACCGCGTTCATTCGATCTCTCCTCGACTCTCGGGATGATACATAGATCGTCTTACAGGTACACGTTATGTATCACATCCGCCGAAGAGTTCAAAACATAGACAGCGGGCCGGGGACAACCCGACCTGTTGCCAAAGACCATGACAGTCGCAGTCGTTACTCGGCTGCGATGTGGAGATCGCTGCTGCCCAGGTAGGCGGCGATCACGTTCGGATCGGCCTGAACCTCTTCCGGTGTACCTTCGGAAATCTTTTCGCCAAAGTCGAGCACCATGATGCGATCAGCAATGTCCATGACGAGACCCATATCGTGCTCGACCATGATCATCGGAATATTGAGCTCACGACGGATATCGAGGATGAAACGAGCCATGTCCTCGGTCTCTTCGAGGTTCATGCCAGCCACTGGTTCATCGAGGAGCAAAAGCTCAGGACCCATGGCGAGAGCGCGCCCCAACTCAACGAGCTTCTGAATGCCATATGGCAGCAGCGCCACCGGATGGTTACGCCATTCGACAATCTCAAGGAAGTCGATGATGTCCTCCACCTGACGGCGGTGCTCCATCTCTTCCTTCTTGGCTGCCCCGACCCAAAGCATGCCGGCTAGCCATGACTTCTTCATCCGCACGTGGCGACCGAGCAGAAGGTTGTCGATCACCGTCATCTGCGGGAACAGCTCGATATTTTGGAATGTACGGGCGATGCCCAACCCGGCTACATAATCCGGACGATGTCCCATGATGGACTCGCCCTTCCACTTGATGTCGCCTTCTTGGGGCCGATACACCTGCGAGATTGTGTTGAAGATTGAGGTCTTTCCGGCGCCGTTCGGGCCGATGATCGAGAAGAGTTCTCCTCGGTTCACATGGAAACTCACCCCATGGATCGCGGTAACACCACCAAATCGGAGGGTAATATTTTCAACGTCTAGAATGTGGTCGCTCATGACTTGCTCGTTCATACCAATGATCTCCTAGGACAACCAGCGCTTGCGGCGCTTGTAGTGCTTGACATCGCGGAACGACTTCCGCTCGCCGCCATCGCTATGAAGGCCCAAGTAGAACTCCTGCACGTCTTCATCATTGAGGAGTTTCTGAGCTGGGCCGTCCATGACGATCTTGCCCGACTCCATCACGTAACCGAAGTCGGCGATCGAGAGCGCCATCATGGCGTTCTGCTCGATCAAAAGGACGCTCACGCCCTGCTTGTTGATGTCCACGATGATGTCACGGATCTGCTCGATCAGCATCGGGGCTAAGCCCAGCGAGGGCTCATCGAGAATGAGTAGCTCCGGCTGTGCCATCAAGGCGCGACCGATTGCAAGCATCTGCTGCTCGCCACCGGACAAATAGCCGGCGACCTGCTTGTTCCGCGCTTTCAGCTGGGGAAAGAGTTCCATCACTCTGTCGAAGTTGGCGTCCATATTGGCGCGGTTTGTGAAGGCGCCACAGGACAGGTTCTCGTCGACAGTCATCTCGGCGAAGATACGTCGACCCTCCATCACCTGCGAGATGCCGCCTTGCACGATCTGGGCGGGGTTGGCGTTTGCAAGATCCTTGCCATTCCACGTAACCGACCCTTTGGTGGCCTTGCCTTCATGAACATCCAGAAGGCCGGTGATAGCCCGAGCAGTAGTGGTCTTGCCAGCACCATTTGACCCGAGCAGCGCGACGATCTGGCCGTCGGACACGTCGATTGACAGGCCTCGCAGGACAAGGATGACCTCGTTGTAGACCACTTCAAGGTTTGCTATTTCGAGCAACGCTCAGCCTCCACGCTGGGTACTTCAGACACGCTGACAATTCGGAAATTTCTGACACGATGCCCGGCGGGCCGGAGGGGGATGACCCCCTCCGGCCCGCAAGAACACACGTTGAATTACTCAGCCAGACGGCTCGATGCAAGGGCCATCGAACACGAAGTTCTCAGCCACTGAACCGGTGTAGTCGGCTTCTAGCACGAGCATGCCGCTCGAACCCAGGTTGTCCGGGGTCGACTCGCCAGTCGAAATAATGTTGAAGGCTGGCAAGGACACGTCATAGATGTAGCTACCACGCACAACCGCATCGTTGTAGTCGGCGGGCCACGACTGGTTGGCCGAGAGGCCAAGGAAGTCGACGCTGAAGCTCGGATCCTGGGAGATCGCAACCATGTTGGCGCGAGTCAAATCGCCACCGTCGATTGCGGCTCGGATCAGAGTCTCGGCCATCAGGCCTTCCTGCCAACCGACGGTGTACACGTCCGAGATGTTGAGCTCGGGACGACGGGCCGACATTTCGGCCACGATCTGCTCCATGCCTTCGGAACCGGCGGTACCCCACGGGGTGTAATAGCCCGAGTGGAACCAATAGTCGTCGAACGCCTGTGCAAAGTCAGAGGACATGTGGAAGAGGTAGTTGAACGACGGCGAGCTGCCAGTCCAGTATCCCTCAAAGCCCTGGCTTACGGCGTTGCCGAAGATATCGATCGTCTCACCCGGGGTGAGCGTGGTGAACACCATGGTTGCACCAGAGCCGAGGATTTCGGCAACGATTGCGGTGCGGTCGTCACCAGCCACAGCGGAGGTGCCGTCGTACACGACATTAATGCCGAGCGCTTCAGCGGCGAGCGCAGCACCAGCAGCACCGTCTTCGCCGTACTCACCCGGACGGGTAACGATGGCGAGCGATGGTTCAAGACCCTGCTCTTGGACGTAGCCATAGAGCCACTCGGTCGCGTTCATCGCCTCGATGCAGTAGGTGGTGCCCTTCTCGAGAATCGAAGAACCGAACTCTGGATCCGGCCACAAAGACGCCCAGCTGAGCGGAATGACCAGCAGGTCATCATCAGCAGCCTGTTCGGCGATGGCGGAGGTGATCGGAGAACCAGTGTTCTCCGTGATCATCAGGACACCGTCGCTGCCTTCCTGGGCAAGCTCCTCGTAGTTCTGGATACCGACGTCGGTGGCGTAGCCGGAGTCGAGAACAACAGTCTCAACGGTCCAGCCTTGGTAGCCGCCGTTCTCGTTGAAGACTTCCCAGTAAACTTCCTGGGAGGCAACGATCTCGGCCACCAGTGAGGCGAACGGACCAGAAAGGTCGGCGTTCAGACCAACACGGATCACCTTGTTATCGACATCGACGCCGTGATCGGTGGCAATTTCGCCACCGTCACCGGAATCATCAGAACCGGAATCATCAGAACCGGAATCATCAGAACCGGAATCATCAGAACCGGAATCATCAGAACCGGAATCATCAGAACCAGAATCATCAGAACCAGAATCATCAGAACCTGAGCTCGAGTCACTGGAATCATCGCCGCAGGCTGCGGCCAGCATCGA
>JABIQM010000100.1 GCA_018699415.1 Acidimicrobiaceae bacterium
GTTCGTGGCCCTGGCGGCGCAGCATGGCCTTCACCTCCGCCGGGTTTCGCAGGTTGACGGGTTGGCGCGGTGTGAGATGGACGAGAACTTTCTCGTCACGCTCTTCCCAGATTCGTTCTTGATCGAGCGCAGAGGTGGCGCGCGGCCCGGCGAACTCACCGATGAGTCGGAGCGCTTCCTCCTCGTCGATCGGTAAGCCCTCTATAGCCATCTCCGCGCAGAGGAGTTCTGCAGCCGACTCCGAACGAGCCGTGGAGTGGGCGCGATCGGGGTTGGGGAGTGCATCGAGCATTGGTTGCTGGAGACGCATCGCTCGCAATACCAAGGATGCCCACGAGGCGAGACGCTCGACCGAAGTTTGCGAGCCGCCACTGATCCATTCCGGCCGCAGGTGTCCATCGGGTTGGATCGGACTGTCACGGTCGCCGTTGTCGTCGGGCATGTCGAGTAATCCGAGCTGACCCATACGGGGGAGAGTGTCGAGGGGCAGCCCATTCAGCGAGGCCCAGACTTCACCAACGGACGTCTTCCATCCACCGAAGATCAGCCGGTGAATGGTGGCCACATCCCAGCAACGGTCGATGGGTACTCGGGCCTGGGCGATCTGAGTCGCCGTGGAGCGATCCCACCACACCCAGCGTGGCGCGGTCTGATCGTTCAGTTCGGCGAGTAAGGCGAGAGGGTCGGGCGTTTGCACGAACCATTGGTCTGTGTCACGCGCGAAGCCGATGCCAACCCCTGGTTGGAGGGCGATGGCAACATTGTCGCCTCGCACAAGCTCAGGCCTTCTTGACAAACTCCGCCTTGATCACGATGGCTCGCCCGTTGATCTTGCCGTCGATCGGATGGTCGCCCGAGACCAGACGGATTCCCTTCATCTTGGTGCCGGCTTTGACCCCGCCCGCCTTGCCATCGAGTTTTACGTCTTTGATCACGGTGACGTCATCGCCGTTGGCGAGGAGGTTGCCGTTGGCATCGTGAATGTCGCCCACGTCGTCGCCGAGCTCAGCGAGCCACTCGTGGCCACAGGTGGCGCACTCGAATCCATCTTCTGACACAAGGGGGTCGGGCATCGTGCAGATTGGACAGGCAAGGGCATCGGCCATGAACTGTGTCTATCGGCTTGAGAGCCGACGCGTTGTGTTTGCCTCAACGCTTGTTGTAGTCGGCCGTGTACCAGGTCTCGGGTGTGATGGAGACGACGATGTTGTCGTCTCCGCCTTCTGATGCCGCGGCGTACTCCGGGCCGAGTTCCGCGCCGAGATAGCGGACAGCCATGTGCAAGATGTGGGCGTGGGTTCGCTGGGTGATGCTGAACGGACCCTCGATAGAAACGTAGGAGTACGGGGCCTGCTCCGATTGTGCGCACAGGCTGATTCGGTCGACATTGGCGAGGAGTTTGCCTTTGAGCGAGTCCTGACTCATAACCATCCAGACGTCGCCGCCGGGTTCGTAGTCGTACCAGATCGGCACGGTGAGCGGAGCTTTGGCCTTGCGTTCGATCGCAACGATTCCGACGTGGAGGTCAGCAAGAAACGCGTCCCGTTCCTCGATTGACATGGCAAGTGACATAGTCGGTTCCTAGCTGTCGGGGCCCTGCTGCTGGGCGAAGATCGAGGTGTATTTACCCTTGTACCAATCTGGAGCGGCGGGCATGGTGCGACCGCCGACTGTAATCCGGTCAGGGGCTGCACCACGGACAAGAGAATGTGCGGAGCTGCTGATTTTGCCGTTGGTGCCGACGCCGAGCAGTGGGTACGAGTCGGCCCGAGAGTACGTCTGGAGAAGGAGTGGCCGCATCCGAGGCGACGTGTTCGGTGCCGATCCGTGGATGGCGCAACAATTGTGGACCGTTGCGCTTCCTGCCGGGCCCTTGAGGTAGACGGCCGTCGCCGTATCTGCACGGTCAAGGTCCTCGTCGCGGATCGCCCCGGCCCAGCTGCCATCGTCAGCTCGTAGATCGAAGAGTTCGCCACGATGGCTGCCGGGGACGATCCCCATCGGGCCCATCTGGTCGTCAACCTCATTGAGATAGATGCCGATGGTGAGCGGCGAGAAATCGGTGTGGGGCCAGAACTGGATGTCTTGATGCCACTTGACTTCCTCGCCTCCGCTACTCCACTTGATGTTGAGCTTCGAGTGATGGAAACGGACGTTAGGTCCGAGCATGTCGACGGCCAGATCGGTCGCGGGCCCATCGAGGGCAAACTCCGCAAACGTCGGATCAAGGTCGACCGGGGTGTTGATCCGACGAAGGCGAGGGTCATCGGCCGTGTGGTCAGGCTCAGGGTCGAATCGCCAGTCGCCGGGTGCGGCGGTCCTGGACTCATCGATCAATCGCTCCATTGCGGCGTTGAGTCGACTCAACCAGTCGGCAGTCACAAATGATTCAAGGCAGACGAAGCCGTCGCGCTCGTAGGTCTCAAGTTCGTGCACCCGGTCGCGAGCCATCATGGGTCTCAACGCTAGTCGGTAAGGTCGCGACGATGAACTTCTACGATGACCACCACACCGAACTGCAAGAGCAGTTCGAGAGTCGAGATCTGGCCCAGGCGATGGAGTTCGCCATCGTGCAGTCGGAGTTGAACGAAGAGGCCAGCCGCTTCATCGAACAGCGCGAGTTCTTCTTTCTCTCGACAGTTCGATCTGATGGGCAGCCGACCGTGTCGCACAAAGGTGGAGCGCCTGGATTCGTGAGGGTGATCGATCCGAGCACGATCGTATTCCCAAGCTACGACGGCAACGGCATGTTCTTCTCTATGGGGAACATCGCGGCCACAGCAAAGATCGGGATGCTGTTTATCGACTTCGAAACGCCTCACCGGGTTCGCGTCCACGCCGACGCTACGGTGTCGACGAACGATCCCTTGATCGACGACTTCCCTGGGGCACAGTTACTCGTTCGTGCGACGGTCACGGAGTCGTTTATCAACTGCCCCCGCTACATCGTGAAGCATCAGCGAATCGAGGCGTCGCGGTACGTGCCAGACAAGGATGGCAAGGCGCCGATCGCGGCGTGGAAGAAGATGCCCGACCTGCAACCATTTCTCCGCCCGGCGGACCAAGCGGCGATCGAAAAGAGTGGCGAGTCGCTGACCCATGAGGAGTATGGCGAACTAGTTCGGCGCGGCGAGTCCTGATTCGCTTCCGAGCACTGAGGCCACGATCGACTCGATCGGATGTCGCTCCGGGGAGCCCAATGAGGCACGCGCTTCGATGACGATGCGTTGCACGACCTCGGCAGCCGATGGCACATCGGACAACTGACCGACCCCTGAACCGGCATAGAGCGGCTGCAGTTGGTCATCGTTGAGCTTCTTGGCTCTGCTGAACAGATCCTGGCCGGCTGCTGCTTGGAGTAAGCCGGGCAGGGCTTGGGCCCCCGACGTCTCCCACTCCTGGGTGAACTCCGACGTCAGGACTCGGGCCCATTGGCCGGTGAAGCCGTCGGTGAATGTGGTGGCGCGCTCGCCGGTGGTGAGCCGAGTCTTCCAGAGATCCGACGCACCCGATTCCTGGGTCGCCACGAAACGGGTACCGAGGAGAGCGCCCTCTGCACCGAGCTTCATCATCTCGGCCAGTCCACGGCCATCGACAATGCCGCCGGCCGCGAGGACCGGGACCTTGGCTCCCACCGTGGCGACCACTGCGGACACGAGTTCAGCGGTGGGGTTCTTGTCAGCCGCGCTGCGATCGTGTTTCTGTCCGTAGCTGCGGTGCCCTCCGGCCTCGCTGCCCTGAGCAGCGATTGCGTCCACGCCGTTCGCAACGGCAGCCATGGCATCGTCAATGGTGGCGACCATGCAGACGACCTTGGTCCCGACGCGATGGAAGCGTTCGACCAGTTCAGGCTCGGGGATGCCGAGGCCGGCGGAGAAGACCGGAATCTTCTCCTCGATCATGACCTGCAGCGCGGTGTCGACGAGATCGACGGCCGCGGGCGGTCGGTCAAGGGTCGTCTCGAGTTCCAAGCGAATTCGAAACTGGTTGAGGACCGCTTGTGCGCTCCGTACGACGTCGTCGGGGATCGATTGTGGATCCGGCGAAGTTCGTACGTCATCGTGCAGCCAGATGTTGACGCCGAATGACTGGTCGGTGGCAGCTCGGACCTTTCGAATTGAATTGCGAACCTCGTCGGGAGCAAGGCGTAGTGCTGCCACGACGCCTAGCCCACCGGCGTTGGAGACGGCAGCAACGAGTCGAGGGCCGGCAACGCCCGCCATGCCGGACTGTATGAGTGGCGCCTGAATGCCAAGGACACGCGTCAGACGCGGGCTGAGCGGATCCGTGGCGGTCATCGTAGAACTGCGGTTTCGAGATGCTTGGACCGCCAGCGGGTCACGGTGCAGGCAAGGTCCTCGGGCGTACTACTCGCGAGGGCCCGAGCGATCAGGTCAGCGAGGCCCGGCATGTCGTTGGCAGTTGCCCCAAGGCGAATGAGTTCGTTGCTGCCGATCCGCACGCCGTCGTCGCCACCCGTCGGTAACCCAATTGCCGAAGCCAGAATATTGGCCCGACGAAGATGCAGAGCCGTGGCGCTACCCCCTCCGGTTTGTCGAGCGTCAAGAGCGAACGCGTGGGACTGGGTGGCGATCTCGCCACAGTGATGGACTGCCACGCCCAGGGAAACCAGCTCCGCAGCGAGCCGTTGGGCGCACTCGATCATCGCTTGAGCACGCCGGGCACCGTCCGTCAACCATTCGGCGAGTGTGACTGCGAGCGCCGCGGTTTTGCCGACGTCAAAGTTGGCGGTGAGCCCAGGGAAGGCGATGTGATCGATGCGTTCGGCCAGTTCGGTGTCGTTGGTGGCCACAAGTCCCGCCGTTGGCCCACCGAGACTCTTGTACGTGCTCATGGTCATGAGATGGGCGCCCTGATCGAGCGGATTCGGCCAGGCCCCACCCGCGATTGGGCCGGATAGGTGTGCGGCGTCGAATAGAACGTGGGCGCCATTAAGGTCGGCGGCTTCCCTGATACCGGCCACGTTGTGGTGGGTCAGGTTGAGGCTCGCACCAACGGTGATCAGGCGGGGTTGTACGCGTTCGGCAAGCGAGGCGAGCGCCTCGACATCGATCGTGTAGTTGGTGGCGTCGATGGGCGCCTCATGAATATCGAGTCCGTAGAGCCCGGCGGCACCGGGAGAGTGGTGGGTGACATGGCCAGCGATTGAACTCGGCGGCACGATGATCGAATCACCGGGCTTGGTGGTGGCCATGAATGCGTACAGGTTGGCCATTGTCCCGGATGGAACACGGATCTCGGCGTGATCTGAGTTGAAGATCGAGGCAGCGAGTTCGGCTGCGACCACTTCGATCTGCTCGATTGCCTCAAGCCCCATCTCATACTTGTCTCCTGCGTAGCCCAGCGACGTGCGAGAGCTGAGATTGGAACGCAACGCAGACGTGGCTCGTTGGCTCATCGTGTTGGTGGCCGGATTCAGGTTCACGGCGTCGATGTCGTGAATTTGGGTGTTGTGGGTGATCAGGCCCTCGATGGCGTCGAGGATCGATGCGGTGTCGTGGGGGAGGGCGGAACAGATCTCGTCGACCCGATTCTCTGACGCCTCGGAGACCCAGCTGCGGCGAGCGAGGCGGCGAGTGAAGGAACTCATCGCCACACGCTAGACGGGGCGCCGGCGTGTGAAACAAGTAGCGTCAGGGGTGATGGAGATGCACGATCGATTGACGGCGGTAGAGGTCCACGCGGAGGGTGAACCGGGTCGCGTGATTACTGCCGGGATGCCCGACCTCCCGGGCGAGACGATGCTCGAGAAGATGCAGTGGCTTGAGGCAAATGCCGACCACATCCGGCTCCGGATGCTCCGCGAGCCGAACGGGTATCCGGCACTGTGTTGCAATGCAATCGTTCCCTCGAACCATCCGGATGCCGATGCCGGTTTCATCATCATGGAACAGACGGAGTATGCGCCGATGTCGGGCAGCAACACCATCTGTGTGGTGACGGCGCTGCTCGAGACAGGCATCATCGACATGGTGGAGCCGATCACCGAGTTGACCTTGGAGGCACCGGCCGGCCTGATCGGAGTGCGAGCTGAGTGTGTGGGCGGCAAGGTCACTCGGGTTTCATTCCGCAACGTTCCGGCGTTTGTTGTGCACCTCGGCCGAGAGATCAAGGTGCCAGGCTTCGGAACAGTGCCAGTCGACGTGGCCTGGGGTGGCATGTTCTTTGCGATCGCTGACGGTGATGCTCTCGGCATTGATCTCTCGGCGGATAATGGCACCGAGATTGCTCGCGTGAGCGAGACCATCCGACTCGCGACCTTGGAACAGGCACCGGTGAGTCATCCGCAGCATCCCAGTCTGAAGGGCCCGACGGTCTCGCAACTCGTCGGCAAGGCAACGATTCCAGGCGCAAGCCGACGCGGCACCGTAACTGTGGCAACCGGAACCCCGTCGTGGCA
>JABIQM010000196.1 GCA_018699415.1 Acidimicrobiaceae bacterium
AACGCGATCATCGGCACACTCTTCGTCTTGATCCTTGTGGCTGGCTTTCCAGCCGACGCACTCTTTGCCGGCGTGGTCGTCTCCAACAGCGTTATCGGGATCGCACAGGAAGTGAAGGCTCGACGCACGCTGAACACACTGGCCGTACTGTCCGCACCGAAGGCTCGCGTCCGCCGCAATGGCACCGCCGACGAGATCGGTGTTAGTGGCGTCGTGGCCGACGACCTTCTAGAACTCGCCCCCGGTGACCAGATCGTGGTTGACGGTGAAATCGTCGCTGGACTCGGCCTTGAGATCGACGAGTCGCTACTCACCGGCGAGAGCGACCCCGTTGAGAAAAAACTCGGAGATGAGGTGATGTCGGGCTCATTCGTGTCTGCTGGCTCAGGCCTCTATCGCGCCACCAAAGTCGGAGCCGAAAGCTACGCGGCCAAACTCGCCGAGGAAGCTCGACGCTTCGAACTCGCAGGCAGCGAACTTCGAGAGGGCGTCAACCTGGTATTGCGATGGCTGACCTTCGTCATCCCACCCGCGGCGGTGCTGCTGCTTCTCCGCCAACTCGACACCCAAGACCGGTGGCAGGACGCCCTGCAGGCCACGGTCGCCGCGGCCGTGGCGATGGTGCCTGACGGACTCGTGCTCCTCACCAGCTTGTCGTTCATCACCGGCGTGATCGCACTTGCCCGCCGCCAGGTACTGGCCAAGGAGCTTGCTTCGGTAGAACTTCTCGCCCGTGTCGACACTCTCTGCCTCGACAAAACCGGGACAATCACCACGGGCGAGATCTCGCTCGGAGGTGTCGTGGCCCTCGGCACAACCACCGAACACGAAGCAGCTGCGGTGCTTGGCGCACTTGGGGCATCGGACCCGTCTCCCAATGCCACCCTCCAAGCAATCGTGGCGCACTACGACTCGCCGGCATGGGACGTTGGCGAGAGCATGCCATTCTCCTCGGCGCGTAAATGGGCGGCGACCGAGTTCTCTGGCCACGGCACGTTCTATCTCGGCGCACCCGACATCCTTTTCGGGGCCGATGACACTGACGAACGAATCATGGCTGAGCAGGCAGCGGCGCAAGGCACGCGTGTTCTCCTCGTGACCAGGTCCAATGAGGGCTGGTGTGGAAGCGAACTCGGCAAGAGCCGTACACCCGTCGCCCTTGTCCTTCTCGAAGACACGGTTCGCCCCGACGCCGAAGAGATCTTCGGATACTTCCAACGCCAGGGAGTCGAGCTGAAAGTGATCTCTGGTGACAACCCCGCCACCGTGGCCGCGGTTGCGCGGAGGGCCGGCGTAAGCGATACGGCTATCGGATACGACGCCCGTAACCTTCCCGAAGAGCAAGAAGCACTTGCCGATGTGCTCGACATAACCACGGTCTTCGGACGAGTGACACCCCACCAGAAGCGGGCGATGGTGCATGCCCTGCAGAGCCGCGGCCATACGGTGGCCATGACCGGCGACGGCGTCAACGATGTCCTCGCTCTCAAGGATGCTGATATGGGAATCGCCATGGGCGGCGGCTCATCGTCTACCCGGGCCGTCGCCCAACTCGTGCTCCTCGACAACAAGTTCGCCACCCTCCCTCGAGTACTTGCCGAGGGCCGCAAGGTCATCAACAACATCGAACGAGTGGCCAACCTCTTTCTCACCAAAGCGGCCTACGCCGTCCTACTCACCGCACTCGTCGCCATCGCCGGATCGCCATTCCCGTTCCTTCCCCGCCAACTCACACTGATCGGCACGTTTTCCATCGGCCTTCCCGGCTTCTTCCTCGCCCTCGCGCCCAACGACTCGCTTGTACGCCGCGGCTTTCTGGAACGGGTGCTTCGCTTCTCGATCCCCGCCGGGGCCATCGCAGGAACGGTGACCTTCGTGCTCTACGAGATCGTGCGACGAATGGACGACGTGACGCTTGCACAGGCCCGCACCGCAGCCACGGTGACACTCCTTTTGATCGGGCTAGCAATCCTCATTCTCATCAGTCGACCGCTCAAGCCATGGAAACTCGGACTGGCAGCGGCCATGGCCGGGTTGTACGCCTTCAACATGCTTTTACCTGCCGCTCGAGAGTATTTCGAGCTCGATTTGCCTTCCACAGGAGCATTGGTGGCGGTTGCCATCGCCGCAGCGATCGGTGCCAGTGGGGTCACTCTCGTCACCTACTTCCTCGATGAGTGACCCGACGAGGCCCGTTGAACCCATGGCCGACCGCACCGTGCACCTGCTGGTCAGCCCGGATGCGGGCCGAGGAAAGGCAGCGAACGCGCTCGAAGCGATCCGGACGACATTTGCTGACGAAGGCGTCGACCTAGTCGACATCAGCGGCGCCACTGCTGCAGAGTCGCTAAAGGCCGCCCACCGGGTAGTCGACCAGGGCGCTGAACGAATCATCACTGTAGGCGGCGACGGACTCGTCCATCTTGCTCTGCAGGCGGTCGCTGAGACGCAAACCGTTCTCGGCGTGATTCCAGTGGGGACCGGCAACGACTTTGCTGCAGCTCTTAGCCTGCCCACCGATCCGGCGGAAGCCGTCCGCTCTGCCCTCGGCCCAGCGCTTCCGACGGACGCGCTAAAGCTTGGCGAACACTGGGTGGCCTCTGTGGCTACCGCTGGATTCTCCGGCGACGTGAACGAGCGAGCGAACGCCATGCGGGTGCCGCGGGGCCCATCCCGCTACACCATTGCCACCCTCGTCGAGTTGCCCCGTCTCCAACATCGGCGAGTCCGCCTGACCGTCGACGCCGAGGTGCATGAGTACGAGGCCGCAATGCTTGCGTTCGCCAACACCCGCGACTTTGGTGGCGGAATGCAGATCTGTCCCGACGCCGACCCCGAAGACGGATTGGTCGACATCACTGTCGTCGCCGGCATTGGGCGATTCGAACTTCTGAGATTCTTCCGCTTGGTGTTCGATGGTCGCCACCTCGCACACCCAAAGGTCCACACGCATCGTGGCTCAGAGGTCACAATCGAGTGCGAGAGTCTTGCGTTCTGGGGCGACGGTGAACCCCTTGGCCCTGCACCGCTCAGATGTCGTACCGTGTCCGGCGCGATTCGACTCGCCCGAGCTGCCTCTTAGCGCGGCAGAGATTCAGGCGGTGCGAGCCATCGCGGTGCGAGCACGATCTTCGGCGACTCGCTTGCGGCCGATGATCGGCGTGGTGGGAGGGAAGCCAGCCGCGGCTCGCTCGCTCTCCGATTCGCCACCCCAGTATCCGAGTTCACGATTGGTACGGGCGTAGTCACGGCACTTTGACATGGAGTCACATTCCGAACAAATCACCCCGGCAGAAGCTTCGCGTCGAACACGGGCCTCGGGGCGTTCAGCGAATGGAGCGAAGAAGACATCGCTGTGTCCAGCACAGGATGCTGACGCCATCCAGCCTGTCAGGCCGATGGGGCCAATCGTCTCCTTCTCGACCATGTCGATCATTCGCATGCTCGCTTCCCTGGGGACTTTCCTCCACACCGCCCGATGTGTCGCCTGGTTCCCCTTTCGGCTAAGACCGAATCTATGAAACCACAGCGAAAAAGTCCCGCAAATATCGATACATTTTTCCGCTAGCTTATATCTGTCTTGCCGATAGCCTTCCCCTCATCTACCTACTGCACGAATTTGACATTGCTTCTGCCCTCTCGTTGACCTCGCAACATCACACGTAGTCCCCGACGAGTTACGTGGCCTCATTGCCTAACGTAAGGATCCGCCAGACGACAAGCGATTGAAGCACCTCGTCGCGGGCAGGATGAAGTTGCTGGGGCTTTGATCTCTCCACGAGCTGCCATCTACCGGCTGCTTCAAGGGTCTCGGCATCGACCATCAGGTCGTCGGCGATGTCCTGACGCACGGTGATCACCGCCACCGAACCATGCCCACCCACACGAACCAGTTCGGAGAATGCCTCACCGCCGACGTGGCCATGTGTGAATACCCCGGTGGAAATTACGGCATCAACCGATGACTCTGCCAACGGCAGATCGAGAATCGTTGCGTGGACTAGTTGGTCGTAGACACCCTGACGAGCAGCCGTAGCAAGCATTCCCGACGAGAAGTCCACACCGATCAAGTCACCCTCGAACCCACAGGACCGAAGCGCAACACCCACTTGCCCCGTCCCGCAGCCTGCATCGAGCACAACCGAACCCGAGCCGTGAAGCATCAAGCATTCCGCCGCAGCGTGTGGCCCCCGCCAACCCCACTCGTCATGATCGGTGTCATACGTCGATGCCCAACGGTCATAGCGTTCAGCCAGGGATGAAGCATCCGAATCAAATATCCAGTCGAGACGATCACCCTTGTCACCTGACCGCTGCGAGGTCACGCCGACGCAACCACTCCATCGTCATGCAGAAACCCGATCTCCACAGCTGACAGGCCGAGCGTCTCGCTGAGAATTTGCTCGGTGTGCTCACCCAGGCGAGGCGCACAGGTCGGCTCAACCGGCAGCATCCCGCCAAAGGCCACCGGTGATCCAGGTGTGAGATAGGTACCGATGCCCGGCTGCTCCACATCCCTGAAGAGTTCGCTCTCAGTCGAACAGCGAGGATCACTCTCGACCAACTCGGTAAACGTCTGATATCGACCCCAGCAGACACCATGTGTGTCGAACCGTTGGGCGACCTGATCAATAGTGTGCTCAGCGATCCATGGAGCAATCCTGGCAGTGACGGCCTCGCGGTGCAGGAATCGTTCGCCTTCATCGCCGAAGTTGCTACCCAGGTCCGCCTCAAGAGAGGCAATCGCAATAGTTGCGTCTGTGGCTTCGAGGAGCCCGGACCATTGCTTCGGACTGATACCCACCGCGTAGATACTCGTGCCATCCGCGCATGTGAAGGTCGTCCCATAGGCGCCATAGAGATCGTTACCGAAGCGCTGACGCTCGGTGCCATTGATCTGCGCCTCGGCGACATGTCCGAGAGCACTCACCGCAACGAGGGCCACATCAGATAGCGCGAGGGACATGTGCGCTCCCTCACCGTGCAGGATCCTGCGGCGGTCCGCAGCAAGGATGCCAATCGCCGCGGTCTGGCCACAGATCAGATCCCACGCTGGCAGCACATGGTTGACGGGATCGCTAGAGCCGACTGGACCTGTCACCAGGGGGTACCCAATCGCGGAGTTGACCGTGTAGTCCAAAGCGGTGGAGCCGTCCCTGTTGCCGGTGATATTTAGTGAAATCAGATCGTCACGATGCTGCGACAAGACATCGTGACTCATCCAGCCCTTTGCCGGGAAGTTGGTGAGGAACGTGCCAGCATCGGCAATGAGTGCGGTAAGGATTTCTTTCGCCCGGTCCGACCGCATGTCGACGGCGATAGAGCGTTTCCCCTTGTTGAGCCCTGCCCAGTAGATCGACTCGCCATCTTCGGTGAGCGGCCAACGCCCATAGTCGATCCCGCCGCCGATCTGATCGAACCGGATGACATCAGCACCAAGTTGGCCAAGCGTCATCCCTCCCGATGGCGCGGCGACGAACGCCGTTCCCTCGACCACGCTCAGACCTTCGAGAGGGGGAATCATTTCTGTCCTATTCCAATCAGCTAACCGGGTGCGGACTCTACCCCTGTGTCACGGTCCTGCTCATGGCGAATCCCGCTGGCTAGGGATCGTCGAAGTGAAGGGGTTACAGTCTTGCTTGCGAGTCCGCGCCTGACTAGTCGCCCCGAAGAGGAGTTCTCATGCCTGAAGCAGTCATTGTCTCGACCTCACGCACCGCCATTGGCCGAGCTAACAAGGGGTCGTTCGTCGATGTCCGTCCCGACGATATGTCGTCGTTCATCCTCACTGATGTCATGGGCAAGATTG
>JABIQM010000099.1 GCA_018699415.1 Acidimicrobiaceae bacterium
CGCTGAGGCCGCCGCTCCGCCGTGCAGCCAACTCCAAGCAGCAATCACCACGGTCGCTATCGATGACGCCACTCGAATCTGGGCAGCGGGCGAAGCCGCCGCCGCCCAGGCGATCCGAAAGTATCTGTTCAACGAGCGCGCCGTGCCACGGCACCACACGTCGATTCGCGGTTACTGGAAAATGCCGCGCTAGGAGGCCCCGGTCACGCCGAAGCAGATTCCAGGATGTGAACCCCGCACGCCGAGCCGAGGCCGATCACATGAGCGAGACCCATGCGGGCCCCCTCGATCTGACGGTCGCCGGCTTCACCACGAAGGTGATGGCACACCTCCCAGATGTTTGCGATCCCGGTGGCGGCGATGGGGTGACCCTTCGACTCAAGTCCACCCGACACATTCACCGGCATGCTTCCGTTACGGTTTGTAGCACCCGACTCGAACAAGTCCACGGCGCCGCCCGGAGCGCAGAGCCCGAGATTGTCGTAGTGGACCAGCTCTGCCGTGGCGAAACAGTCGTGGAGTTCCACCAGGTCGAGATCTTCCGGTCCGATACCCGCGGCCTCGTAGGCTTGCGCGGCAGCGGCGCGAGTCAGCGTGTTGACGTCGGGGAGGACCTGACACGCTTCCTGCCACGGGTCACTGGTCAACACTGAGGCTCGAACCTTGATCGCTCGGGCCTGCTGCTCGGCACTCAAGGTCCGAAGCTTCTCCTCAGAGACGACCACGGCAGCGGCAGCACCGTCGCAATTCGCCGAACACATCGAACGAGTGTTGGGGTAGGCGATCATCACGTCACCCATGATTTGCTCGAGCGACATCTCCTTGGTGTACGCGGCCAACGGATTGAGCGTGGAATGCGCGTGATTCTTCTGTGAGATGCGGGCAAACAGTTCAAATTCGGCACCGGTGTAGTCATGGTTGTAGAGGTATTCCATGCCGACCTGGGCGAACACACCAGGCATCGTGACGGTTCCGATTCGTCCGTCGAGCGGAGCAACAGCACCCTGACGGCCACTGGGCTCGTAGATGTTGTCGTCCGACGTCGCAGCGTTCCCGGACAACAGACCCGCACCAGCCAACTTCTCTACGCCAACGGCTAGGCCCATGTCGCACTCACCGGCCTTGATGGCCATGATCGCGGTGCGAAGTGCCGTCGCGCCGGTGGCGCAGGCGTTTGCGACGTTAAATACTGGGATGCCGGTCTGGCCGACCTGCTTCTGGAGCAACTGGCCGGTCGACGGACCACGTAGATTACCGAACGCGAGGATGCCCATGTCACCCATCGTCACGCCGCCGTCAGCGAGCGCGGCCATGGTGGCTTCCGCCGCCAAATCGATCGTGTCGCGGTCGGGGTGTTTGCCGAACTTAGTCATTCGGATCCCTAGGATCCAGATGTCGTCTGCAGCCATGTCAGTCTCCTCCAATGGGTTCAAAACCGAACCCAATCGCATCGGTACCTTCATCGTCGGTGCCAACCACGTGTGTGGTAAGGCGAACTTTCATCCCAAGGCGCACATGCTCAGGATCCGGTGAGATGTTGATGATGTTGCTCTTCACGCTCGTGCCGTCCACATCTATGACACCGGCCACAAATGGGGTTGGAATACCTGGAGCAGCGTGTGCGACGATCGTGAACGACCTCAACGTGCCTTCCGTGCCAACCGAAACGCTCCGGAACTCGGTGCCGAAACACCCGGCGCACGCGTTACGCCGGTCGAAGTATCGGGCCCCGCACGACACGCATTCCTGCGCCACCAGGCGCGGGGCATCGCCCAGCACCAAATAGTCAACCAACGAAATTTGTGACACTTTTACTCCATTCACGCCATGGTCCATCGGGACTCAACGGACAGTACCAATCCAGCGAACTCAACACCGAAACGAAAGTGATTCGTCTTCGAGGTGACGCACAACCGGCCGCGTCCCGGTCGACGTGTTGGACAGGACTGTGTAACCCCGCCCAGTCGTCGGGTTAAACGACGAGCAGGCGCTAACCCCGGCATCCATACCTTCGAGGACGACCGCGTCGCCCTCGGGCGCAAGCCAGAATCCAAGGCCGTATCTCATCTTCTGGCCCGGCGCCTCGCTGACCGGTTCTATCATTGCCGCGGTCAGGTCGTTGCTGAGGAGTCGACCGTCGAAGAGCGCTATCCAGAACGCCGACATGTCTTCGGCGGTGACGTAGGCACCGCCATCACCACCGCCGATGACGGGCAGGTGAAACACGTTGGTTCGCCCACTCTTGACGTAACCGAGTGCAGCGTTGGCCGGAAGATCATCGGATCGAAAGAACCCGGCCCCGGTCATCTTCGCCGGTTCAAACACTCTCTCTCGGACGAGATCGTGGAACCTCGCGCCAGTCGCTCGCTCCATTGCGATCGACAGCATGACGAAACCACCGTTGTTATAGGCGAACCGTTCACCGGGCGCACTGACCTGCGGGTGGCCCGAGATGTGCGGCAGGTAGTCATCAGGCGTGGCAAGAGTGTGCGCCGAGACATCGAAGATGAAATCATCGATATCAACGAGTTGTTCTTCGTCGAGATAGTCGCCGACCCCAGACCGGTGCGCCAGCAGAGTCTCGATGGTCACCGCAGGATCGACAAGCGGTAGTTCATCGCCGACAAGGTCTCGGAGTCGAGTGTCGAGAGCCAGCGCTCCGGACTCGACCAGAGACATGACGGCAACTGCGACGAATCCCTTGGTCATGCTCGCTATAGCAAACGCTGTGTTGCGTTGGTTGGGTCGCCGCTGGGCACGGTCAGCGAGTCCCGCCACAATCTCAGAATCGGTCCAGCCGGTCCCGGTAAGCGCGACAACCCCCGAAAACCCATTCTTCTCGATGACGACGGAGAGACCCGTCACGCTGTCTCTGCCTCGGCTGCTCTCTGAAGACCAAGGTCAGCGATCGACTTCTCGCGCATCTCGACCTTGCGGACCTTGCCCGTTACCGTCATCGGGAAATCGTTCACAAAGTGGATGTAGCGCGGGATCTTGAAGTGTGCGATCTTGCCGCGACAGAAGTCCTTGAGTTCATCGTCGGCGAGGTCCATGCCTTCAGCAAGCTGGACCCACGCCATGATCTCTTCCCCGTACTTCTCATCGGGGACACCAATGACCTGGGCGTCAACAACAAAGGGATGGGTGTAGAGGAACTCCTCGATCTCCCGGGGGTACACGTTCTCGCCGCCACGGATGATCATGTCCTTGATCCGACCGACGATGTTGACATAGCCGTCCTCGTCCATGGTGGCGAGATCTCCAGAGTGCATCCAACCATCGGCATCAATCGCCTCCGCGGTCTTGTCCGGATCGTTCCAATAGCCGAGCATCACATGGAAGCCACGGGTGCAGTACTCCCCTTCACCGCCACGCTCGACGGTTTCGCCAGTGTGAGGATCGACGAGCTTCGACTCGACGTGCGGAAGCACTCGACCGACCGTGGTGACTCGATGCTCCACCGAGTCGGTTGTGCTGGTCTGGGTCGACACAGGCGACGTTTCGGTCATGCCATAGGCGATCGTGACGTCGCTCATGTTCATCTGATCGATGACCTTGCGCATGACCTCGATCGGGCACGGCGAACCCGCCATGATGCCGGTGCGAAGCGCCGAGAAGTCCTTGGCCGCCAGCGATTCGTGACCGATCTCGGCAACGAACATCGTCGGGACGCCATAGAGCGACGTGCACCGTTCAGCCTCGACCGTGTCGAGCACAGCGGCGGGATCGAATGTCGGACACGGAATCACCATCGCTGCGCCATAGATCGAGCATGCGAGGTTGCCCATCACCATTCCGAAGCAGTGGTAGAAGGGCACCGGGATACAAACACGGTCCTCCTCGGTGTAGGCGCATGACCGGCCAACCAGGAGAGCGTCATTGAGGATGCCACGATGGCTGAGCGTGGCGCCTTTAGGGAAGCCCGTGGTGCCCGACGTGTACTGAATATTGATGGCGTCGTTGGTGTCGAGCGACGCAGCCCGCTCGGCCAGGTCAGCATCGCTGACCGAGTTCCCCGCAGCGATCAGGGCGGCCCAGTCGTCGGTATCGAAGTAGACAACGTCGACGAGAGCGGGAAGGCCTTCGCGCACCTCCTCGACCATCTCTCGATATGCCGACATCAGGTACTCTGAGCGGGTAACCAGCATCCGGCAACCAGACTGCTTGAGCGCGTATTCGAGTTCGGTGGTGCGATACGCCGGATTGATGTTGACCTGGATGGCTCCAACCTTGGCTGTGGCGTACTGGATGTAGACCCACTCGGCGTAGTTCGGGCTCCACATTCCAACCCGGTCACCTTTGGCTACGCCCCTTCCCATGAGACCCTTGGCGACAGCGTCGACCGTGGCCGAGAACTCGCTCCAAGTTTGACGAATGTCCTGGTGCGGCACAACGAGCGCTTCGCGATCCGGGAAACGGGCAACGGTGGCGTCCAGGTTGTCGCCGATCGTCTCTTCGAGAAGTGGCGTGTCGGTGGGGCCCTTAGCGATCGCTGCAGTCATAGAGCCGATCGTAGACCTCACCTCGCCGCAGGACTAGCGGGGGGCTTGGCCGTCATCGACGCGAATAACAGTGCCGGTGACGGCGTCGGATGCCGGGGAGCAGAGATAGAGCAGTGTCGAGTCCATCTGTGCGGGATCACCCAGCCGCTTTCGCGGAGTCCCCGCAGCGATGTCACCGACTCTTGCGACCATGCCATCCATCATTTCGGAGTGGAAGGCTCCTGGAGCGATCGCGTTGACATTGATGCCGTAGCGGACCCACTCGACGGCGAGCACCTCGCTCATCCGCGCGATGGCGGCCTTCGTCACGGAATAGAGCGCGGCACCGCCGCCCGAGTAGTTGAACGCTGCACTGCTGCTGATGTTGACCATCCGGCCGGGCAGTTCGGCGGCGATGAGTCGACGGGCCACCTCGCAGCTCAGGATGTAGGGGCCACGAAGGTTGACCCCGAGCACCGAGTCGATGAGTTCGGTCGACATCTTGTGCGCTCGTTGCGCGTCGGGGACCCCTGCGTTGTTGATCAGGATCGTGACGGTCTTGCCCGTCGCAGACTCGGCTGCATCGACAGTGGTCACGATGCTGTTGTCGTCCGTCATATCGAGATGCATCGGATGAGCCGTTCCGCCGCTCTTGCTAATCTCCACTGCAAGTGCTCCGAGGCGATCCATACGGCGAGCCGCAATCACCACCTCGGCGCCACACGCAGCAAGTACACGGGCAAAGCGATGCCCGAGCCCCGAACTCGCCCCAGTGACGAGGGCGACCTGTCCGGTCAGGTCGGTTGTCGCATTGGGAAGCGGGTAGTCAGTCATTGCCGGATCGTAGGTCCGACAATGACTGAGCCGCGAGTTGACCTACGAACGAACGAGGCGGAAGACGGGAATGACGCGGCCAGCTTCAGCGGCGCTGGACTCGTAATCCTTGAACTGCGGCATCATTGCGGCCTGGGAGTCGTACAGACGGGTGCGCTCGTCACCCTCGACGAGTTCAGCATTGGCGGTCCACTTCTCGGTGCCTATCTCGACAGTGACAGTGGGATTGGCAACCAGGTTGTGGTACCAGTTCGGGTGGTTCGGAGCACCACCCTTGGAAGCGATCACGATCACGTCATCGCCGTCCGTCGAGTAGACCAGCGGCGAGATGAGCTCGCGGCCGCTCTTGGCGCCGACCATGGTGACCAGCACGACGGGAGCACCCTCCAGCCAACCACTGCAAGCGCCGCCATTCGCTCGGAACTCTTCGATTGCGATTCGGTTTATTTCTAGGATGTCCATCACCACATCGTATGGTCGGATTCTATGATCGAGCACGCCTCAGCCGAGGCGACCTCGCCGTAGCGACCGGATCCAATCGCTACGCTCGCACAATCGAATATGGATGGAGTCCCGACGTGCCCGAACACCACATCACGAAGCTTGAGCAGTTGGCGGAACTCTATCGGGCACCCTCGAAGCGGGTGAGCACCAAGCAAACCCAGACGATCGATGAGGTGACGGCCCGCTTCCTCCACGCCTCACCATTCTTCCTCCTCGCAACGGCCGATGAAGCCGGCCGTTGCGACGTATCACCACGAGGTGGCCCACCTGGTCAACTCGTCGTGCTCGATGAACGGCGCGTGGCATTTCCTGACCTCAATGGCAACAACCTGGTCGACTCTCTGCGCAACATCATCGCAAACCCGCACGCAGGGCTTCTCATCATCACACCGGGAAACGATGAGACCCTTCGCCTCAATGGCACTGCGACCCTCACTACCGATCCCGACGTGCTCTCACTCTGGGACGGCGAACTGCGGCGGCCCAAGCTCGCGATCGTCATCACACTCGAGGATGCCTTCTTCCACTGTGCCAAATCATTTCGGCGCGCTGAGCTGTGGGAACCCGAATCTTGGATGAGGTTCGCGGATCTCCCCGATCCGGTCACGATGCTCCAGGCGCACACCAACGGAGAAGACGACCCTGCCACAGCCCGGGCTGGACTTGAGGACAGCTACCGAGCCGACCTCGAGCAGGACCAACCGCCCTCATAGACGGCCACCGGCTCGCCGTGTTCAATCGCCACGCCCAGACCGGGTCCTCCTGTGGAACGCGTGAGGTAGCCATTCTCAATTCGAACGCCGTTGACCTCGCCATCGTGGCTCTGGTTGTACGGGTGTAAGAGCCATGCCCCACGGTTGACATGAGGATCAAGCGTCGCGTCGCACGCATCATCCTCAGCCCCATCGACCGGAGCGTCCTCAATCCGCTAGCCGTCGCTTTCGCCGCCGGGGGCACCTTCCAGCGCCGTCGTCGTGCGGAGTTCAAGCTCAGGCAGGAACAAACTTGCCACCACCATCAGCGCAAGAACCGGCACCGACGCGACGAAGACCATGTTCGTACCCACCGCTACTGCGCCCTCTATGAGCGAGCGCAGCGCTGGTTCCAGTTCCTTGATGTCTTCGGGTGTGGACAGCAGCTCAGCAGTATCGATCGAGGAGTCAAGCTTGCCTAGCTCTCTTCTGATGCTCCCAGTGAGGAGAGCACCGAAGGCGCCAACACCAATCGTTTGACCGAGCGTGCGGAAGAAGTTGATCGCTGCGGTGCCCGCGCCAAGGTCGGGAAGGTCAAGGCTGTTTTGGGTCGCAGTAGTCATCGTCGGGAACGCGATACCCATCGAGAATCCAAACACGACGAGCCACGGAACCGCCGACATCGGATCGGAGTTACTGTCCAGAAACGTGAAGGCGGCCATCGACACGAGCGACAACGCCGGACCAAGCTGCACAATGCGCCGGTAGCGACCTGTGCCGGTCGTGATCTTTCCTGCCAGCCATGCCCCGATCACCACTGCGATACTCATCGAGGAGATGAGTAGTCCCGCTCGAGTGGGCGACTGGCCCAACGACACCTGGAAGAAGAGCGGGAAGAATGCGAGTGCACCCATACCCGCAATCCCGTAGACGGCGTTGCCGAAGATCAGTATCCGAAACGTCGGATTCCGAAAGAGTCGCATTGGAAGAATCGGCTCGAGGCTGCGAATCTCCCAGACGACAAACGAAACCGCCCCAAGTATGGCGGCAAGAAGGAGCCCTATAACGATGCTCGACGACCACGGTTGAGCATCGCCGCCAAGCGCGAACCCAACCACAAGCGCAGTCACCGAAACAGTGAGGATCGCCGCTCCGACGATGTCGAGTACATGGACACGACTTGGCAGACGAAAGACGAGGTGACGTTGGACGACTGCCGCAGCGAGCGCACCGAGCGGGATGTTGATCAAAAAAATCCAACGCCACGAGGCAATATCGAGAAAGACACCACCGATCACCGGTCCAACAATTGAGGAGAAGGTGAAGTTCATCGTGTAATACGCCATGTACCGGCCGCGCTCGCGAGGCGAGAAGATGTCGCCGATCACGATGAAACCCATTGCCATCAGACCGCCGGCCCCGATGCCCTGAATGCCGCGTGACACAACAAGCTGCCCCATCGTTTGAGACGCCGCGGCAAAAACTGACGAGACCACAAAAATTGCAAGCGCCGCCTGGGTAAGGGCTCGCCGTCCATAAAGGTCGCTCAGCTTCCCGTACAACGGCGTGGCCGCCACCGAACCGAGCAAGAACGCGGTCAGCACCCACGGCAGCTGGTCAATCCCGCCGAGTTCGCCGGCGATGGTCGGAAGCGCCGTCGATACAGCTGTGCTGTCCAACGACGCCAGGAACGTAGACAACATCATGCCGCCGAAGATCAGATGCGTTTCGCGCCGAGTGAGTCCCTCGCCAACTGGTGTCTCGGTAGTCATCGCGCCTCAACCTAGAGGTCGAATGCATCTGAGACTGAACTTGGTCAGCGTCGCTGTGGCAAGCTCGGCACATGGCATCTACAGAAACGCTGACCGGAGAAACCGTCGAACTGCTACAGCAGATGATTCGAAATCAGTGCGTAAACGACGGGACACCCGAATCGGGGCACGAAGAACGCAGTGCACGACTAATCCGCGATGAACTCGACGGGCTCGGACTCGATATTGAGACCATTGAAACCGAACCGGGTCGCACATCCCTGATTGCTCGCTACGAGGGCACTGATCCAGACGCTCCTGATCTGTGCCTGATGGGTCACACCGACGTTGTTCCCGTTAGCCCCGATGGATGGGTGAACGACCCCTTCGGCGGCGAGTTAATCACCTCTTCCGACGGCATCACAGAAGTCTGGGGCCGGGGCGCAGTCGACATGCTCAACCTCACGTCATCGATGCTGGTGGCCTTCCGCGATGTGGTGAAGCGTGGCGTCCGCTATCCGGGCGACATCGTCTACTTTGCGGTAGCCGACGAAGAGGCCGGCGGCATCCTCGGCGCCGAGCCACTGATCGAAAAACACTGGGACAAGCTGCACTGCGACTATGTGCTTACCGAGTACGGCGGTACGCCATCAACGACGTCGGAGGGCACCACGGTCCTTTTGACAGCCGGCGAGAAGACCGGTGCTGCTCGCCGGATCACAGTGCACGGCACCCCAGGACACGGCTCGATGCCATACGCCACCGACAACGCCATGGTGAAGGCCGCTGAGATCGTGCGGAGGCTCTACGAGGGTGACGTGGCACCTCGGATCGACGAAATGTTCATCGAACGAGTCAAGGCCCTCGGTCTCTCGAGTGACATCGAGGCGAGACTCCTCGACCCGATTCAGGTGAAGGATGCTCTCGCTGAGCTCCCCGAAGGCCTGGCGCGCAACACGCACTCCTGTTGCCACATGACATTCAGTCCCAACGTCATGACCTC
>JABIQM010000098.1 GCA_018699415.1 Acidimicrobiaceae bacterium
ACGAGCTCGACATGCTTGCCCGTCATCGCGCCCATGAGGCAGGGCTTGATGAACGTCCGTACACCGATGGGGTGATCACCGGTTGGGGCACGGTCGACGGACGCAAGATCTTTGTCTTCAGCCAAGACTTCACCGTGATGGGTGGCGCGCTCGGCGAAGTCTTCGCTGAGAAGCTGCACAAGGTCATGGACTTGGCCCTTGCCACCGGCGCTCCGATGATCGGCCTGAACGATGGCGCCGGCGCCCGCATCCAGGAGGGCGTCGTGAGTCTCGACGGCTACGGCGGGATCTTCCGTCGCAACGTGAAATCGTCTGGCGTGATCCCTCAGATCTCCGTCATCCTTGGCCCGTGCGCCGGCGGAGCCGTCTACAGCCCGGCCATGACCGATTTCATCTTCATGGTCCGAGGGAAGTCGCACATGTTCATTACTGGCCCCGATGTCGGGAAGACAGTGACCGGTGAAGAAGTCACTCTTGAGGAGCTTGGCGGTGCCAGCTCACACTCATCCAAGTCGGGGGTGGCCACGTTTGTCGCCAATTCTGAGGAAGAGGTGCTCGACGAGGTGAAATTCCTTTTGAGCTTCCTTCCAGCCAACAATCTCGAACAGACACCGATTCTGCCGTCCACCGACGACCCTGATCGTCTATGCCCTGAGCTCGACACGATCCTTCCCGAGAACACCAACATCCCCTACGACATGAAAGAGGTCATCGGGTCGGTTGTCGACGAGGGCGAGTTCATGGAGTACCACGCAGCCTGGGGTCGTTCGATTGTGTGCGGCTTCGGGCGAGTCGACGGACGTGCTGTCGGCATTGTTGGTAACCAGCCCGCCGTGCTCGCCGGCGTACTTGACATTGAGTCGTCGGAGAAGGCGGCTCGCTTCGTGCGAACGTGCGATGCCTTCAACATCCCGCTGCTCACATTCGTCGACGTGCCCGGCTTTCTTCCCGGCGTTGACCAGGAGTACGGGGGCATCATCCGCCACGGAGCCAAGTTGCTTTACGCCTACTGCGAAGCCACTGTGCCGCGCATTCAGGTGATCACTCGCAAGGCCTATGGCGGCGCTTACGTGGTGATGGATTCGAAGTCGGTGGGCTGTGATCTTTCTTTCGCCTGGCCTACGGCTGAGCTTGCGGTGATGGGTTCCCAGGGGGCAGTGGAGATCATCCATCGTCGTGAGCTTGCTGATGCCGCTAACCCGGCCGGCCGTCGCGCCGAACTCATTGATGACTACACCAATCGGCTCGCCAATCCCTACATCGCGGCGGAGCGTGGCTATATCGACGACGTGATCGAGCCGTCGGAAACACGACGCAAGATCGTGGCCGGTCTCCGGTTGCTGGAGTCGAAGCGCGAGGAGATCCCGCCGCGCAAGCACGGGAACGTGCCGCTGTGAGCTCCCCTGCGGATTCGGCCGGAATCCAGGTCTCGCCCGCTCCCACAGAAGAGGAACTCGTCGCGATCATGGCGGCGTACGAGGCGCTGTGGCCAAAGCCTTCTGCCAGTGCGAGGCCAGAGGGGTCCCAGCGCTGGCGTTACGCCGGTCGCTGGTGGAGCAAGCGACCCGCGTTTGGCGGCTGGTCGTAACCGCAACGAACCTGAACGATCAGACAACGTTTTGGGTTCGCTTCGGGTGGGGTCCCTTGAGTCAGCGGATCTGTGCCCGGATGCCGGACAGCCAACCGTCGGCGTTGCTGACCGCCTCGCGGTTGGTGTTCTTCTCTTCTTCGGTGCCGTAGGTCGACGGGTAGGAGCCGAGGAACTTCACGTTGCCCTGCTTCGTGTGAATGTTTCGTAGTGCCTCGCCGAGCACCTCGTCGGAGATGTGGCCTTCGCAGTCGATGAGGAAGCAGTAGTCGCCGAGGCCCTTGCGGGTGGGCCGACTCTCGAGCCGGGTGAGGTTGATCGAGCGGGCGGCGAACTCGTGGAGGATGCCGACGAGCGAGCCTGGCGCGTCTTCGCGCTGGTAGATCAGGACAGAGGTCTTGTCGTGCCCAGACGGCGGGTCGATTCCGTCGCGCCCGACGAGCACGAAGCGGGTCTGGTTTTCGGGATGATCCTCGATGTCTTCTGCGAGAATTTCGAGTCCCCAAACCTCAGCGGACCGTCGTGGTGCGATCGCCGCCGTGGTGCGCAAATCGTTTTCGGCGACTTCGCGAGCGGCGTCGGCGGTGGAGCCGACGGTGGTGATGGTGACCCCGGCGAGCTGCTGGGGGAGATACCGACGACATTGGGCGAGAGCGACAGGGTGAGAGCGAACCTCGGTGATCTCGCTGAGCGAGACGCCCGCTAGGACCAGCAGGTTGAGGTTGACGTTCATCACCACTTCGCGCTTGATCAGCAGGTCATCGGATTCGAACGCAAGGGTGTCGAGGGTGGCGTTGACTGATCCCTCGATCATGTTTTCGATGGCGGCGAACCCGTAGGTCACGTCGCCGCGCTCGGCGGCGAGGAGTACTTCGACGTTGGTGCCGTAGGGGCGGAGGTCGAGTTTGGCCAGGTCGGCTTCGCCTGTCACGGCTTGTTCGCTGAACGTGCCGGTTGGGCCGAGATAGCTGACGCTCGCTGAGGGATCGATAGCACTCACGACTTGCGAGGATACGGGCAGGCGGAAGGCGACGCGCTGCATATACCCGAGGTGCTCGCCTCGGGTCACGCGATGACTGATTCGTTCGGGTTTGTTGTGCCGTCGTATATGTTGCTCATCCGATAGTTTTGTTACATCTCTGGATACAGATGCGTTCTTTGATGTAATGTTTTGACATGACCGTCATGCTGACGCCTCAGATGCCTCACGACGAAGCTGTGGCGCGCTTCACCGGGGGGCTGGTCCCGCCAGCCGACGCCATAACGCGCTTCGACGGGTCGGATCGGCTACGTCCCGATGGCCGTCCCAAGCCGGAGTTTCGGGCCGAGCTGCGGAAGATTCCGAACGCCATGAATGCGTTCCACACGGTGTTTAACCTTGCCCTGCCGTTGTTGTACATCTCGGCGGCAGTGGCCATCAACCATCCGATTGGTTGGGTGGCGGCGTTCCTTGCCATGGGGGTCTACTTCCAGCGGATTCTCACGTTGCACCACGAGGCAGCACATCGGCTGCTGTTCAGCAAGCGAGCCGTCAACGATTGGGTCGGCGAGAAGTTCATCGGTTTGCTCGTGTTCGGCGATGGCGGCAACGGGTATCGCCTCGCCCACACACAGCACCATCGAGATGAGTTCGGCGAGAAGGAACCCGACTTCTTGTTGTACGCCAACTACCCGATCAGTAGAGCGTCAATGCGGCGAAAGATGGTTCGCGACATCTCCGGAGTCTCGGGCTACAAGAACCTGAGACCCGCGTTCGTTGGACTATTCAAGAAGGGACGGCGGATTCGTGCGGGCCGGTACCTGGGTGGTCAATTGGCGGTGTTCGCGATCTTCTTCGCTTTCGGCCACCCCTGGCTCTATCTGTTCTTGTGGTTGCTGCCGTGGGCCACGATGTTTCGCGTGTTCAACCGGCTACGTGCACTCGCCGAGCACGGTGGGATGACGCGTAGCGATGATCGTCGGCTCACGTCTCACAACATCAAACAGGGGTTCATGGCCAAGCACTTGTTCCTCTCCCAAGGCATTGGTTATCACCTCGCCCACCATGTCGATTCCGGGATTCCGATGGCCAACCTCGCCAAGCTGCACCGGGCACTTGAAGAAGATGGGTACATCTCGGAGTCGTTCAGCTATCCGGGCTACTGGAATTTTATCGGCAAGCTCTGGCGCAAAGACGGCTGAGCGTGGCCGTGCTTTCGGCTCGCAGCATTATCGCGTCGACTCTCCTCGGATCGACTCCGCCGCGTCTGCCCGGCCGACTCTTGGTGGCGTTCGCAGGGGAATTTGGTGTTCACTCCGGCACAGCACGGGTGGCGTTGTCGCGCATGGTCGATGGCGGTGAACTCGCCCGTCGTGATGGCGGCACCTACGAACTCGCCGGCGATCTACTCGAGCGACACCGACGTCAAGAGGCAGGGTTACGGCCGTCAGTCATGCCCTGGCGAGGGGAGTGGGAGCTTCGAATTGTTCCCTCAGGAGCCCGAAGCTCTGCGGATCGGGCGGCGCTGCGAAGGTCGTGTATTCACTTGGGGCTTCGCGAACTTCGTGAGGGCGTATGGATGCGGCCGAACAACCTGCCATCTGATCGTCTTCCTAGCGCCCGAACTCTGGTGGACAGCCAAACACAGAGGCTCACGACGGTGCCTGACGGTGATCCGGCTGAACTGGTGGCTGAGCTGTTCGACCTCGACACATGGGCTGGGGAGGCCCATCGTCTGAGTGATCTTCTCGACAATGTCGATGCTGAGGCTTCGCTCGCTCGAGGGTTTGAGCTGGCAGCCGAGTCGCTGCGTCATCTCATCTCCGATCCGTTGCTCCCAGATGCGCTCTGGCCGAAGGACCGGCCGGCACGCAGGCTGCGCTCGGCGTACGCCGTGTACCTCATCAGCTACCAGGCGCGACTCTCGAGCTTCTTCCGGTCGGAGCTGGCTGCCGTACAGTGATGCCATGAGCGATCGCTTCTATTTCCGTCAGCTGCTGTCTGGTCGAGACTTCGCCACCAGCGACCCAATTGCCCAACAGATGGTGAACTTCGTTTACGCCATCGGTGATCGTCAGACCGGCGAGGCCGTGCTCGTTGACCCTGCGTACGACGTGAACGGTCTCGTCGATGTTCTCGAAGCTGACGGGATGATGTGCACGGGCGTACTCGCCACCCATTACCACCCTGACCATGTCGGCGGCTCAATGATGGGATTCGACCTCGAGGGCATCGCTGCATTGCTTGACCGAGTTGATGTGCCGATCCATGTTCAGGCTGATGAAGCTGAGTATGTCAAGAAGGTCACCGGGGTAGAAGACACATCGCTCGTCTCCCATCAGTCTGGAGACATGGTTTCTGTCGGTGCCGTGGAGATCGAACTCATCCATACACCGGGTCATACGCCTGGCAGTCAGTGTTTCCTCGTTGATGGACGACTGGTTGCCGGCGACACGTTGTTTCTCGACGGCTGCGGGCGAACTGATCTGCCCGGGTCGGACCCAGAGCAGATGTACGAGAGCCTCACAACTCGTCTGGGTCGCGTCGACGATGACACCGTGCTCTACCCCGGCCATCAATACTCAGCTGAGTCATCGGCCACTATGGGGGTTACCCGGCAGCGAAATATCGTTTACCGGCCAAACTCGAAGGATCAATGGATGGCCATGTTCGGGCACTGAGCCCACTGGCCTACGGAGACGTCGTTGTCTCAGCGTTGAGAAGTTGCTCGATTGCCGGAACGGACCATGTTGGGGCTACGCCACCAGCGCCGTGCAGGTGCCTGGCAAGCGTTGCATGGTCAAGCTCATGCACCTCGACAAGCCCCCTGAGAATGGTGCCGAGATAGGCGGCGGAGGGGGGAGCGGCCTGCTGATCCTCGGGAACGTTGGAGCTGGTGAAGGTTGCGACGGGGATGCCATCGACCGGGTCCAGTCCAACGATCGTGTCGTAGACACGTGTGGGGATCATGGTGTGAGCCCCCGGCTGGACGGCATCGAACGGAATCGAGAGGGGCCCATCGAGGCTGTTTTCCTGGGCCACAACGTCAGCGAACTGTTCTTTGGTAATCAGGTAACGCCGTCCGAGAGCGCCAGGCGAGGTCTGACGGTGTTCCAAGAACGCTGGTGCGCCGTCCCACAGCTTGGAGTATCCGGCAAACCGGATGGCGGAGCGGAAGACGCATGGCGCGTCATCTAGCGGGAGCGACTGGTCGCGCGCTCCCCGTTGGGGACGCGAGGCGCCGGCCGGAGTTCCCCCTTGCAGGTAGCAGAGAAATCGAGCTCGGTTGACGTTGGATCCGTAGGACGCATACCAGATCAGATGATCGGTGCCAGCACGGGTCATAGGGAGGAGCGTAGTCGTGGATGGATCCTGTCTGGACCAGCAGATCATCGTTGAAGGGGCTGAGGTAACGAGCCGATGACTTGGCCAGATGCTGCCTTCGTACGCCATGTTCAGCCCTTATCGCCGAGTTTTGCGATTTTGACCAAACCTTTTGTACTGGTCGTGTCGTGTTCCAACTGTTAAACCCAACCCCAACGTTTCGACACCCGCAGCACTGAACCCAGTGCAGGCCGTCGGAAAGGCAAAGATGACTTCCTCCCATACCAACCGCATCATCCTCGGCAGCACCGCTGCAGCCGTCGCCCTCGGTGTGGCCACTCCAGCCTTCGCTAGTCCGAGTAACCACGACGAGACTGTGTCGGATACGTCGGATGCCATCCGGGTGGTCGATGCCCCGGTAGAGATTCAAGACATCCTCTCGATTGACCCCGACGACTCCTTCTCGTCCGCACCCGCCGACGAAACCGATGTTGCTTCGGTTGATGACGATGTTGCTTCCGTTGATTCGGTTGATGACGGTTCTGACGATGTTGCTTCGGTCGATGACGATTCGGTTGATGACGATGTTGCTTCGGTTGATGACGATGTTGCTTCGGTTGATGACGGTTCTGACGATTCGGTCGATGACGATGTTGCTTCGGTTGATTCTGTCGATTCTGTCGATTCTGTCGATTCTGTCGATTCTGTCGATGACGATTCCATTGATGATCCAGACACCGACAGCTGACTTTGATCAGGCTTCCAACCCATGATCACGGCGTTCCAGCCCTTGAGCATCTGCTCGGGGATGGGGCGCCATTGGTCGTCGGTGAAGTCTTTGCCCCGTTTGGCATCACCATTGAGAGCTTGCAGGTCGCCCAGGTGCGCTATGTGCCGGGACGGTCGGTAACTGTCGAATTCCAGGCCGAGCTCCGTATGCCTGATGGTTCAGAATCCACGGACACTGTCGGCGCCTCAAGCGGCCTGTGGCTCGCAGGACCGGTGGCGACTGTTGAGCGTAACGGCGCCGAGATTGCGGTCTGGCGCTATCCCCATGACCCAGAACTCCCAGGGCTTGCCCAGGTCACTGACCCGGATCGTTTGCGCTCCACGCTGACCGACATCAGTGTCGAGCCACGGTCACTGCACCTTCGTCGCCGCTCGTACCGGGCCACTCGGCGTGCGGCTCTCGAGATCACAACCGATACGGCGCACCTATATATGAAGGTGCTCCAGCCGTCGAAAGTAAAGCGGGTGCATGAGCTTCATCGTGAGCTCTCTGCGGTGCTTCCCGTCCCACGTAGCCACGGCTTGTTGGAGAAGGGCGGGGTGATTTTTCTCGAGGCTATTGATGGTTTGCCGATCCGCCGTCTAATCGAGAACGGGCAACCCATACCGAACCCTGCTCAACTTCTGGCACTGCTTGACTCGTTCCCGGCGCCGGCAAAGCACCATGTGCGTGTGGCTGATCCCGTTGGCCGGGTGGGCGACCACGTCCGGCTCCTGTCGACCCTGCTGCCCGAGGCTGCTGATCGGATGGCCTCGCTTGTCGACCAGATAGCGGTCGACCATGACGCTGAGCCTGACCGCCTGATCCATGGCGACTTCCACACGATGCAAGTACTCACGGTCGGCGGTGCTGTTAGTGGCCTTGTCGACATCGACACATGCGGCGTCGGTTCGCACTCGATCGACCTTGCTGCGTATCTCGGTCAATTGTCGGTGCTGGCGCTCGCCGGAAAAGCAGCGCCCGCGTTCTCGGCACATGGACGAGTCGCTCTCGCCGAGTTTGATCAGCGTGTTGACCCTTCTGTCTTGCGTCTTCGTGCCGCAGCCCACGTGCTTGGCCTCGCGACGGGTCCATTCCGTGTCCAGGAGGCGGCTTGGCCGGACAATACCCTCGACAGGATCGCGCTCGTGGAGCGCTGGATTACGAGTGCGGCAGGCACCGACGCATCAGTCTTCAACTAAGGCGTTGCAATGGCGGTGGATGCTCAACTATCGGGTTCGAACCGGTAGGGGACCCATATGTTCTGTGACGGTGCCCTCGCCGGCCTGCGGTTTTCGCAGCCCTTATGACCTGTAGGGTCCGCGGTGATCTGAGCACCTGCATTGTAGGGGCTGATTTTTGGGCCTTCGGTCCAAACCTCGCACGCTTGCTGTGTCGTGTACAGACGTGCACACAGTTTCGTTCCTCGACTTCGCACTCGGTACAATGCCGGGTAACGTCGGGACGCGAACCTTGCTCGTGCCTACTGCATCCTGGAATGCCGGGTTCTTGTCCGCCAGCCTCAGGAGTGCCGCTCGCGTGAGTGACGACGCCGAGTTCGAAGCGTTCTTTCTTGAGAGTTACGGCGGGCTTCATCGCACTCTTACGGTCATCATCGGTGATGCGGAGTTGGCCGCCGATGCGTTGCAGGATGCGTACCAGCGGGCGTATGTCCGCTGGAAGAAGATCAGCCGCTACGACGCGCCGGCGGCATGGGTTCGGCACGTCGCCATCAATCGCAGCCGTGACCTGATCCGCTCCAACGATCGGCGGCTGCGTAACGAAGAGCGTGCGGCCGGACCCCATATCGTTGTCGATGAGCAGCCGGACGACTCGCTGTTTGGTCTGTTGCAGCCGCTCCCCGAGCGGCAGCGCACCGCGATGGCATTGCACTATCTCGAAGACCTCTCTGTCGAGCAGGTCGCCGACGAAATGGGTATCAGTAGCGGTGCCGTCAAATACCACTTGAATCAGGGCCGGGGAAAGATCCGGCCCATCCTGGACAAGAGAGAATCGTGATGTCTCACGATCCGCTTCGTGGCGAGTTCGAACGCATGGCGCCTCCGCAGGTTTCCCCCGCGGAAGCCCGCGATCGCCTTGGTGCACTTTTGCCCGAGTACCGAACTGCTCGCCGCAACCATCGCATACGCACCGGTGTCGCCGGTGTGACTGCCGCCATCGCTTTGACCGTTGGTGGTTCGGTCGCCATTGCTGCGATTGCCCCTGACTCATCCGCCCCTGAAACCAGGTTTGCGTCCAGTGGTGAGAGCACCGATGAGAGCATTGGCAACGAGGGCGCTGATGGAGCCTCCGATGAGGCGGGGACTACCGACTCGAGCAGTAATTCTGAAGATGCTCCGGACGATGTGACCGAGACAACCGACTCGCTTGTCGAAGGTGACGATTCAGTATCTGTTGACGACGACGACGATTCCGTGTCTGTTGACGACGACGACGATTCCGTGTCTGTTGACGGTGATGACTCTGTGTCTGATGATGGTGATGACTCTGTGTCTGATGATGGTGATGACTCTGTGTCTGATGATGGTGATGACTCAGACGATGACTCAGACGATGACTCAGACGATGACTCAGACGATG
>JABIQM010000096.1 GCA_018699415.1 Acidimicrobiaceae bacterium
ATTCGAGTGGCGTCATCGATAGCGACCGTGGTGATTGCTGCTTGGAGTTGGCTGCACGGCGGAGCGGCGGCCTCAGCGTCATGCCAGATGATGGATAGACCGGGGTGGACGGGGAGTTCGAGTCGAGCTTCAGGAGACACTGTTTCGATGTGTACGGTGACGCGGATCGCATCGGGGATTGCCTCGATCATCTGACGGATCGCAGGGATTGCAGTCTCGTCACCCAGCAGGATGTAGTGCTGGGCGTTGCGATCGATCGTTTCGCCTCGCCCAGGCCCGGAAACAGCGGCAGCGTCACCCATACGTACTGCCTCGGCCCATTGCGCGATCTCTCCACCACGATGGCGAACGATGTCGAGGATCAACTGGTTCATGCTGGCATCGAAATCGACCAGGGTGAACGTTCGCAACGCTGGCCGACGTCCGTCGCTCAGGAGGAACTCGTTGCCGGTCCACGTAGGGATAGCGAACTTGTCGCCCGCCCACGGCACAACGAGTCGGATGCTGGCCGCAGGTTGGGTCGAGGGAAAGCCAGCGAGCCTCTCTCCGCCGAGAACGAGTCGCAACATTCGTGGCGAGAGTTCGGCACGGCTCACAACCTCAACAAGCCGAAATGGTGGGGGAGGTCTGCGCTTGGAGAGAGAGCGTGCGTCGGTCACACTGCAGTCTGGCAGCCCAGACGCGCAACGGCCCCCGGCTCAAAGAGCCAGGGGCCGCTACGAGATCAGCTAAACGGACTTAGGCCCGCATGCCCTTGCCAATTGCTCCTACGACGGCGTCCTTCACAGGAACCATGCCGACGATGACAATGCCGTTGATGACAAAGCTCATCCATTCCTCGCGGAGTGGCATAGCAATGAAGCCGTTGACAATATGGATGTCAAGCAGCCAGACCATCCCGATAGCAACTGCTACGTCAAGGTGGCCTCCGACCAAAGGCAGCTTGCGCACTGTTTCGGCAACACCGGCCAGATTAAGTACGGAATCGAGAATGGCCATCACGCCGCCAAGCGCAATCGCCATCGCGAGCAAAGCCGCAACGGTATACATAGTCTGTTTCCCCCTTGGGCCCCGCAGGACCCATAAACAAATCGAACGCTCGTCCGATCTGGTGTTTAGTTTCCGACTTGTTTTAACACAGAGTGTTACATCACGGCTTGGATAGTTTGTCGTTCCGGACCACTTTGACGTGCCAAACCCAGCACTGGTCTGCTCGGGAAGAGAACCGGCCTCGTGCCAGCCTGGCCTCGGAGCTCTGCGTCAGTCAAGTGGTTGCGGGTCAGCGCGGATGGCGCTGGTGGCGAAGGCGATAGCGAGCACGCCGTATACGACGCCACCAACTGACATTGGGGTGACCGTTTCATCAATCTGTCGATTGACAACGGCTGCAAGTGCGGCACCGCCGCCCTGGACCACGAATCCGATCACGGCTGCGGCCGTGCCAGCCATGTGCTCAAGCGGACGGAGAGCGAGAGACATACCTGTTGGCGTCATGATGGTCATGAGGGTCAGGGAGACGATTGTGGCAGTACCCCACAGCCACAACGAAGGGACCCCGTCGGCGGTGATGGCGAGGATTATTCCGAAGCCCGATGTTGCAGTCATCGAGAAGACTGCAAGGCGAACAACCTTTCGCGCGCCGATCCGGGCCGTGAGCCGACTGGAGAGGAGAAGACCGAGCCCCATAACGGTTGCACCGATGGCAAAGATGAGGGCAAAGATGTCGCCGTGCCCGTAGATCTCATCGATGATTGGCTGGCCCGAACCCAAGTAGATGTAGAAGCCGCCGGTCGTGAAAGTCATGGTGAGCATGTAACCCCTTGCCGCCTTCGACGCGAAGACGGCACGGAACCCGTTGACAGTGGCGCGAGGGTTGAGGGGACGTTTGTTACGAGGGTCGAGTGTCTCACCGATCAGCCGACTCCAGGCGATGGCAATCAGCGCGAGCAGGGCTGCGGACGCAAAGATGATCCGCCAGGAGCCGATCAGCAACAGGACCTCACCGAAGCCGGGTGCAACCATCGGTCCGATCAGGAAGACGGCGGTCACGATTTGTAGAACCCGTGCCATCTGATCGCCCTCGTACAGGTCGCGAGCGATGGCGGTGTAGAGGACCATTGTCGATGCGGCACCGAGACCCCAGATGAACCGAGCAAGCAGGACCCACTCGAAACTTGGTGTGACTGCCGCAAGGAGAGCGCCACCGCCGTAGACGGAAATACCGGCAACTAACGTGGGTAGTCGTCCGAAGCGGTCTGAGATTGGCCCCCAGATCAGCTGGCCCAAAGCGACACCAATGAGATACAGCGTGACGATTTTCGACACGTCGCTTGAGCCTGCGGTGAGATCGAACTCGGCGCGGATCTCGTCGAACGCCGGGAGAACGGTATCTATTCCGAAGGCCAGCAGAAAGCTGATGAACGCCAGATAGGCGATGATGTGGCGATCGCTGCGGGCCTTCACCCGCACAGCCTAAGGATGGTCAGCTGTAACTGGCCCCGAGCCCGGCGCGGGCATCGCTTTGAATCCCGTAGGGCGGAATCGGGTAGCGCAGTCCGTTGCGGCTGAGTGCTTCCAAACCATTGAGGGCTTGCATGAGATGGCCGGGGCGAAGCGCCATCAGCATCTCGTCATCGGGCACGCCGCCATAGCGTCGCTCCGCAAAACATGGGATTGAGAGGCTTGGTTCGCCAGTGGCGAGGGCGCGGCCCCACGAGTCGGCACACGACGATTCACCGACACAACCCCACTCCAGCTTCTTGTAGCCCGCCCACTGCAGGCCATTGATGAGCAGGATCATCTGGCCGGGTGTGGCGTAGATGAGGCAGATGTCGGGCGGGTCGAGACGGCCGGTGGCCAGCGGCGAAACGGCCATGGCCTGGTAGGTGCCGATCGGCACCAGATCCATGGCAGCTTGGTGCGCCGAGGCGTCTTCTTCGGTTTCGAACCAGACCCCAGTCATGTGACGACCCGAGTACCACTCGTCGTCTTGGGCTCCGAGGCCGAGAACGGCCTGGCACTGGGTCCCCACGAGATCGGCGCCAGTGATGCCGACCGTCCAGTTGAGGCGGGATGCCATCGACACGATCTGGTCCGCGGTGTGAATGTCCTTCGGCCGTCGGATCTTCGGGACAGCCGCCATCGCTTCCTCCGTCTCGAACATTTTCATGCCGATGGGTGTGGTGCGGATACGCAGCAGTTTGTCGAGGCGTGCGAGGGCTGCGGTCCAGTCGATCGAACCGTCGGTGGGGCGGATGGAAACTGACTGGCTCATGGAGTCACTCCGGTCTTGACGGCGTTGACGATTCGATCGATGACCATGTCGAGGATCTCGGGGGTGGTGGCGAAGTTGAGACGGGCGAACCCTTCGGAGTTCGAGCCGAAGTCCATGCCACGGTTTAACGCGAGGCCAGCCTTCTCAAGCAAGACGGCGGCTGGA
>JABIQM010000095.1 GCA_018699415.1 Acidimicrobiaceae bacterium
CGGCGAACGTCCATGTGCTCCGGCGGGTCAAGATGAATCGGCGGAAACTTCGCTCGCTGCTTCGTGCCCCCGATGGTTGCGCCGCTATGACCGCTTGAGAATACGGTCGTGTCGTGAGCGATCGTCGAGAGGTCCTCGTGGCGAGTCGGCAACCACACCCCCTCGTTGTAGCGATCAGTATGCGCAATCGGGCAGCCCGTTCGCAGCTCATCCCAAATCGGCCATGGATCTGCCACCCACTCAGGCGCGTGATGATCCCAGTCAGTGGACCAATCTTCAACCGGCGCCGGTGTGCTCATCAGCGGAAACTACCATCGTCAGAATTCATGCGGCCAGTGGACATGGCGTAATCGTTGATGGGGCCGTCTTCGTTGTCTGAGCTCTCACCGTCACGGCAACGCCATCAGGACTCGGATTCGATCCAGAAAACCACTGAACGGAGCAACATGAAGCAAACAACTCATGGGTCTAGATCACCTACCCGGGGCGTTACGCCCGCAATCATGGTGCAAACGGGTTGAATGCCTCTGCGATTATGTGTCGGGGTAGTGAAGTCGAGGAGACCAGGTGGACATCACGATGACTGACGCATGGCGGGCGCTACGTACCCACGCCGAACATTTCGCTGACCTCGAGCTGCGCTCTCTCTTCGCCGGCGACCCCGAGCGCGTCGGTGCCATGACACTGTCAGTCGGTGATCTGGTCATCGACTGGTCAAAGAATCGGATCACCCCCGCGGTATTGGCCGACCTCATCGCGCTCGCCGAGACGACCCGTGTAGCTGATCGAGCGACAGCAATGATGCGCGGTGATCGCATCAATTCGACGGAGGACCGAGCCGTCCTTCACACGGCGCTCCGCGCCCCCGCAGGCCGAACGATCGTGGTCGATGGTGAGGACGTCGTGCCGGACGTACACCGTGTGCTTGCCAAGATGGCGACGTTCACCGATCGGGTGCGCGTCGGCGACTGGCTTGGTGCAACCGGTATGCCCATCAAGACGGTCGTCAACATCGGGATCGGGGGATCCGACCTCGGCCCTGTCATGGCCTACGAAGCACTCGCTGCATTTCGTCACCCACGCATCCGCTGCGAGTTCGTGTCCAACGTCGATGGCAGCGATCTCGCCGCGGCCGTTTCCGATCTCGATCCGGCCACCACAATGTTCGTGATCTCGTCAAAAACGTTCACCACGCAGGAGACACTCACCAACGCCACTTCCGCTCGCCGCTGGCTGGCCGATCAGCTTGGCGCCGACGCCGTCGCCAAGCACTTCGTCGCGGTGTCCACCAACGCTGACGCCGTGGCCGCCTTCGGGATCGACACCGCCAACATGTTCAACTTTTGGGATTGGGTCGGCGGCCGCTACTCGATGGACTCCGCCATCGGCCTGTCACTCATGCTTGCCATCGGGGCCGAGGCCTTCGGCGAAATGCTCGACGGGTTCCGAATCGTCGACGACCATTTCGTCTCGACACCGATCGCGGAAAACGCTCCGGCCATCCTTGGGCTCATCGAAGTCTGGTACCGCACGTTCTGTGACCTACCGACTCGGGCCGTCCTCCCCTACTCGCGTTACCTCCATCGATTCCCCGCCTACCTCCAGCAGCTCGACATGGAGAGCAACGGCAAGCAAGTGCGGCTCGATGGCGAACCCGTCACGTACGAGACCGGGCCGATCATCTGGGGCCAAGCGGGGACGAACGGCCAGCACTCGTTCCATCAGCTCTTGCATCAGGGCACCACTGTTGTGCCCACCGACTTCATTCTGATGGCGGCCCCCGACCACACCAACGATCAACTCGCTGGGGTCGAAGCCCATCACGATCTCCTGGTGGCGAACTGCCTCGCCCAGTCCGAGGCACTCGCGTTCGGCAAGACCGCTGATGAGGTAGCCGCGACCGAGACCAACCCGGCGCTCGTCAACCACCGCACGTTCCCGGGCAATCGCCCGTCGACGACGATCATGGCGCCGGCGCTTACCCCTTCGGTACTCGGCCAACTCGTGGCGCTCTACGAACACCAAGTGTTCACCCAGGGTGTGGTGTGGGGCGTCAACTCATTCGACCAATGGGGAGTCGAACTCGGCAAGGAACTGGCCACCGCCATCATCCCCGAACTCGTCGCCCCCGACGAACCAGCCCTGGACCACGACGCCAGCACCAATGCCCTGATCCGCAGGTACCGGGCCATGCGTAAGTAACGGGGGCCCTGCATCGCAGCATCTTCTCTGTTCACGCGTTCCTTAGTACGGTTCGCGGATGCGTCCGTTCAAGCAAGTTGATGTATTCACCGCCGTTCCGTACCGCGGTAATCCGGTAGCAGTCGTGTTTGATGCCGACGATCTCTCCGATGAACAGATGCAGCAGTTCGCTCATTGGACGAATCTGAGCGAGACCACGTTCGTCCTCGCACCGACAGAGGCTGGTGCCGACTACCGGGTCCGCATCTTCACGCCCGGGTCCGAGCTGCC
>JABIQM010000094.1 GCA_018699415.1 Acidimicrobiaceae bacterium
AAGAGAGATAACAAATGAATGTCATGATCGATCTCTGTATCGTGCCGATCGGGGTTGGCACGTCAGTGTCGGAGTACGTCACCGCGTGCGAGCGTGTTTTCCAAGACGCTGGGCTTTCGCACCAGATGCACGCCTACGGCACCAATGTCGAAGGAGAGTGGGACGACGTGATGGCTGCGGTGAAGCGGTGCCACGAGGTTGTTCACGAGATGGGGGCACCACGCGTCACATCATCGATGCGATTCGGCACACGCACCGATCGGGCCCAGACCATGGCGGACAAGATTGCCAGCGTCGAAGCCAAGCTCGCGGACTCAGAGTGAGACCGAGGCGTTAGCCTTCCTTCCTCGTGAACCTCGGTCGTCGCTTTCTCACCATTTCTGCGGTGCTTGTCGCTGCATCGCTCGTCGCCACTGCATGTGGCGATGCCAGTGATGACAATGTCGTCGCATCGATCGCTGACCAGACCCTTACCCAGTCCGAGCTCGATGGCATCTTAGAATTCGGCGACGCCACCGTCCCTCAGCTGATCGCCGATGAAGTCAGCACCTGGCTGCAGCGACTGGCCATGTCGATGGAAGCCGAGCGGCTTGGCCTTGAACCCACCGACGAGGACCGCGATTCAGCCGATCTCACCGCTGGCGCGCTTATCGCTCGGCAGCCCAATCTCGACCGTGACACGCTCATCGAGGAGATTCTGATCAGCATCGTGCTGGGCCGATGGGCCGACGAAGAGGCCACCACCCGCGACCCCCTCGATCCACCCGATCTGCTTTGCAGTAACCACATCCTCTTTGAGGCAGAGGCTGACGCACTCGTAGGCCTGGACCGCTACATCAACGGCGAAAACTTTGCTGAGCTAGCCATGGAGCTGTCGGTGGGACCGACCGGCCCTGCCGGCGGGAGCCTCGACTGCCAGCTCACCGGTACCTTCGTTCCCGAATTCGAGGACCTGGCGTACAAGGGCCAGGCCGGCGAGGTCGTCGGGCCGGTCGAGACACAGTTTGGCTGGCACCTCATCGAGATCCAGAGCATCGGTCCAGCTACTGCTGAACTCCATCCCAGCGCTGACCCTCAGGTCATTGAACAGGCCGCGGCCCTCGTTTCTACCGCGTTGGTCGAGAGCGTCATTCTCGACTTCCAAGAAGACGCGAGAGCCCGCTACGCAGACTCCGTGACCGTGGCCGCGTCCATCGGCACCATCGATCTCTCGACCTACGAAATCACCGCTGCCGAATAGCCAATGGCTCACCCGGCCAACGACTCAGCGGTACTGTCACGCTGATGCGTATTTCTCAGATCTGGCGCTATCCAATCAAGTCGATCGGGGGAGAGTCACTGGCCACAGCCACCGTCGACGTCACCGGCCTTACCGGCGATCGCGGATGGGGTCTCGCCGACCCAGCGAGCGGCACGGTGCTCACAGCGCGTCGCGAACCACGACTTCTACTCGCGACCTGTCGCCTCGTGGATAGCCATCCGGTCACCACGACCCCCGCAGGAGACGAGTTGCACACGAGCGCCGACTACAGCGATTGGCTTGGTCGACCCGTCGAACTCGTTGCCGCGGGCGATACCGGCGGAACCTTTGAGAACCCAATGGATCCATTCGGCGAAACCGACTGGATCAGCTGGACCGGGCCGGCGCAGGCATGGCACGACAGCGGGCGCACTCGCGTCTCTCTCGTGTCGACGGCAAGTTTGGGAAACTGGGATCCGCGCCGTTTCCGCGCCAACATCATCTTGGAAGGTGATGGCGAAGACGCTCTCGTCGACCAGTCGGTACGGCTCGGTACATGCATCCTCGATATCACCAAGCAGATCGATCGCTGTGTGATGGTCACTCGTCCCCAGCCCGGTCTCGATCGCGACCTCGACGTCTTGAAGACGCTCATCCGCGAACGAGCAAACCGCTTGGCCATCGGGGGTCTCGTGGCCGAACCCGGGCGTATCGACATCGGCGACGAACTCACGAAGGCGGGAGAGGACGGCGCGCTTTCCGCATGACCGTTGTGGACCTTTCGCTCGCTGCCCCACCTACGTCTAGCTCTCAACTCAATCACATGCTCGAGCTACTGAACACCGATGAACGCGCCCGTTCCGCGCGATTCCGACACCTTGAAGACCGTCGGACGTTTATCACCGCCCATGCCCTGACCCGACTCGCTCTCAGCCGTCACCACCCCGCCATCTCCCCCAGCGAGTGGACGTTCGAGATAGG
>JABIQM010000093.1 GCA_018699415.1 Acidimicrobiaceae bacterium
CACTCGTTCAAGTCGGTCGTCGAGAGCCTCGAAGTCACGTACACCTACTTTGCTGATAACGGGAAGCCGCTGCGTGCACGAGCGAGCCTGAGTCTGAAGCAGTATGAGCCCGACGACACCTGGTCAAAGCAGAACCCCACGTCTGGCACTCCGCTTCCACACCGCACCCACCGAGTGCGCCCCGGTGACACCCTCGACCGGATTGCCGCCGAACACTACGGGGTCGCCACGGCGTGGCGAGATATCGCGATGGCTAATGGAATTGCTGATCCGTTGGCGATCAGCCCCGGGATGGTGCTTGCCATTCCCAAGCGTGGGAGTACCTGATGGCCAGAACTTCGCGGAACTACGGGGCCCAGATCAAGCTCGACGGTAAGGACAAGACCCCAGACTGGGGTCCGGTCCTGGAGTCAGTCGTGGTCGACGTCGCTATCAATCAGCCCCGGTCGGCTGAGATCAGCCTTCATCAACCCATCTTCGGCACGAATGACACGGCACCGGTCACCAGCGATCTGATCGGTAAGGACATCAAGATTGAGGGCATCGTCGACGATGTCGGTACCGAGGTTTTCGAGGGGGTCGTCGTCGCTGTTGGGCAGGAGTTGGCGGATGATCACTCGCTCGTGCTCACTATCCACGCCCTCGACAACGGGTTCAAGCTGGATGGCGGACCACAGTTCAAGACCTTTCTGAACAAGAAGCCGACCGCTGTTATCAAGGACATAGCAAGTAATGCTGGCCTGAGCGCCGACGTGCCCGGCGGGAAGCTCGGAGCGTTCGACTTTGTTCAGCAGCACGTTAGCGACCGGGAGATGGTCGACGACCTTGCTTCGACCTACGGCTACGACTGGTGGATCGAGGGAAAGAAGCTCGTCGTCAAGGATCGCACTACGGGTGGGGGTTCGCTCTCATTAGATGAGGACGACGTGATCCGGCTATCCGCTCGGTTCGATGGCAGCCATACTGAAGCCAAGGCCATCGTTCGCGATTGGGACTCGGCCACGCAGAAAGCTGTCGCGGGCAAGAGCTCGTACAGCAAGCGGGCCAGCTGGACCGACAAGCCCCGCTCGCCCTCAGGCAAAAAGTCGTCGGATGTCGTTTCGCCCAACTCGCCAGCTTTAACCCAGGCCGAGGCGGCTGCGATCGCTGGCGCTCGGAACTTCGACGCAGTCGAGCAGGGTGGATGGTGCGAGGTCGACTGTGTGTTGAAACCAGGCGCCAAGCTCCACGACAAAACGACGGTTCCGGCCCGGCTGCTTCCCCTGTTCGGCACGAAAGGCGCATCACTTCGCGTGATTGGGTTGCAGCATCGATTCGAACCGTCCGCAGAGACGACGACGCTGCATCTCGCTGGCGTGGAGCGCACAGATCTTGCGCAACTGGTGCTCGACAACCGGGAACCGCTGGCGTGGTCGCAGTCCGGCCCGGTCGTTGGCGTCATCACCAATGTCACCGATCCAGACAAGCTTGGGCGAGTCAAGGTGAAGTATCCACAGCTTTCCGAGAAGAACGAAAGCGATTGGGCTCGGGTGCTTGCTCCTCGCGCCGGCAAGGACGGCGGCGTCTTTGTGCCGCCAGCACTGGCTGACGAAGTTCTGGTGCTATTCCAGAGCGGCGATGTTCGCCGCCCGATCGTCATCGGTGGGTTGTACAGCAAGAAGTTCCCGCCGCCGGCGGCCGAGCCGATCGAGCAGCGCGAAGCCACCTATGTGACGTCGGTCGACGGAAAGGCAAAGCTGAAGCTGTTCACTGGGAGTGAGGCCAAGGACAAGGCCGAAGCGCTCCTCGAGATTGAGGCTGCTGCTGACACCACTGGCAAGCTGCGCTTCTACAAGGAGAACGGTCTCCTCGAATTGGGCAAGGGCACGCTCAAGATCACGGTAGCTGACAAGAAGTCGTCGATCACGATCGACGACAAGGGCGCTATCACGAACGACTCGAAGGATGGCCTCACGCTTTCTGCGACGAAAGACGTCACCATCAAAGGTGCAAATGTCAAGATCGAGGGTCAACAGAAGGTGGATGTGAAGGCAGGGACCAAGGCGACGGTTGAATCGAGCGCTGGCACGGCTGTGAAGTCCTCGGCGATCACCGAGATCAAGGGCTCGATGGTGAAGGTCAATTGAGGTGGATATGAGCGACGAGAAGGCCGACTTCATCGGTCAGGGCATCAGCTTCCCCTTGCGTATCGACCACACCGGCGCCATCGCCACCAGTAGTGGCACCGAAGACATCGATTCATCGATCCGAATGATCCTTTGCACCGCACCCGGCGAACGTTTGATGCGTCCAGAATTCGGGTGTCGGGTCTGGGAACTCCTCTTTGAGCCGATCAACAGCAATACTCTGGGACTGATGGCCGACTACACCCGCCAGGCTCTGGCACAATGGGAGCCTCGAGCCGAGGTGACCGAAGTCGACGTAGCACCGCGGACCGGCGCGGACGGAGCGGTAGACATCCACATCACCTACGAGGTCCAGTCGACCAACGACGTACGCAACCTCGTCTATCCCTTCTATATGATTCCCGGAGACGACGAGTGAGTTTGCCCGTCCCAAATCTCGACGATCGTTCCTTCCAGCAGTTGGTTGACGAAGCCAAACGGCTGATTCCGACCTACTGCCCGGAGTGGACGAATCACAATCTCTCCGATCCGGGTGTTGCCCTGATCGAACTGTTCGCGTGGATGAGTGAGATGATGCTCTTCCGCCTGAATCAGGTGCCCGATGGCTTCTATATGCGGATGCTCAACCTTCTTGGGATCGAGACGTTTCCCGCCTCAGCGGCTAGCGCGGATCTCACGTTCTGGGCGTCGAGCGGTCAAGACACAGCCAGGATTGCTGCCGGGACTGAGATCGCCACCAGTGTCAGTGGGACTGAAGACCCGATTGTTTTCACCACGGTTGGGAACCTCGAGATTGTCGACCCGGTTCTCGACCGTTTGATGACCTCAGCTCATGATGATGTCTTTGTCGATCTGACGACGTCAGTCTCGTCTGGTCAAATGACGCCGCTGTTTTCCACCAACCCGTTGCGAACTGGTGACGGCTTCTATCTGGGGTTCGATCGGTCGTTGGCCGGCAATGTTCTCGAACTCCAGATCCGCGCCACCGTGCAGGGCATCGGTATCGACCCTACGGATCCTCCGATTGCTTGGGAAGTTTGGACCGGTGAAGGCTGGGCTCGGATCACCGTGCATGAGGACACCACCGGCGGTTTCAACCGCGACGGCCTTGTCAAATTGTTGATTCCAATGGCGCACGAACCCCTCACACTCGGGCAGCATGCAGGTTTCTGGGTGCGCGTCGTGCTCACGCGCGGGCTTGGTGAGGACAACTCGTACCGGGTCTCGCCAGTGGTTACGGCGATCACCGCCCGCACTATTGGCGGCACCATCCGCGCCGAACATGCCTTGTTGATCGGCGAGGAGTTCCTCGGGGTCTCGTCAGGCGAGCCTGACCAGATGTTCCAGACCGTCAACCGTCCAGTCCTCGAACGACGCGAGGGTGAGACCATCGAGGTCGTTGACGAAGCTGGCGTTGCCATGACTTGGCTCGAGGTGGCCGACTTCCAGCACTCCGGTCCTGATGACATGCACTTTGTCTGGGATGACGCCACCGGAGAGGTGCACTTCGGCCCGCGGATTCGCTACCCCGACGGGTCGTACCGTCAGCACGGAGCGGCCCCGTCGAAGAGTGCGGTGGTTCGAGCCTCCGGCTATCGCTACGGCGGTGGCGCCGGTGGCAACGTCGGTGCCCGAACCCTTGTGGCCCCTCGTGCGTCGCTGATTGGGATCGCAGGCGTCGAGAATCTCAGTCCGGCCAGTGGCGGCGTCGATGCCGAGACGGTTGAGAACGCGAAGCATCGTGGCCCGATGACTGTTCGTGCTGGGGGTCGAGCAGTGACCGTTGAGGACTATGAGCGCTTGGCCCACCAGGCTGATCCGTCGATCGCCCGCGCCCGGTGCCTACCTCCGCTGGAGACCGGCGGACCCACGCGTCTCCTTCTTGTTCCCAATGTCGAAGGCGACGATCTCGGCCAGCGCAAACTCGATGATTTCGCGATTGCCGCCGATGTCGAACAACGTGTCCAGGAGTATCTCGACCGGCGTCGGATCCTTGGAACATCGGTTGCCTACGGCACGCCGTACTTCCAGGGTGCCAGCGTCGCAGCCTTGATCGGTGTTTTGCCCGGGCGCCCGCCCGAAGCCGTGCGGGCCCGCGCCACCGAGGCGCTCTACCGGTTCATCGATCCACTAGTCGGTGGGCCCGACGGCAACGGTTGGCCGTTCGGCCTGGATCTCAACGCCGCTGCGGTCACCCAACTCCTCGCCGATGTCGACGGCGTCGAACGCGTTGACGATGTCGTCTTGTTCCAGGTCGACGTTCGCAACGAGAACCGCCGCTATGGCGATGCCCACGAGGTGCTTCGCCTGACCAACCGGGCTCTCTTCCTTTCGGCCCGCCACCAGGTCGTGGTGCGATGAATCGAAACCCGGACTGGCTTCTGAATCAGTTGCCTGGCGGCATGCATGACGATGATTTCCTTATGCGCTACCTGCGCATCTTTCAGGATATGGGCGACACCTTCCTCGACACGATTGACGGCCTTGAACACGCCTTCGATGCCTCTGTGACTCCGACGTCGATGGTGCGGGTCCTCGGCAGCTGGATCGGCCTGGAATATCTCGACGAGGAGCTGCCCGACGAGGTGCAGCGCAGCCTCGTGAGGGAGTACAGCACGCTCGTCGCCTGGCGCGGAACCCGCTACGGACTCGAGCGACTCCTGGCCGCCATCACTGGTGCGGGCGTGATCGTGCGAGATGACGCCGCCGCCTATTTCGTGCCACAGCCTGCGATCAACGAGTGGGAACCAGCACCAGCCGGAATACGCAGCCACGTGTTCGTCGCTGTGCCCGACGGCGGTTGGGCGTCTGATGACGACCTGCTCCGGATCGTTCAGCGGGAGCTCCCCGCCACCGTCACCTTCGAGATGCGGCGTGGTCCCCGCACGCTGTGGCCACTTTCGGAGAGTCGAGTCGCATGAGCGTCGAAGTTACCTGCCCCCGCTGTGCGTTTCAGACGGTGTTTCAAGAGATTCGTCGTTCGGCCGATGAGTTCTGCCCCGACTGCGACTTTCCTCTTTTCTGGGCCAGCCCGCCGAGTTCGGATGGTATGGACGAGTCGGGCGATGCCTTCCGTCGTCTTCCTGGCGCCGAGGGCCGCGACGCCATCGGCGATCGTGAGTGTCCGCACTGTGGTGAGCGCAACAGCATCGGACGGCAGTTGTGCGTGCGCTGCAACAAGTTGCTCGTCACCCCAGCGGCGCCGATTCCCGCGCCACTCCCGTGGCCCGCACCGCACGAGCCACCGCCCCCGCTATCCGACCCGCCGAAGTGGCCGGTCTGGGTCGTGGCCGCTGTGCTGGCCATCGTGGTCTTCCTACTGATCGGCTACATCTGGATCTGGTAGCCACCGGCGATTACGACAATGTGGTTGCGTTCGCGGAGTCGAAGGCCGTGCCATTGTGGAGAACATTGGTGGCTCGTACCTTCACGGTGTACGTCGTGGTGGGGCTGAGGTTGGTGATGGAGTATTCCGTTGATGACGATCCGGTCGTTGTCCAGGCCAGCACGATGGTGCCCCCGCTATCCTCGACCTGATAGTCGTAGTTTCCGAGATCCGTGCCGTCCCCATCCCCACCATCGTCGTTGGGAGCAACCCATTCGGCGCTGAATCCGTTGCTGGTAGGTGTGAGGACGAGAGCTGTCGGAGCACCCGGCACACCAAGCGGCGTGTGCGGGCTGGAGGGGCTTGAGGATGTGCTCCAGAAGTCGGAGTTCTTGGCGCGGACGGTGATGGTGTAGCTGGATCCGTTGGTGAGG
>JABIQM010000092.1 GCA_018699415.1 Acidimicrobiaceae bacterium
GATCTCCAGCGTCCCGAACGTGGATCTGATGAAGAAGACGCCGCCCGTGCCGCCGCTCGTGCGGCCCGAGTCTGAGCCCAAGAAAGAGCTGAGGGAAAACAGTCATGCTTGACGTCAACGATTTCTCCAACCTGAAAATCGGGCTCGCTACTGCGGACAGCATCCGTATGTGGTCCAACGGCGAGGTCAAAAAGCCCGAGACCATCAACTACCGAACCCTAAAGCCTGAGAAAGACGGGCTCTTCTGCGAGAAGATCTTTGGTCCGACCAAGGACTGGGAGTGCGGTTGTGGCAAGTACAAGCGGGTCCGTTTCAAGGGCATTATTTGTGAGCGTTGTGGCGTTGAGGTCACTCGGTCCAAGGTGCGTCGTGAGCGCATGGCCCACATCGAACTCGCCGCTCCGTCGGTTCACATCTGGTATCTGCGCGGCACCCGCTCGTGGTTGGCCTACCTCCTCATGGGCACAACGCCCAAGGAAGAGCTCAAGGCCAAGCAGCTCGAAAAGGTCATCTACTTCGCTGCCAACCTTGTCGTTTCTGTCGATGAGGAGCGCCGCGACGAAGATCTCCCAGCCCTCGAGTCCGAAGTCATCGGTGAGCGCGAAGCCATCGACAAGGACATGGAGCTAGATCTCGCTCGTCGGAACGAAGAGCTCGAAAAGGAGCTTGCCAGCCAAGAGAAGGACGGGGCCAAGGACACCGAGTTGAAAGCGACTCGTCGTCAGGGCGACAAGGACCTGGCTGAGATCCGTGAGAATTTTGAGTTCGAGAAGGAAATTCTCGACCGTGCCTGGGACGAGTTCAAGAGCATCTTTGGCCGTCAGATCATCGAAGACGAAATGCTGTGGCGCGAGCTGCAGGATCGTTGGGGTGACTACTTCGAAGGTGGCATGGGTGCTGATGCCATTGCGCGTCTCGTGGAGTCGCTCGACTTCGACGTGGAAGAGGTCAACCTTCGGGCCCAGATCGACCCGCCGGAAGGTGTGAAGAGTCTGTCCGCTCAGCGCAAACAGAAGGCCATCAAGCGCCTGAAGATTGTTGCTGCGTTCAATCGTCGCGATGAGCACGGCCGTCGGATCAATGATCCTCGTGCCATGATCCTCGATGTTGTTCCCGTGATCCCGCCGGAACTGCGACCGATGGTTCAGCTCGACGGTGGCCGTTTCGCTACCTCCGACCTCAACGATCTCTACCGCCGCGTGATCAACCGCAATAACCGTTTGAAGCGTCTTCTCGATCTTGGCGCTCCTGAGATCATCGTGAACAACGAAAAGCGCATGCTTCAGGAAGCCGTTGACGCATTGTTCGACAACGGTCGTCGTGGCCGGCCTGTTACCGGTCCCGGTAACCGTCCGCTGAAGTCGCTGTCCGACATGCTCAAGGGCAAGCAGGGCCGCTTCCGTCAGAACCTTCTCGGCAAGCGCGTCGACTACTCTGGCCGTTCGGTCATCGTGGTTGGCCCGACGCTGAAGTTCCATCAGTGTGGTCTTCCCAAGATCATGGCGCTCGAGCTGTTCAAGCCGTTCGTCATGAAGAAGCTTGTCGACGCTGAACTGGCTCAAAATATCAAGTCGGCCAAGCGCATGGTCGAGCGTCGCCGCCCCCAGGTTTGGGACGTCCTTGAAGAGGTCATCAAAGAGCATCCGGTGATGCTCAACCGTGCACCAACCCTGCACCGTCTCGGCATTCAGGCCTTTGAGCCCGTATTGGTTGAGGGCAAGGCCATCAATCTGCATCCGCTGGTTTGCACCGCTTTCAACGCCGACTTCGACGGTGACCAGATGGCTGTCCACCTGCCACTGTCAGCAGAAGCACAGGCCGAGGCGCGTGTGCTGATGCTCAGCGCGAACAATGTGCTCAGCCCGGCCAATGGCCGTCCGCTGGTCACGCCGACGCAGGACATGATCATTGGTGCCTATTACCACACTGAAGAAGTGCCGGGCTCCAAGGGTGAAGGCCGTGTGTTCAAAGACGTCGAGGAAGTTCGTGCCGCGTACGAGCGTGGCGATCTTGAGCTCCACGCCCTCATTCAGTTCCGTACTCCTGATCTGCTGATCAGCCCGGCCAACGGCGAGGCTGCTCAGTACGAGCCAACCACACCCGGTCGTGTCTTCTTCAACACCACCCTCCCCGAGGCGTATCCCTTCGTCAACGAGCGGGTTGGCAAGAAGGAGATGGGTCTGATCGTCGACACCCTGGCCCGTACCTACGACAAGCAGGACGTTGCGGTCAGTCTCGATGCCATCAAGGATCTGTGCTTTGACGCAGCGATGTCGTCGGGCCTCACTGTCGCTATCTCCGATGTGGCCACGCCTCCCGAGAAGGCTGACATTCTCAGCCGCCACGAGAAGCAGGCCGACAAGATCGAACAACAGTTCCGTCGCGGCATCATCACTGATGGCGAGCGCCGTCAGATGAAGGTCGAGGTTTGGTCCGAGGCCACTGAAGAGGTCACTAACCGGATGAAGGACGGGCTCGAGTCCGAACAGTTCAACCCCGTCAACATGATGGTGGGCTCGGGTGCCCGAGGGAACATGATGCAGGTCCGCCAAATTGCGGGCATGCGTGGCCTTGTGGCGAACCCGCGTGGCGACATGATTCCTGAACCGATCAAGAGCAACTTCCGTGAGGGCCTGAAGATGCTGGAGTACTTCATTGCTACTCCTGGCGCTCGTAAGGGTCTGGTCGACACTGCCCTGCGTACCGCAGACTCCGGTTATCTCACCCGTCGTCTCGTCGACGTGGCGCAGGAACTCATTATCAATGAGGAAGATCCGTTCGACCGGCCCGGTGCCGTGCGCGGTATCTGGCTGGAAGACGTCATGCCCGACACCGCCACGAAGCGCACACATCTCGAAAGCCGGCTCTTTGGCCGTGTCCTTGCCGATGATGTGACGCTCTCTGATGGTCGTGTTATTGAAAAGGGCACGATGATCGGTGACGACGATCTCGAGACGATTCGTGATGATGAAGGTCTCAACCGTGTGCGGGTGCTTTCACCCCTCACCGATGATTCCAACTTCGGTATCTCGGCGAAGTCTTACGGCATGTCGCTGGCCACTGGTGGCAAGATTGAGCTTGGTGAAGCCGTTGGCGTCATCGCTGCTCAGTCGATTGGTGAGCCGGGGACCCAGCTCACCATGCGTACCTTCCACACCGGCGGTGTTGCGGGTGCACAAGATATTGCTGGTGGTCTACCCCGCGTGGTGGAACTCTTCGAGGCCCGTACACCGAAGGGCAAGGCCACGTTGGCCCGCACCTCTGGTGTGGTTCGCGTGGGCGATGACGACGGCCGTGGCCGTGAGGTCATTGTCATTGCTGACGATGGCGAAGAGGACGTTTACACGATCCCCTCTGGCTCACGCCTGGAGATCGTTGATGGTCAGGAAGTCCGTGCCGGCGACGCCCTCGTCGAAGGCGCACGCGATCCCAAGGAACTCCTTGAGATCAAGGGCATCCGTGAGACCCAGCAGTACCTCGTCACCGAGGTTCAGAAGGTCTACCGCGATCAGGGCGTGTCGATTCACGACAAGCACATCGAGTTGATCGTTCGTCAGATGACCAAGCGCATCCTGATCTCCGAACCCGGTGACACTGAGTTCTTACCCGGATACCAGATTGACCAGAAGGTATTTGCTGATACGAACCGTCGTGTGGTCGAGGAAGGCGGCAAGCCAGCCGAGGGTCGTCCCCAGCTCATGGGTATCACGAAGGCCAGTCTCGCCACCGAGTCGTGGCTGTCGGCTGCGTCGTTCCAGGAGACCACCCGTGTTCTCACTGAAGCCGCCATCGAGTCCAAGTCCGACTCGTTGCATGGCCTCAAGGAAAACATCATCATCGGCAAGCTGATCCCTGCCGGTACGGGCATGCCCCAGTATCGCAACATCCGCACCGATGCGCCGGAGTATGAACCGATGGAGTACTACACGTCGGGCGACGAAGAGTCGGACCTTGCTGACTGGCTCGCCGGTCGCACTGCCAACGCTGAAGGCGCCGACGTGATTGCGTACCCCAGCGGTAACTAATCCGAACAACCCAGAAATTGCTGCTGCTTACGTGCCCTGGGGTACGTCAGCGGCAGCAATTTCGTCGTTTTGGGGTGCGCGCTTTTCGTGTTTGCGCGGCGCGCGGGTTGAGGTTCCTCGCTTCGCCTCGTATGCTTTTCCGCTGACCTTGACGCGCGTGCCGCGTGCACCGCTGTGTCGGTCATCCACAACTTTCTCTTCATCACAAGGATTACTCCGTGCCCACAATTCAGCAGTTGGTCCGTAAGGGCCGCCAGACGAAGCGTCGCAAGGAAGCTACCCCGGCGCTCAAGGGCGCCCCGCAGCGTCGCGGCGTGTGTACCCGTGTCTATACCGCTACCCCGAAGAAGCCGAACTCGGCTCTTCGTAAGGTCGCTCGTGTGCGTCTCACCTCCGGCACTGAAGTCACCGCCTACATCCCCGGCGAGGGCCACAACCTCCAGGAGCACTCCATCGTGCTTGTTCGTGGTGGTCGTGTGAAGGACCTCCCTGGTGTTCGTTACAAGATCGTTCGCGGCACGCTCGACACGTCTGGTGTTCGTGACCGTAAGCAGGCCCGTAGTCGCTACGGCGTGAAGAAGGACAGCTGATATGTCGCGTAAGGGCCCCGCACAGCGCCGCGAGATCGCGCCTGATCCGATCCACAAGTCGGTTCTGGTTACCCAGTTTGTGAACAAGGTGCTGCAGCGCGGGAAGCGCTCTACTGCCGAGAAGATCGTGTATGACGCATTGGCCATCGTGGAAGAGAAGACGGGTGGTTCGCCGGTCGACGCGCTGAAGCGCGCCGTCGACAACGTTCGTCCACAGCTTGAGGTGCGCAGCCGTCGTGTTGGTGGCGCCACCTACCAGGTGCCTGTCGAGGTTCGTCCGCGCCGTGCCACCACCCTTTCGATCCGTTGGATGGTCGGGTTTTCTCGCAGTCGCCGTGAGCGCACTATGGCCGAACGTCTCGCCAACGAGATTCTCGACGCCAGCAACGGCATCGGCGCTTCCTGTAAGCGGCGCGAAGATCTCCAGAAGATGGCAGAGGCCAACAAGGCCTTCGCCCACTACCGCTGGTAGCGCCCGGCGTTTCGCCGTTCGTCACCTGACCACACCGACATTTTTCTACGCCCAGGCAGTCTCCTCGGAGATTTCCCGGTCGTGGTGCGTGGGAACCAAATCCTGGTTCCTGAGCGAACCAAATCCCGGTTTGCCACGCGAATCCCGAATCACTTGAGGAAGCCACATGGCTGAGAAGCGAACACCCCTAGCGATGACCCGAAACATCGGGATCATGGCCCACATTGATGCCGGTAAGACCACCACCACCGAGCGCATTCTCTACTACACCGGCCGTTCGTACAAGATCGGCGAGGTTCACGATGGTGCGGCCACGATGGACTGGATGGAGCAGGAGCAGGAGCGTGGTATCACGATTACTTCGGCTGCCACACACTGCATCTGGAACGACCATCGCATCAACATCATCGACACCCCGGGCCATGTTGATTTCACGGTCGAGGTTGAGCGCTCACTTCGCGTGCTCGACGGTGCTGTCGCAGTCTTTGACGGTGTTGCCGGCGTAGAACCCCAGACGGAGACGGTGTGGCGCCAAGCCGACCGTTACAACGTTCCCCGCATGTGCTTCATCAACAAGATGGACCGCACCGGTGCTGACTTCTATTTCTGCCTTGACACCATCAAGGATCGTTTGACGACGAATGTCGCTGTTCTTCAGTTGCCGATCGGGGCGGAGGGCGGCTATCAGGGCACCGTCGACTTGGTGAAGATGAAGGCCCTTGTTTGGCCACCCACCACTGATGAGAAGGATCTCGGCGCGACCTATGAAGAGGTCGATATTCCTGACGACATGGCTGATGATGCGGCCTTGTATCGCTCGGATCTACTCGACACGCTTGCCGACTTCGACGAAGACATCATGATGAAGGTCCTCGAAGATGAAGAGGTTTCTGCCGCCGAGATTCAGGCTGCGATCCGCGAGGGAACCTTGAACCACGGTCTTGTTCCGGTTCTCAACGGCACCGCGTTCAAGAACAAGGGTGTCCAGCCGTTGCTCGACGCCGTCATCGACTACCTCCCGTCGCCGCTCGACGTGCCGCCGATCACCGGCGAAGACAAGAAGGGCAACGAGGTTTCGCGGAAGGCCAGCGATGATGAGCCGTTCTCGGCTCTTGCGTTCAAGATCATGACGGATCCGCACGTCGGTCGTCTCACCTATTTCCGTGTCTACTCGGGCACCTTCAACAAGGGTGACACCTTGATGAACACTCGCACCTCGAACAAAGAGCGTGTCGGTCGAA
>JABIQM010000091.1 GCA_018699415.1 Acidimicrobiaceae bacterium
CGATGTCACCATTGTCTCGAATCGACGCACCCGAGACGTAAACGATGTCGATCTCTCGTGGAAGATCGACGCCTACAAGTTCGACCTGCCGGTCGTCGCTTCGGGCGTTGATCGTCGGCTCACGGTCGATGATGTGTCAGCGGTTCAACGGAGCGGCGCATTGGCAATGGTCGACTTCGAAGCCATGTGGACTGCAACCCCCGACGTTGGCGCCGTAAAGGAAGCAATTGCCAAGGCAAAGGGCGAGAACGGACGTATTGCGGCCAGCCTCAGCCCAAAGCGTGCGGCTGAACTCGTTGAGCATGCGCTTGCCGCCGAGGTTGATCTCCTGGCAATACGCGGCGGCGTTGTTTCGGCCGAGCACGTTTCCACGAGCTCGGACATACTGAATCTCAAAACCTTCATCCGCGGCCTCGATGTGCCCGTGATCGTCGGTGGCTGCGCGAGCTACAATGCTGCTCTGCACCTGATGCGCACAGGGGCGGCCGGCGTACTCGTCGGCGTGTCACGCCCCGAACTCGGCATTGACGTGCCTCTGGCTACGGCCCTTGCGGATGCTCGAGCAGCCCGCGTTCGGCACCTCGATGAGACCAGCGTTTACTGCCACCTGATCGCGGCTGGCGGAATCAAAGACGGAGTCGGCGTTGCCAAAGCTCTGGCGATCGGTGCGGATGCGGTCCTCGTCGATGTGGATGCGGTGACGGCAAGCGAGGGCGAACACGGCATCGATCAAATCCTGCGCCGCAGCATGGCGGCCTGTGGCTATACCGACGTGAAGGCGTTCCAAAAGGCAGAGGTAGTCGTTCGATGACCACGTCGGCGCGTGAGACTGTCCTCGTTGTTGACTTCGGTGCCCAATACGCTCAGCTCATTGCTCGCCGGGTGCGCGAGGCCCACGTCTTCAGTGAGATCGTTGGCCCATCGATTACCTCGGCCGAAGTTGTTGCCAAGGCGCCGATCGGCATTATTTTCAGCGGTGGTCCTGCCTCGGTGCACGTCGAGGGTGCGCCGCTCATCGATCCCGGTATCTACGATCTTGGTATCCCGATCCTGGGCATTTGCTACGGCGCTCAGTTGATCTCGTTGCAGCGCGGCGGCGAGGTTGGTCGCACCGATCGCGGCGAATATGGCCGCACAACGATGACCTTGGCTGACGGCGGAGGCATCCTGTTGCACGGCACCCCCGATGAGCAGCCGGTGTGGATGAGCCACTTCGATGCGATTGTCACCCTGCCCGACGGGGTGACGTGCACCGCGTCAACCCCGGATGCTCCCGTTGCTGCGTTTGAGGACGTCGAGCAGAAGCTCTATGGCGTGCAATTTCATCCCGAGGTCATGCACACGCCGCATGGGCAGCATGTGCTTGAACAATTTCTTCGTGAGGGCTGCCAGGCCGAAGCAGATTGGACCATGGCATCGATCATCGACACCGAGGTCGCCAAGATTCGTGCTCAGGTCGGCGATCGACGAGCTATGTGCGCCCTGTCTGGTGGTGTTGACTCAGCTGTTGCCGCTGCGATGATGCACAAGGCCATCGGTGATCGACTCACGTGCGTGTTCGTCGACACTGGACTCATGCGGTTGAACGAGGGTGAGCAGGTCGTCGAGACGTTTGACCGCCACATGGGTTTAGAGCTCATCCATGTTCAGGCCAGCGATCGGTTCTTTGCTGCTCTTGCAGGTATCACCGAGCCGGAGGCCAAACGCAAAGCGATCGGCGAACTGTTCATCAGAGTGTTTGAGGATGCCAAGACCCAAGTGAAAAACGCCGACTTCCTTGTCCAAGGAACGCTCTATCCTGATGTCATCGAGTCAGGCAGTGAGCATGCGGCCACGATCAAGAGTCACCACAACGTGGGTGGCCTTCCCGAAGACATTGACTTCGAAATCATCGAGCCGCTTCGAAGCCTGTTCAAGGACGAGGTCCGTATGGTTGGCAGCCAGCTGGGTCTGCCAGACGAGATCGTGCAGCGTCAGCCGTTCCCGGGTCCCGGTCTTGGTGTTCGTATCATCGGTGAAGTCACGCCAGACAAGGTCGCGACGCTGCAGTGGGCCGACGCCATTGTTCGTGAAGAACTCCGGGTCGCTGGGCTCGAGCGCACGATCTGGCAGTCCTTTGCCGTCCTCCCTGACATTCGCAGCGTTGGTGTGATGGGGGATGAACGCACGTACGGCTGGCCCATCATTATTCGCGCGGTCACCAGTGAAGACGCGATGACCGCCGATTGGGCGCGGATCCCTCACGATGTGTTGGAGGCCATGAGCTCTCGGATCATCAACGAGGTATCGGGCGTGAACCGAGTGGCCTATGACATCACCTCAAAGCCGCCTGGCACCATTGAGTGGGAATAGCAGCGATGGGCGTAGCACTCGACGCTGAGGCCTACCAGCGGGCAGCTGCGGTCTTCGGGGAGACGATTGCGGCTCTCTCCGACGCCGAATGGGAGCTCAAGATCAGCGATGAATGGACTGTGATTTCGACTGTGGCATGGGTTGTTGTCGGCGATTCACAGATTACGCAGGCCATCGATAACGGTGAGATTGTTGCGGTCGCAGAGTTTGATGCGGCGGTGCTCGGCGGTAATCCAGTCGCGACCTGGCGCGGTACAGCCATCGCCGCGATCACTTCTTTGAAGGCGGTAGGTTCCTCAGAACGTGTGGTCCGTCATCCTGGCGGACGTTTCGCGGTGGCGGATCTCTTGGGTCAACGCGTCACCGAGAATCTGATTCGGGCGTGGGATGTTGGTCGCGCTGCAGGTCGACCGGTCGACATTCCTGTCGATCTCGCCGATGCATGCCTTGACTTCTGGGCCGATCACGCCGATGCAGTCCTCGCCGGGGGAGTGTTACCCGAGCAGCCGATCGAGCCATCCGACGATGCAGACACCGTTACCCGGCTCCTGGCTCTCACTGGTCGTAGCGTCAGAGCGTGATCAGCCGTCGACGTCGGTTGCGCCGTCGTCGAGATAGCCCTTCATCTGCAACGGCTCGGTTGCGGTGGTGACGACGCTGCCAAGGTTTGCCACGATGCGCTTCCAGTAGCGAAACAAGATGGCGCGCGGGACAATCTCGTGGCCGGGGGATTCGGAGTGCATGCACTCGCGGATACGACCTTCGAGTTGTCCGCGAAGAGCGTCGGCGTTGGCCCGGTAGGCGTCGGCTCGTTCTTGGTTGTGTTCGTTGAGGAGTTCGGCCGCTTCGCTCATCATCTCGGAGATGGTCTGGCGGATGGCTGAGAGTTCGGCAATGTCGCGCGCCGATGAGAGGTCGACGCCCTCCTCGGCGAGGTCGAGGATGTTCTTGGCCTGGTCACCGATGCGTTCGATCTTCTTGATGAGGAGCGTGTAGCCGAGGACTTCACCGATGTCGTCGGAACCGTGTACCGAGACGTGGACCACGAGTTCGCCGCGAAGGTCCTGTTCGGCTTGGTTGATGCGTTCGTCGGTGGCGCGTACATCGTTGGCTACGGCATCGACGTCAGCACCGCTCAGCAACGCCATCGAGGATAAGTCGAAGCTGTGCCGGGCCTCGGCCAGCATCGACACGGTGTGCGCGGCGATGGTGTCGAGACCGCCATCACCTTTGCGGAAGAAGGACATGACCATGAGAGATCGCCTTTCAGCGGAAGACGGCCACACCGACGAGCGGTATGACAATGAACATGACAACGACGTACCCGATTGCAACCGCCTGGCGGGTGACTGCGATCTGGGCGAGCCCTTGAGCGAGGCGGATCGGTATTTCTCGGACCCGCTTGTATGGATAGAGAATTGCGATGGCACCCACGTTGAACAATGTGTGCACAAGGCCAATAGTGAGTGCTTCTGGTTTACTCGCTGCAAGAGCAGCAAGCAGGGCAGTGATCGTCGTACCAACGTTGGCGCCGAGGGTCACCGGGTAGATGTTGTGGATGGAGACCACGCCGGCGGCAGCAAGAGGCACCATGATCGAGGTCGTGATACTCGACGACTGCACCGAAATGGTAATTATCATGCCGAGCAGCATGGCCACAGAACCGCCACCGCTGCCGAGCACTGCGTTGAGTGAACGCTCAACGCGGTCGGCCACAAGGCGGCGCATATTTTTGGTGATGAAAGTGAGGGCGAGGAGAACGATCCCGATGCCCGTGATCACCATGATGGTGCCGAGCACGTTTTCTTCGAGACCGAGGTTGCTGTAGCCGTCCCTTAGCCAG
>JABIQM010000090.1 GCA_018699415.1 Acidimicrobiaceae bacterium
GCTATCTGGGCGAGCCCTTGAGCGAGGCGGATCGGTATTTCTCGGACCCGCTTGTATGGATAGAGAATTGCAATGGCACCCACGTTGAACAATGTGTGCACAAGACCAATAGTGAGTGCTTCTGGTTTACTCGCTGCAAGAGCAGCAAGCAGGGCAGTGATCGTCGTACCGACGTTGGCGCCGAGGGTCACGGGGTAGATGTTGTGGATGGAGACTACGCCGGCGGCAGCGAGAGGCACCATGATCGAGGTCGTGATACTCGACGACTGCACCGAAATGGTGATGATCATGCCGAGCAGCATGGCCACAGAACCGCCACCGCTGCCGAGCACTGCGTTGAGCGAACGCTCAACGCGGTCGGCCACAAGGCGGCGCATATTTTTGGTGATGAAGGTGAGGGCGAGGAGAACGATCCCGATGCCTGTGACCACCATGATGGTGCCGAGCACGTTTTCTTCGAGACCGAGGTTGCTATAGCCGTCCCTTAGCCAGTTGACAGGCTCTTTCACCCACTTTTTGACTGGACTCTTCCACTCGCTGCCTGCTGCGCCGACGAGTTGCTCACTGATCGATTCGGCGGCTCCGGAGAGCCAGCCCGTGAGCAGTTCGAACGGGAGCAGAATCATCACGGCGAGAAGGTTGAAGAAGTCGTGAACCGTGGCGGCTGCGAAGGCTCGCTTGAAGTCTTCGCTTTGACGGATCGAGCCGAGCGACACGAGGGTGTTGGTGACGGTGGTGCCGATATTGGCGCCCATGATCATGGGTACGGCAGCGTCGACGCCGAGGGCGCCGGAAGCGACCAAGCCGACGATCACTGAGGTGCTCGCCGACGATGACTGGACAAGAACTGTGCCGAGGATGCCGACGAACAGTCCAGCCAGCGGGTTGTTGACGCCTTCGAACAGCTGCGCCTGGGTATCAGCCCCCATCACCTTGATGCCGCCCTCAAGCAGGCCGACACCAACAAGGAAGATGTAGATGAGCGTCACAACCAGAACGGCGCGCGCCCCGGTCGGCATCTCTCGTGATGCCAGGGGAGTTGTCGTCTGAGCCATAGCGAGAGCGAACGTAGCACTACAGTTTTGAGGTCAACGCCACCCGGGCTGCGTCGTTCACCAATCGTTCACCTGATTGAACGGGCCCGTTTACCCAAGGCCTTCTCTGTGTCGAGAACAGGCACACTGATGCAGGTGTGGCACGCTTGTGAGAGGGCAGTGTTTTTGCCGAGTGAGGAGCCGCCCGTGACCACTATTCCAACAGGTCTGACGGAGCGCTTGGCCGTGATCGAACAGGACCTGTTGGCGATGGTCGAGATGGTCGTCGAGCGAGTCGGGCTGGTCACTTCAGCACTGCTCGAGGGTGATGTTGCGACTGCTGACCAGTTGGTCGACGCCGACGATGATATCGACCTCCTTTCGTACCAGGTCGAAGAGGGATGCATTGCCGCATTGGTTCGCGAACAGCCGCTCCAGGTTGATCTTCGGTTCGTAGTCGCGGCTATGCACATCAACATGGACGTCGAGCGCAGCGGCGATCTGGTGAGCAACATCGCAAAGGCCGTCGGACGGCTGCAAGGGTCCCGACCCGATGATCAGATGCGTGATCTTGTTGCCCGAATGTCGGCGCAGGCCCAGCTATTGATGCGCCGTGCCGCAGAGTCTCTTCGCACCCGCGACTCAACACTGGCGGAGTCGATCGACGAGCTCGACGACGTGCTCGACGATCTTCACTACTACTACACCCAGCACGTCATCTCTGATGCTCGTCGCGGCGGCCTCGATCCACAACAATCGCTACAACTGGCCCTGGTCGGACGATTTTATGAACGAATCGGCGACCACGCTGAGAATGTCGGCGAGCGCGTCCGCTATATCGTCGATGGCTGGCTTCCAGAGATCCAGGCTGCGCAACGAGCACGAACACGGTCTGAGGGTCCCGAGCCGCGGCCGACACGAGGACTCGCAGTGATTGATTCAATCGCTGAGTCGCGGCGGGTGGATGCCATCCGGCGGGACTTTGTCGCCAACGTTTCACACGAGTTGAAGACGCCGGTGGGAGCGATCTCGCTGTTGGCCGAGGCACTTGAAGGCGACCAAGATGTCGAGGACCGCAAGCGCTTGACGGAGATGCTCCGTCGGGAGGCCACGCGGGTCGGCGACATCATCGACGACCTCTTGGAGCTGACTCGCCTCGAGGAAACCGAGACATCGTTCGATGTGCTCGATCTCGATCTCATCGTGCATGCGGCGATCGAGAAGGTTCGGTCGTTTGCCGACGGAAACGGTGTCGAGATTTCGACGGTCGGGCTTCCGGCCGAGCTCTCGGTGTCCGGTGACCGCCGCCAGTTGGTGCGAGCCCTGACGAATCTTCTCGACAACGCAGTTCGGTATTCTGATCCCGAGCAGCTGATTGTTGTCTCGGTAGAGGCCATCGAGGATGGCGCGTCGATCACCGTCAAAGATGATGGGGTCGGAATACCCCGCGCTGAGCTGGAGCGTGTCTTCGAGCGCTTTTATCGAGTCGATCGGGCGCGGAGCCGGGACTCGGGTGGCACGGGGCTGGGCTTAGCGATCGTTCGCCATGTGGCTCAGAACCACGGTGGGAAGGTGCTGGTCGAATCAAAGCCCGACGAAGGCTCCAGCTTCTCTATGCATCTACCAGCGGCGGGTACGGTGAACCCATGACCTCTGCGGTGAGCGTCCTAGTAGTCGACGATGAGCCTGCATTTCGAGAAGGTCTGCGCCAGGCGCTTGCCCAGGAAGGCTTTCTTGTCCATCTGGCTGCCGATGGGGTTGAAGCCTTAGAGGTCTGGCGTGCCACGCACCCGGATTTGGTCCTCCTCGATGTGATGTTGCCGCGAATGTCTGGAATCGACGTTTGCCGAGAAATTAGAGCAGTCAACGAGACACCGGTGATCATGGTGTCGGCCCGCAACGAGGAGATCGACGCGGTCATCGCCTTGGAGGTAGGGGCTGATGACTATGTCACCAAGCCGTACCGCGTGAGGGAACTGGTGGCCCGTATGCGAACTGTGCTGCGTCGGACCAACGTTGCCCAGGCTGTTGCGGCCGGGGTCGAAAGCGTGCTGGTGGTCGCAGATCTCGTTCTCGACCGTGAGCGTCACGAGGTGAGCCGCGGCAGCGAGCCGATCCAGCTGCCGTTGAAGGAGTTCGACCTCTTGGCGCTCTTGATGGAAAATGGCGGACTCGTCGTCACTCGTCAAACCCTGATCGACCGAGTCTGGGGGTACGACTACGTTGGCGACACCAAAACGCTCGACGTCCACATCAAACGCTTACGAGCCAAGATCGAGGTGACCCCCGAGACCCCCGAACGCATTGTCACCATCCGCGGCCTCGGCTACAAACTTACCGTCGACTGAGTTGGCGCGATTCCTGCGACGAGCACTGCATCTTGAGGTGTCGCACCGGCTCGCTAGGGTTGCTTGAATGCCTGATGAGCGCCTCCTTGATGGCCTGAACCCCGCCCAGTACGACGCTGTCGTCCACGAAGGCGGGCCCCTACTGGTTGTCGCCGGTGCGGGCTCGGGCAAGACACGGGTACTCACCCACCGCATTGCCCATCTGATCGAGCAGGGACTTTCACCGTTCGAGATTCTCGCCATCACCTTTACCAACAAGGCAGCGGGGGAGATGAAGCATCGCGTTGGTGGCCTGATCGGCCCGGTGGCCGAGAAAATGTGGGTCTCCACCTTTCACGCTGCATGTGTGCGGATCCTGCGGCGTGATGTTGCCCGCCTCGGGTTCCCCGGACGCTTCTCGATCTATGATCAAGCCGATGCAGTGCGTCTGACCGGCTATGTGATCCGCGATCTCAACCTCGACCCGAAGCGGTTCCCGCCACGGTCGATCCACGCGGCTATTTCAACGGCCAAGAATGAAAATGTCGGGGCCGAACAGTTCGCTGTCGAGGCTGAGCAGATCTTCCAGCGCAAGATCGCTGAGGTCTACGCCGAATACCAGCGCCGCCTGCTGAGTGCTGGAGCGATGGACTTCGACGATTTGTTGATGCGCACCTCGGAACTGTTCCGCCTCCACCCCGACGTGCTCGATCATTGGCGCCGCCGTTTCGGTCATGTTCTCGTTGACGAGTATCAGGACACGAACCCCGTCCAGAACGATCTTGTCCTCATGCTCAGCGAGGAGCACCGTCAGGTCACCGTGGTGGGAGACAGCGACCAATCCGTGTACTCCTTTCGAGGCGCTGATATTCGCAACATCCTTGAGTTTGAAGAAGCGTTCCCGGATGCCTCGGTGATCGTGCTCGAACAGAACTATCGCTCGACTCAGTCGATCCTCGATGCGGCCAACGCCGTGATCTCCCGGAACGTCGGGCGCAAGCCGAAGGATCTCTGGACCGACGAGGGTCCTGGCGAGAAGATCGCCCGCTATCACGCCGACGACGAGTCCGATGAGGCCCAGTTCGTGGCCAACGAACTTGCCAAGCTTCATGACCACGACCAGATGCGTTGGGACGAGATGGCGGTCTTTTACCGCACCAACTCGATGTCTCGCGTGATCGAAGAATTTCTAGTACGGGTCGGTATCCCCTACAAAGTTGTCGGTGGTACCCGCTTCTACGATCGACGCGAGGTCAAGGATGCGGTGGCCTATCTGCGCGCCGTGATCAATCCGACCGACGAGGTCAGCGTTAAGCGGGTGCTGAACACCCCGAAGCGCGGTGTGGGCGATTCGTCCGTCGGCAAGCTCGACGTCTGGGCGACGACAAACGGCGAATCGTTTGATCAAGCACTGATTCGATTCGACGAGGCCGGGGTGAGCGGACGGGCTGCCACCGGCATCGAGAAGTTCCTCGTCCTCACCACCGAAATCCGAAAGCTTGACGCCGGCCCCGCCACGATCATCGAGGAAGCACTCGGCCGATCCGGCTATCTCGAACAGCTACAGATCGAGCGATCGGTCGAATCTGAGGGCCGGCTCGAGAATCTCAGCGAACTTGTTGGTATGGCCAGAGAGTACGAGACGGTCGATGAGTTCCTTGAGCAGATCTCCCTCGTCTCCGATACCGATGGTCTCGATGACGAGGAGTCGTCGGTCACCCTCATGACGTTGCACGCGGCGAAGGGCCTGGAGTTCCCGGTGGTGTTCTTGGTGGGTATGGAGGACGGAGTCTTCCCCCACATCCGCGCCCTCGGAGAACCAACTGAACTCGAAGAAGAACGCAGGCTTGCCTACGTGGGAATCACTCGGGCTATGCGAAAGCTGCACCTGACAAGTGCGTGGAGCCGAATGATGCACGGCACAACCCACTACAACCCGCCGAGTCGGTTCCTCGACGAGATCCCCAACGAACTCATTGAAGAGATCGGTGGGTCACGCATGCTTCGCAGCCGTCGTGATCGAAGCGACAGCGACACATCGGGTCGCACCTTTGGCGGGGGTGGCGGGCGAGCGAGCGAGACTCGGGACAGCATGGTCGAGCAGGCCCTGCCCGCCGCCAATCGCCCCACACAGTCTGGGGCGGAGGCCTTGGGCCTTCGGGTCGGCGACGGTGTTCGCCACGGTCAGTGGGGTGAAGGCGTGATCGTCGATATCGAGGGAACGGGCGACAAGGCTGAGGCGTCCGTTCATTTCCCGAACGTCGGCGAAAAGCGGCTCTTGCTCAGCTGGGCACCTCTGGAGAAGATCTAGCGACGAGTCTCTCGCAGCGCTTGCGATGAACCGGGCTTGGCTCACTCGACTCCGGCTACCGGCTGCACGAACGTGGTGTTACCCCATTGACGACGCTGGATCGAACTCGATCTGGCTCGAGTTGTCGCGCTGGCGTATGAACGAATCTACATTGTCGGAATCGCGTCAAGCCCTGGCGATGAGAGTGTTGGCTGGGGTGGCGCCGAGTTCCTGCTGGGCTGTGAGCGCACAGCGAAGTTCGTTTGCCGGTATTGCTCTGTGGAAGAGGTAGCCCTGGGCCCGCTCACACCCGAGACCACGCAGGGCCTGTGCCTGTGCCTCAGTCTCCACACCCTCTGCAACGACGTCGAGATTCAGCGCTCGGGCCAGCGACAATATCGAGTTGATGAACTTCACGCTGTCAGGGTCAGTTGTGAGGTCACTCACGAACGCTTTATCGATTTTCAACGAGTCGACCTTGAGTCGCTTCAGGTGTGACAGTGAGCTGTACCCCGTGCCGAAATCGTCCAACGCGAGATGGATGCCGAGTTGACTCAGTTCAGTGAGAACCTGCTCGGCAAGTGTGAGATCTCGGACCATGGCCGACTCGGTCACTTCCAGACAGAGGCGCTCTCTATCGAGCCCCGTCTTGTTCAAAACATCGACCACCCGTGCATGTATTGACGTGTCGTCACAGATCTGTGACGCCGCAAGGTTGACCCTGACGAGCGCGGCCTCGGATCCGCCAGGCCAACACGCTGCTTCTGTACACGCCTGCTTGAGGACGAATGACCCGATGTCTGTGGCAAGCCCCATTTCTTCGGCTTCTTCCATAAACATCGCCGCAGCGAGAAGACCGCGTTCTGGGTGCTGCCATCGAATGAGCGCCTCCGCGCCGATGATTCTGCCGGTCAGCAGTGAGACCTCGGGCTGATAGTGGACTTCGAGCTCGTGGTGATCGATGGCCCTTCGCAGCTCAGACTCTAAACGCTGACGAGCCTCAATCTCTGCTTGCAAATTGCGGTCGAACAGTGCGAGACGGCGTCCGCCAGCGTCCTTTGCTTTGTACATGGCGGTGTCTGCGTGGATGAAGGCGAGATCGGCCTCGTCCACGCTTTTCCAGAATGCGATCCCGGCACTCAACGAGGGGTAGAGGCGGTGGGATCCGAGTTCCACGGCTGAACCGACGTTCTCGATCAAGGTCTGGACAAGTTCTTGAGCTTCGTCCTCGTCGATTGGTCCCTGGAAGACAATCGCGAACTCGTCACCTCCGAGCCGCCCTACGGCATCCCCGGGACGAACGTGCTCGGTCAACCGGGTCGCAACCTCGCGAAGAAGACGGTTTCCGGTTTCATGTCCAAGCGAGTCATTGACGTACTTGAATCTGTCAAGATCGATGATAACGAGAGCCCCAGATCCCGACTCGTGCTCCATCTCCATGATCCGATGGCGGAGGCCTCGACGGTTCATGAGGCTCGTGAGCTCGTCATATTCGGCGAGAAGTTCGAGCTTGAGTTCAGCCTTTCGCTGGTCGGTGATGTCCTCGACGTGAATGAGAATGAACGGCTCGTCGTATGCGGTCGTTACTTCTACACATCGCATCCTCGCGAGTATGGGCCGCCCACCCGGACCCCTGTAGATCACGCGCGAGGGAGGATGCATGGCGAAGTCAGTCTGATCCCGGGTGATCTCCTCAAACATCCACTCAGAAGATGCTCGAAACGCCACGTCAATATCGTCGGAGTTCGTGTAGAGAACCCTCTCGGGGAGGGTCCCGACCAGCGGTTCCATCGTCGACTCTCCGAGCAGCTCCAAGAATGCCTTGTTGCAATGGAGAAGCCGGGAGTCCTTCCAACTTCGATGCACAATTGAGACCGGTGAGGAATCAAGCGCCGCAGTGGTTCGCGATTCGGTGGCCAAGCGGTTTTCGACTGCGACGATTGTTGCGCTCAGCCGCTCGAGAGCTTCGATCTTGTCGTCACCCAACGGATCTTGGTTCAAGGTTGCAACGATGAGAATAAAAGAAGGTTGGCCCAGAGGGCCCCCGCGCACTACTGCGAGCCGACTCGGGTTCGCGAGCGTGGGTCGCTCAGGCGTTAACTGAACCGTACGTCCCGCCTCGCGTGCCGCATCCAGGAAATCGCTACTGCCGAATTCTTCGGTATTCGCGATGACGTGTTCGCTGAAATCTTCACTGTGCCACGATCTGGCGCGGACATAGCGTTGCGTCTGGTAATCAACGGCCCAGTCGACGATGCTCGGCACCTCGAGGAGTTCTGCGGTCTCGCGCAGGCTTTCTTGGAGCAAATTGTCGAACGTTTCAAGATTGGAGGCGAGGAGGTCAGCGGCGCTCTTCATCATGCTGTTGTGAGCCTTCGCCTGACGTCGGGCGACTTTATCGAGCTGCGATTCGAGGTCTACCCGGCGCGTGAACTGACGAAGCAGGATCATGGCTCCGCGCAGTAAATAGTCGATTGCCGTCGCCGTACCATCGGCATCGTCCAAGTACGAGATGGTTGCCACGGTGAGGGTCTCGTCGTTCTTGGCGATCACCCCGGCGCTGACTCGAGTTTCGAAAATCGTTTTGGGTAGGTCTTCGAACATTTCGCTGGGTTCCATCGTGAGCACAGAGCCCACGTCAGCACCGATCATGGAGACGAGCCACGGCCCGGGCCTCAATGAAGGCAACGACGATTCGAGGGCTTCAGATACGGACGTTTTAGCGTGCCATTGCGCTGTGCAAGCGGTGGAGAGTGAGCGGGTATCAATTTCCCAGATAGCTGCTCCGGATACCCCGGAAGCTCTCCCAAGAGACGCGAGTGCTGCATTGATTGCTTCGTCAGCAGCATCGAAACTTGCTGTGTTGAGTGCTTCGCCGATCTCCCAAAGTGCAGCGTGGCTGGATGCCACTCGCGACGACTGCAGTTCTGCCAGGGCCTCGCGGAGCTCGCCGTTTCGCTCGACAACTTCTCGCTCAAGAGATTCCTTCACCGCGTTCAGTTCGCGGAGTTTCGCCTCAGCGATCTTCTCGGCTTGGAAACGCGCTGTCCGTTCGCGAAGAGCCCGCTTTTCGATCCGTTTGACCTGGTGTGACTCAGTCATGCCCGCCCAGCCGAGAACGAGACTCGGAACGTGCAATCAGTGGGCGAAGTGATGTCTAGGGTCTCCACGGTGACTGTTTCGCCGAAGAGATCTCCGCAGCCGAGGATCAGTCCCCCGGCCAGTGCCATGAGGCCCCGAGCCGATTGGTATCGAACCGTGAGTCCGGCATCGGTGTCGACAAAGTCGAATAGGGGGGGAACGGAGTCGGGGTAGAGCACCGTTACTTCAGGATGAATGATGTCGTTGACCGAAAGGAGGAACTGCCTGGCGTCGTCGAATTGACCTGTGACGGTTGGGATGCGTCGGGCCAGCAGGGGGAGCATGTATCGGCCGATGATCCTCCACGTTTCCTCGATTTCCACCTCGAGCAGCACAGAAGCTGCCGCGATGATCGCTGCAATCTCCGAGTCGTCGTAGTTGCCCAGCGAGGTGTAGGCGCCTTCGAGTTCGGCCGACGCGAGAATCGAGTCCCAATCATCTGCGCCATAGAGGTCAGTGACAACTTCCTCGGCGACGTTAAAGATGATGCCCTTCACGGACAGGCCCCCAGGGGTGAAGTCATTTCGTCAACACAGTGTTTCCACGGATCCATCGGCATCCATCTGGCTTGTATAAGGACCCAAGACGGAAGTTATTGAAGCGTAAACAGATACGTACTCGTCTACATGCGGCGCCAACTATCCGAGAGATGGACCTGTTCAGTTCTCTGGTGCCGTGACCATGGCGGTGGGATCGGACCCTGCCTCCGCTAGTCGTGAAGCTGGATGCGAAGTCGCTTGTTGCCTTTCCCCTTGGACTCGGTCTTGATGACCTCGAAGCGGCCGACCTCGCCGGTACGAGCAACATGGGTGCCGCCATCAGCTTGCTTGTCGAGACCCACGATGTCGACGATTCGGATCTCGGCGACCGAGTCTGGAATCAGATTGACCTTGGTGCGGATGAGGGCGTCGTCGGCGAGTGCTTCGGAGCGGGGGAGGAAGGAGACCTCGATTGGTCGGTCGGCAGCGATCTCGGCGTTGACGAGATCCGTCACACGTGCGGCGAAGCCTTCAGGGAGCGGATCGAACTCGAAATCCATACGAGCCGACAACGGTTCCATGTTGCCGCCGGTAACTGGGGTTCCCCACTCATTCCAGATCACACCACACAAGATGTGCAGCACTGTGTGGGTGCGCATGAGTTTGTGACGGCGATCCCAGTCGACGGTGCCGGTGACCGCGGTGCCGACTGGGGGTGGGGTGTCATCGAGTGTGTGGAGCACTACTGGCCCCTTGCCGGATACGGCTGTGACGCTAGCGTTCCCGCCGTTCCAGGTGAATATGCCGGTGTCGTGGGGCTGGCCACCACCGGTGGGATAGAAGCAGGTTGCATCGAGGCCAACGGCATCATCGTTGACCTCGATGACGGTGGCGGTGAAGGCTCGCTGCTCGGCGTTGCGAAGATAGATGCGGTCGGTCTCATTCATGACTGACCACGCTAGATGAGGGCGGTCCGGTCTAACCGATTCCGAATGTCACGATTGGTCCCATGGGTGATGAACCGAAATCCTTCCATATCGGCCTCGTTGCGACCTGGTGGGCACTGTTCAACGATTCGTTCAGATCTCACGAACTTGACATGCCTCGCCGGTACCGCACCATCTTCGTGGTTGGCACGTTCGGGCTCGGAAGCACTCGCGAGTAGGTCCAAGAGACGCTGGTATGGCTGCGAGAGTATTTCGAACCGGGGGCACCCTGCTGGTGGACATTGGGTTGTCATATGCCGTGGAGGAGTTCCGGGTGCTTTGGCCACCTGGTCGGCGCGAACACCTTCCCGAAGCCACTCACCCACCGTCGGCTCGGCCCCGACGGCGCGACGGGAAGTGCGAGGCCCATCGCCTCAACAGGGGTGTCTACGTTCGCAACGAGATGCTGCGAGCGGCAGGCTTCGCAGCACGTCGCTGAGCCCCGTACTGGGCGGCTACTCGTCGCCGGTGCTCTCGTCGTCAGAGTCATAGTTTATGTCGACCCGCACGTTGTTCTTTTCGTCGATCGTGATCGGATACGACAGGATCGAGTCGCCGGTTGACAAGTTTCCTTCGGCGTCCATCGTGACCTCGGCGCACTCGGTGTCGTCTGCCCCGGCGATCAGGTCGAACCGTCCAGAATCAGGATCCCACTGAAAGAAGCAATCACGGGGCTGGCCGAGCGGCCGCGCCGCAAACGCGAGCCAACCAGTTTCGGGGTTGGCGCCAAGATGCTGCAGGATGATGTCGCGGCTGCGGCCCGCCACATCGGAGTAGAGGATCGGTCCCCGGTCGTTGATCTCTTCGGAGATACGCCAGATCTGCCCAGCATCAAAATCGGTGTCGCCGAGCTGGACTTCGACGTCGCCGCCGGATCCAGCGAGCCAGATCACACCGAGGCCGAGGACAAGAGCGATCATGATGCCGGTGAAACCGACGAGCACGGCACTTCTGGCATTCATTTGTAAGCCGCGAGCAACTGGCATGTGATCTTCCTAGGCCGGATAGGTGGACGGGAAAGTCTGGTGTCTAGTATTCCGTGGTCAACAATCCGGGAGGCATAAACCGGTGGATCTCTTTGAACATCAGGGCAAAGAATTCTTTGCCCGATACGGGATGCCGGTCAGCCCCGGCGAAGCTGTGTTTACCGTCGACGAGGCAGTCGCCGCGGCGGAGCGCCTTGGCACACCCGTCATGGTGAAGGCTCAGGTCCACACTGGGGGTAGAGGCAAGGCCGGTGGCGTGAAGTTCGCGGCCGATATCGATGCCGTCCGCGAACATGCGGGCAACATCATCGGGCTCGACATCAATGACCACATCGTGAAGCGTCTTTGGATCGAGAAGGCCTCTGACATCGCCGAGGAGTACTACGCGAGTTTCACCCTCGACCGCTCCGCCAAGAAGCACCTTGGCCTGCTCTCCAAGGAGGGTGGAGTTGAGATCGAGACCGTTGCTGACGAGAACCCCGACGCCATTGCCAAGATCTGGATTGATCCCGTCGACGGGTTCTCAGAGGCCGACTGCCGCGAATGGGTAGCTGCCGCCAAGCTGCCCGCTGCCGCGGTCGAGGGCTCGGTCGACATCCTGCAGAAGCTGTACACCGCCTACACCGAAGGCGACGCCGACCTGGTCGAGATTAACCCACTGATCCTCACGCCTGAGGGCCAGGTGCATGTGCTCGACGCCAAGGTCACCCTCGACGGCAATAGCGAATTCCGTCACGAGGATTACGGCCAATACGACGAGACCCAGCCTCGCGATGAGCGCGAGGAAGCCGCGCATGCGAAGGGGTTGCAGTACGTCGGTCTCGAGGGGTCCGTTGGGGTGATAGCCAACGGTGCCGGCCTCGCCATGAGTACCGTCGACGTAGTCAACCAGGTCGGCGGTTCGCCGGCCAACTTCCTCGACATCGGTGGCGGAGCCAACGCCGACGTGATGGCGGGCGCACTCGAGGTCATCAACAACGACCCGGCCGTGAAGTCGATCTTCATCAATATCTTTGGTGGCATCACCCGCGGCGAGGAAGTGGCCAACGGCATCCTCGAAGCGATGCAGCGAGTCGATATCGATTCGCCGATCGTGATCCGCCTTGATGGCACCAACGCCGACGAGGGTCGGGCGATTCTTGCCCCCAACCTCAACGACAAGCTGATGATGGCAGGAACCATGCTGGACGCGGCCCGCAAAGCCGTCGAGCTGGCGAGCTGAGAGGCGAACAAATGAGCATTTTCGTAGACGAAAACACCAAGGTCATATATCAGGGCCTCACCGGCTCGCAGGGCAGCTACTACGGCCGCCTCAATGCCGAGTACGGCACGCAGGTTGTGGCTGGTACCCATCCGCAGAAGGCTGGCACAGACGTCGATGGCGTACCCGTCTACGCCAACGTTGCCGAAGCCGTCGCTGCCACTGGCGCCACGGCGAGCTGCATCTTTATTCCCGCACCCGGTGTGCGTGGCGCCGTCATGGAAGCCGCTGAAGGTGGCGTCGAGTTCATCGTTGCCATCACCGAGGGCGTGCCCGCTCACGACGAGGCGTACTTTTACAATGACCTCAAGCGCAACTACCCCAACGTGCGTCTCCTCGGCCCGAATTGCCCCGGCATCATCAGCCCCGGCAAGTGCAACATCGGTATCACCGCCGGGCATATCGCCAAGGCCGGTGGCCCGGTCGGCATCGTCAGCCGCTCTGGCACGCTGACCTATCAGGCGTTGTATGAACTGAAGCAGAAGAACATTGGGGTCACCACATGCGTCGGTATCGGTGGCGACCCGGTCCCGGGTACATCGTTCATCGACTGTCTCGAAGCATTCGAGGCTGACCCCGCCACCAAGGCGGTCATGATGATCGGTGAAATCGGTGGATCGGCTGAGGAAGAAGCCGCCGAGTACATCAAGACCCACATGACGAAGCCGGTGTCGAGCTATATCGCTGGCGTGACTGCTCCTCCCGGCAAGAAGATGGGCCACGCTGGCGCCATCGTCTCGGGCGGAAAGGGTACGGCAGCCGCCAAAATGGATGCCCTCGCGGATGCCGGCGTTCGGGTTGGACACAACCCGACCGAAGCCGGCGAACTTATGGCTGAAATCGTCGCCGGTCTTTAGACGGTCTGCTCCGATCGGCGGCTATTCACGCAGGGTTCGGGTACTCGCCAACAATTTTGAGCTGGGGGTGCCACCATAGGGAGGGGTTGGGTGCGAACCTGACGGAGTGTGTATTCCTCGCTCGGCCCGGTGGGTCGTGATCGCAATATTTTCTGCCCTTCTCGCCGCTGCTTGTGGCACGGGGTCCATTTCCCTTTCTGATGATAAATCGGCGGTCGACGCGACCTTGTTGACGACAGGGTCGACGACCACGTCACTCGTGTCGCCAACGACCACATCTGCAGTCACCTCAACGACAACGAGTTCAACGACAACGAGTTCAACGACGACCACAGTTCCTGCACCGGTTCTCGTGGACCTGGTGCGAGATGAAAGTGGAGTGCCCCTCAACGGTCAGACTGCCGGCGTTCTCATCACCAACACAGGTTGGATCGTCCCGATCATTGCCACGACCGCAGATGGATGGCAGGTTTGGACGCCGTGCGGGCGGACCGCGGATCTCACCGAAGGGCGAGTGGTTGAGTCTGCCGATTTTGTCATCGATGCTGGTCATGGCGGATCGAGGGAGTCGGGGGCCGTTGGGCCCGGAGGGCTCCGTGAAGCGGATCTGAATCTTCAGGTGGCGTTGAAGATCCGTGACGCGCTGGTTGGCGCGGGCTACTCCGTCATCATGACTCGTGAGACTGACGTCCGAGTGCCGATTGTGACGCGCGGCGAGATTGCACAAGCCCTCGATCCGGTGGCGAACATTTCGATTCACTTCAATGCGGGTACTGACGCCGGTAGCGCTGACCCCGGTACAGAGATGTATCACCAAATCGAGTCGAGCGAGTCGAAACGGCTTGCCGGTTTGATGTACGAAGAGGTCTTCGCCACGCTCGACGGCTACGACATAAATTGGGTCAGTCTCAGCGATGCTGGCGCGATGAGCCGCCCAAACCGCTCAGGAGGCGACTACTACGGTGTGCTTCGTCGTCCGGGCCCGGTCACCAGCGTCCTGGTCGAATTCGGCTATATCAGCAATCGAGCCGAGGAAGAGCTCTACGCCGATCCTGTAGTCCAGCAGCAGCTCGCGGCAGCGACGCTTCGTGCGGTAGATCGTTTGGTGCACACGACCGACCCTGGCAGCGGATTTACTGCGGACCCAATGTTTCGTGGTTATGGGCCTTCCGGGGCGGGCCGGACCGACGACTGTGTCGATCCGAAGCTGCAGTGAGCATCCCGAACCGAAGCGCCCTTTTTCTGGCGAGTGTCCTGACCTTGATGGCGTGTGGCACCAGCGGGGTCACGCTCGAGGGCAAGGGTGCTGAAGAAGCCGCCTCGGCAGAGAACTCATCAGCAGCGATGGCTGACATGATGGATTCAGCCACGAGTACATCGGTCACCATCCCATTCGCGGATCGTCTTCCATCACCAGGGATTGGGCGCGGCGTACTTGAACTCGATGGGTATGCGGTGCCGATTCTGCAGCGTGGTGTCGATGGATGGGTGGTGCTCAGCCCCTGCGGGAACGAGGTGGAAGTCGCCAATGGCCTAGAACGGCCTGCTGCCCATGTTGTGCTCGATCCGGAATCAGCGACCGCACCAATCGCTCGTTTGATCGAGCGTCGACTGGCCGAGTCAGGTGTGACGACCGTGCTCAGCCGCTGGGCGGACATCTCGATTGATGCGGTGACCAGAGCGCGCCTCGCCGAAACAAGTGGCGCCCACGTGTTCGTCTCGTTGCGTCTTGTTGCTGGTGATGTCGCTTTGGCTGGACCGGCTGGGGTTGAAGTGGTTCACCGAGCCAACCACGAAGAGAGCCGCCGGCTAGGCGGGCTGATCTATGCGGGCGTCACTGCAGCGATGGACGGCCTTGAGTCCTCCTGGCCCGTGCTTGACGAGCCAGGAGTTCGGCCACTGCTCAACCAGCGCGGAACCGACTTCTTCGTGGTCCTGCGTGAGAGCGGGGATGCTGCAGCCGTTGTTGTGGATATCCCTGGTCTCGTTTCCTCCGAGACGATTTGGTGGCTGTCGACGTCTGATGGCCAGGCTGAAATTGCGGGGGCAGTGACTACAGCGATTGAACAGTTCTTTGGTTCCGAAGCATCTGGAAGCGGCTATATCGACCCAGTTGAACTGGTGCGAGACGCGCCGCTGGGCGGCTCAGGTGACGAGTGCAATGACCCGCTCCTACCGCCGCCCAGCGACCAATAACCCGATTTCAGAATTGGGTCGTGATCAGAACTCGGTCGGAGGGGTCTCGCCATCACCGTCAGCGGGCTTCATAGCCATGAAGGAACCGGCGACCATCACGCCCGATGCGAGAAGGCCGAGGATGAGGCCGATGCCGACATCACCGCGGAACAGCAGGCCGACGGTGACGAGTAGCGCAAAGCTGCTGAGGATCAAGTGCACCTGGTCATGGTTGAAGCCGAGCATCCGGTCCGGCATGGAGACGTTCCCGAAGTTGCTTGCCGCGACACCACCGCCGACTACGACACCGATCGCAGCACAGAAGATTCCAAGAAATCCGAAGGCATTGACCTCCCATGCATTCGCTCCATACGAGAAACCTCCTTCACCTATGCTGAACCAGTCCAAGAATGTGGAGATGAAGAGCACCGCTCCGCCCGCTATCAGCATGATCGTGCTTGGTTCTAGGTCGTTGTCCATCGTGGTTCTCCCGTATATTTTCGTCCGCTGCAACCGTAGTGCAACCACGTACCCCGCCGCCTAGAGGCGCTGCTAGGTTCGCAGCGTGTCCGACACAAGCAGCCCTCGACGTGCCCTCCTGTCAGTCTTCGACAAGACCGGGGTGGTGGAGTTTGCTAAAGGGCTCCACGGGCTCGGATGGGAACTGATTTCATCGGGGGGAACAGCCCAAGTCATCGGTAACGCCGGAGTCCCTGTGGTTGACGTTGCCGACTACACCGACTCACCCATCATGCTCAGCCATCGCGTGGTCACTCTGCATCCTCGAATCCATGGTGGCATCCTCGCCAACCGAGACGACCCTGAGCACCAGGCCGATCTGACTGCCAACAACATCGACCCTATTGATCTCGTGGTCGGCAACCTCTACCCGTTCCACAGTGAACCCGGTATCGAGATGATCGACATCGGTGGTCCAACAATGGTTCGCGGTGCGGCCAAGAATCATGCCCATGTCGGCGTTGCCGTCGACCCGGCCGACTATGACGGCATTCTTGACGAGCTTCGGCTCAACGGGTGGTTGAGCGACATGACTCGACGCCGTCTCGCCCGAGCCGCGTTCGCGCACACTGCGGCCTACGACACCGCCATCGTCGACTGGCTCGATGCCGCTGATGACACGCCGAACGCACTGCCTCCCACTGTGCATCTTGCGCTCGAGCGAGCGGCCATTCTCCGCTATGGCGAAAATCCTCATCAGCGGGGTGCGCGCTACAGGCGTAGAGGCGAGCCGAGTATGTGGGACTCGGTTGAGCAACACAGTGGGGTGGCGCTGAGCTATCTCAATATTCTTGATGCCGATGCTGCGTGGCAACTTGCGCACGACCTCGGCACTGATCCCGTGGTCGCCATCATCAAGCACGCCAATCCATGTGGTGTAGCCGTCGCCGATACGCTCGCCTCGGCGTATCAGCAGGCGTTCGACTGCGATGCCCGAAGCGCATTCGGGGGAATCGTGGCCACCAACCAGATCATTGACCTCGACACCGTTGAGGTGATGGAGTTCGCAGCTCAGGCTGACGTTGTGATCGCTCCGGGCTTTGCTGACGGTGTCGTTGACCGCTTGATCGCCAAACGGAAGAACACCCGATTGCTCACTGCTGGCGCACCTTCGCCCTCAGCCAGCGAGTCGATCGAGTTGCGCCAAATCCACGGTGGGTTCCTGGTTCAAGAGGCGCACCACTTCAGTTCGACGGTTGCCGACTGGCAGGTCGTGACCAAGCGTCATCCAACGGAGCAAGAGTTGGCTGACGCGGCATTCGCCTGGCGAGTCTGCGGCCACGTCAAGTCAAACGCCATTGTGCTCGCCAAAGCCGGGGTTGCGTGGGGGATCGCTGCCGGTCAGCAGAACCGGGTCGAGTCGGGCGAGATCGCTGCTGCCAAGGCGTCTGGGCGGGCAGAGGAAGGCGCATGCGCCAGCGATGCCTTCTATCCATTTCCTGATGGGATCCATGCTGCCGCCGACGCGGGCGCCTCGATCATCGTTCAGCCTGGCGGCTCGGTAGGTGACGACGCCACTATTGCTGCAGCCGACGAGCGCGGTGTCGCCATGGTGTTCACCGGCGAACGTCACTTTCTGCACTAGGCGCGAGTCAAAGAGAAGCGATGATGAGCGAACCAAAATCTCAAGAGTGGGCAATGAAGGTCCATGGTACTCGTCGGGGTTCGGCGTTTTATTTGGTGGTTCGTCTGCTCATCCGCCAGATCCTCGCGCGATGGCTCCGTTTGCGGACTTCGGGCACTGAACATCTGGCAATTTCGGGACCAGTGATCCTTGCGCCGGTGCATCGGTCGAATCTTGATGGTCCGCTGGTGGCGGGCGTCGCGCGACGACGCGTGCGGGCACTAGGGAAAGAGTCGTTGTTCAGTTCTACGTTGGGCGCATGGATTAATTCGTCGCTCGGTGCTATCCCGGTCCGACGTGGCGGCGCCGATCGCGAGGCGATGCGGGCTGCCCGTGAGGTGATCTCGACTGGCGAGATGATGATCGTATTTCCTGAGGGAACCCGCCAGAGCGGCCCGGCCATCGCTGGCATCTTTGACGGGACGGCCTACCTGGCCAATAAGACGGATGCGCCGATCATCCCAATCGGGATAGCGGGTACCGAGGCGGCTATGGGCAGCGGTGCCAGGGGCGTCAAACGGGTGCGATGCGCGCTTGTGGTCGGTGAACCGATCGAGCCGCCAGAGGGCCGTATGAGTCGGCCAGCGCTCGCTGAGTTCAGCCTGGCGGTGACGCAGGCGCTGCAAACCGTGTTCGACGAAGCGCACGCGCTCGCCGACTCCTGACACCGGCCGAGCCAAGCCGGGTCAGGCCGGGTCAGGTCGCTCTCTGGGCGATACGATCCGGGGTATGGCTGAAAAGATCACGATGCAAGAAGACGGCACACTTGCCGTCCCGGATAGCCCCATTATTCCGTTCATTGAGGGTGACGGCACTGGCGTCGATATCTGGCCAGCCGCCAAACTGGTCCTGGATGCTGCCGCAGGCAAGCACGGAAAGAACATCGAGTGGATCGAAGTTTTGGCCGGCGAAAAAGCCTTTAATGAGACGGGCGACTGGCTCCCGCAGGAGACCATCGACAAGTTCGAGCAGTACCTGATCGGTATCAAGGGCCCGCTCACCACGCCGATCGGGGGTGGTTTCCGGAGCCTCAACGTCGCTATCCGTCAGATCATGGATCTATACGTCTGCCTTCGCCCGGTCCGCTGGTTCACCGGCGTGCCCTCACCGGTGAAGGAGCCCCAGAACGTTGACATGGTGATTTTTCGGGAGAACACCGAAGATATTTATGCGGGTATGGAAGTCGAGGCAGGTACGCCTGAGGCGCTCAAAATGATTGAGCTGCTCCACGACCACTTTGGCTGGGAGATCAAGGAAGGCTCCGGTATCGGCGTGAAGCCGATCTCCAAAGATGGTTCGCAGCGCCTGCAGCGTGCATCACTCGAGTATGCGGTCAAGCGCGGCCGCAAGCGTGTGCACTGGGTCCACAAGGGCAACATTATGAAGTTCACCGAGGGCGCCTTCCAGAAGTGGGGCTACGAGCTCGTGCGCGAAGAGTTCAGTGACGTAGCGATCGGCTGGGACGACTGCGGCGGAGACGCTGGCGACAAGATTCTTGTCCAGGATGCCATCGCCGACATCGCCCTTCAGCAGGTGCTCACCCGGCCCAAGGAGTTCGACGTCATTGCCACAATGAACCTCAACGGCGATTACCTCTCGGACGCATTGGCCGCTCAGGTTGGTGGCATCGGTATCGCCCCTGGTGCCAACATCAACTACGTCACCGGCCACGGCGTGTTTGAGGCAACCCACGGGACTGCGCCGAAGTATGCGGGCCAAGACAAGGTCAATCCGTCTTCGGTGTTGCTCTCCGGCGTCATGATGTTTGAGCACCTTGGTTGGCAAGAAGCCGCCGACGACATCGTCACCGCTGTCGAGGCTGCCATTGCCGACAAGGTTGTCACGTATGACTTCGCTCGCCTCATGGAGGGCGCCACCGAGGTCAAGTGCTCGGAGTTCGCCTCTGCAGTCGTCGACCGCCTCTAACAACGCACGCCTGGGGACAGACCCCATTCGTGCGTTGGCAGACCGCTTCAAGACTGCTGAGGGATGGATACAGCGTTGATGGGGGGGGTGGCGCATCGTTCCCGAAGACTCGTTTGAGGGGGTTTTGAGCGGTGTTGATAATGAGGACCGTCGTGGCCGTCTCCTCATTGAACTCTGCGCGAATCACCGCGTGGGCCGCTGTGGTGAGTGCCATCGTGTGCCAGAGAATCATGGTTATCTGGCGTGATTCCCGACAAATCGCCTCCGGTTGGCCAGGGGCTGCCGGATAGGTTAACTCGGTGGTAAATAGGGGCGAGCAGATCGATCACATGTGGCGGCGCGGTGGCCGGCTCATCATGCGTTCGTTGCGCGCCCATCCTCGACAACACGCCACCGCTATGAGCGGAGCAGTGGTGTTTGTGTTCGCGTCGATCGGTGGCGCGTGGGTCCTTGGCCGAGTGACTGATGACGTCGTCGTGGCCGCGTTCGAGGACGGCGCGGTCGACGGTAGTGATGTCTGGGTCGGCATGACTGCGATCGTGGTGATCTCGCTGCTCCGTGGTGCCAGCGTGGTTGTTCGCCGCTGGTTTCTGGCCAAGGCCGAGCTTCGCACCCAGCGCGACTGGAGACGGTCTCTTGTCCATCACTATTTGGAAGTACCGCTTCGCTTCCACCGCACACGCCCCGCCGGCGAGCTCCTTGCTCACGCCGATCTTGATCTCACCAATGCCACGATGGTGCTGAAGCCACTGCCCTTCGCTCTGAGCGTGGTGTTTCTTGTGATCGTGGCGCTTGGCTCGTTACTTCTGATTCACCCACTTCTTGCAATGCTTGGCGGGGTGGTGTTCCCCTTGTTGGTGGTGATGAGCCAGGTCTACACCTCGCGGGTCGAGGCGCCGTCGGCTCGGGCCCAGCAACGAGTTGGCGATGTGTCGTCAGTCGCCTATGAGAGCTTCGAAGGTGCTCTCGTGGTGAAGGCCTTGGGCAGAGAGACGGCCGAGGTCGAGCGAATGCGGAAAGCATCAGCTCGTCTGCGTGACGAACGCATTCATGTCGGACGTATGCGCGCAAACTTTGAACCGGCGATCGATGCCCTTCCCAACGTAGGGGTCGTTTTGCTGCTCTTGGTTGGCGCCAACCTGGTCGCTCAGGGCGAGGCCACCCCTGGTGATCTTGTCCTGGCAGCGACACTATTCGGGCTGCTCTCCACACCCTTGCGAGTGTTTGGTTTCTTCCTCGAGGAGATGCCGCGATCGGTCGTTTCGCTCGACCGCGTCGATCGGGTGATGGAGGCCGAAGCCGAGAACCGTGTTGGTAGCCGCACGCTTCCCACCGGAGCACTTGGCTTGGTGGTGCGCGATCTCTCAGTGGTTCACGACGATCAGATGGCCCTTCGAGATGTCGACCTTGATGTCGTAGCTGGCGAGACGATTGCGCTCGTCGGCCCTACAGGGTCAGGCAAGTCGACACTTGTTGAAGCGGTAGCGGGCCTTCTGGATCGCGCATCGGGCGACGTGCGGCTTGGCGATGTTTCCGTTGACGACGTATCTGCCGAAGAATGGTCTGCTGCGGTGGCTCTGGCGTTCCAGGAGAGTTTCCTGTTTGCCGACTCCGTTCGCGAGAACGTGAGCCTTGGTGTGGTGACTGATAACGATGCTCGCCACGCCCTCGTCACGGCGCAAGCCGCCAAGTTTGTTGACGAGTTGGAGTCCGGCTTCGACACAGTGGTCGGAGAACGCGGCACTACGCTCTCCGGTGGCCAACGCCAGCGTGTAGCCCTTGCTCGAGCGATTGCCCGCCGTCCCCGCTTGCTATTGCTCGATGATGCAACGTCTGCGGTGGACGCAACGGTCGAGTCTCAGATCCTCGACGGATTGCGAACTGATCTCGACGTCACGTTGATCGTGGTTGCCCACCGCATATCCACGATTTTATTGGCTGATCGAGTCGTCTACCTCGACGACGGCCAGGTGACGGCCGTCGGGACGCACGAGGAACTACTCATGCGTCCGGACTACAACGCACTGGTGACGGCATACGAACAGGCGGACGACTCATGACCGCCATCAACGAGCCCACCGCAGCATCCTTGATCGATGATGATTTCCCGCCAGATATTGGGGCGTGGGAGGTCCTTCGCCGCGGCATTGCCACCTCGCCTGAGCTCAAGACCGGGTTGCTTGTGACCGTGATGCTTGCCGTGATGGCGGCTGCAGGTCGTCTTGTGATTCCAATTCTCGTGCAGCAGATTCTCGATCACGGGATCCTTGGCCAAGACGGGTACCGAGAGGGCTATGTGGCGAAGGCGGCGGTTGCTGCCATGGTCACCGTGGTAGTCGTTGCGTTGGCAAGCCGAGTTGCATTCGTGCGTCTGGTGACGATGACTGAATCGGTTCTGCTTGACCTGCGGGTGCGAGTGTTTGCACACATCCACAAGCTCAGCCTCGCTGACCACACAGAGTCCCGAAGTGGTGTGCTCGTGGCTCGAGTCACCTCTGACATCGAAACGCTCGTACGCTTCACGCAGTGGGGGATGATCAGCTGGATCATCGACACAGCCATCATCGTTGGAACCCTGGTCGTGATGACGGTGTACAGCTGGCAGCTGACCTTGGTGGCCGTTGCCGTGCACTTGCCGTTGCTGCCATTTTTGCGGTGGGTTCAGGAGAAGCAGTTCGTTGCGTACGGACTTGTGCGGACTCGTGTGGCGGAGACACTCGGTCACACTGCCGAAGCAGTGAGCGGCGCACCCGTGATCCGCGCGTACGACTACGGCGATCCCGTTCGGGCTCGGCTCGACGACTCGATCGATCGTCAGTACGACCAACAGCTTCGGAGCTCGATCTGGTTCGCTGGCCTTTTGCCGGTGGTGGATTTCGTCTCGTCGGTCTCGCTCGCTGCCGCTATGGGCATCGGTGTCTGGTGGCGGGCGGATCTTGGCGTCGAGGTGGGTGAACTTGTCGCCTTCATTTTCCTCGTCAACTTGATCCTGCAGCCGGTCTCCCAGCTTGGTGAGGTGCTGGATCAGACCCAGACAGCGCTGGCTGGTTGGTGGAAGATCTTGCGGGTTCTGGACGTGCCGATTGCGGTCGTCGAGCCTGAAGATGGCCAGGAATTGCCCACGGGGCCGCTTGGTGTCGAACTCGAAGCCGTGTCGTTTTGCTACCGGACGGGTCCGATGGTGCTGCGGAACATTTCTTTGACGATCCCTCCGGAGACCAACGTTGCCGTCGTTGGAGAAACGGGCTCTGGGAAAACTACGACTGCGCGTCTCTTCACCCGGCTCGCTGACCCGATCGACGGTGTTGTCCGCATCGGTGGGATCGATCTTCGCGACGTCGACGCCGACTCTCGCCACCGTTCGATCCGCATGGTGCCCCAGGACGGCTTCCTATTCGATCGATCGATCCGGGACAACATCCGGTTCGGCCGCGGCGATGCCACAGATGATGACGTTGAGCGTTCGATCGACGAATTGGGGTTGGGTGAGTGGGTGGCGTCACTGCCAGAGGGACTCGACACCGTTGTTGGCGAGCGAGGGGGCCGTTTGTCTGTCGGCGAACGTCAGCTTGTTGCCCTGGCCCGTGCGCAGGTGGCTGATCCCGGTCTACTGCTGCTCGATGAGGCCACGTCAGCGGTCGATCCGGAGACTGAGGAAGCGTTGGCTGCGGCCCTGGGTCGTCTCGCGGCGGGTCGAACAACGATCTCTGTTGCCCACCGTCTGTCGACCGCGGAACGCGCCGAGCTCGTGCTGGTCTTCGACGCCGGCGAACTTGTCCAGCAGGGATCGCATGCCGAGCTGGTTGAGATCCCGGGGATTTATCGTGGACTCTATGAATCCTGGATCGGTAACACCCGCTCGTCGGCGGTCGATTGAGCATGCCATAGGCGGCTTAGGGCCAGAGCAAATATCGCGAGAACGACGGGTGCGAGTGGGCTCGCCCCAAATGGCTCTTTGACGAGCTGGATCAACCCAATGGACCAGATGACCATTGTGACCCCAACGTTGATGAGTCGGCGGTCGAGCATGAGCAGCAACGCGAACAAGGCAAGGCTCGAGTCGTAGTAGATGGTGTGGAAGCCAAGGAGCATCAGGCCTGCAGCGGTGATGGCGAAGCGGCTGTCAAGATCAAGTCGTTGCTTCCACCAGAGCCATGACAAGGCGAGGGCGATACCGACGGAAATCGCGCCACCAACCGTTGTCGCGATGGTGGAGTCGGGGCCGAGAACGGCGTGAAGGAAGCCCGTGGGTGCGATTTCGTTGACGGCGTTGATCTCAGCATCAGCTTTGAGAAGAGGTCGAACTCCAGTGATCCAGGTTGAGATCCAACCCGGACCCGCCATAGCCGCATTGAGGGCGAAGACAATGCTGGCACCGGTGCACGCTGTGCCGACGGCTCGCCAGTGGCGGCCGAGAAACAGCAGACCGAGCATCGGCAGGGCGTACTGCGGCCGATAGAGGAGGAGGGCAACGGCGACGCCAGCCCATGCCTCGCGGTCCTCGGCGAGTGCTCGCCAGACTGCCGCCAACAGGAGCAAAGTAAAGGCTGTGTTCTGTCCGCCGGTTGTGCCGACGAAGATCGGATAGGCGGTGGCGACGATGCCGAGAACGAGAGAGAACCAGCGATCAAGGACACTGATCATGGGGCGGACCAATATGAGCGCCCCAACCAGTGCCGCCACCATAAGCACCGTGTGGATCACATACGAGGTGCGGTAGGGAAGGCCGGAGAACGCTGAGTATGCGCCGGCAACGTAGGGGGCGTAGGGGTACATGATGAACCCGTCCTCGCCACCGAGCAGTTCGACCTGAGCGGCGGCCTGGACCGCTGGTTCGTAGAGACCATCGATGTTTCCATCGGCGACGATGGTGCCGGCCGAATAAAAGGCAGGAAAATCGCCGCCGACGCGACCGCTGGCAGTGTCTGATCCGTTGCCCCCCATGATCACGATCACGAATGCGGCGGCGATGGTGATGAGGACCAGTCGCGGATAGATGGTGAGTCGCCGTTGCCAGGCGATTGAGCTAAACCGGAGCTGCTTTGGCGCTATCACGGTGTTGCTTTACGGCGTACATGGCTTCGTCTGCTGTGGCCAGCAATTGTGCGGTGGTTGGTTGACCGGTGGTGACAGATATGCCGATGCTCACATCGATAGTGATGACTCGGCCACCGACGATGATGGGCTTGATAATTGCCTCACGGATTCGCGCCGCGATGGTTTTGGCGAGTACCGGACCTGAGTGGGGGAGCGCGACAACAAACTCGTCACCGCCGAGACGGCCCACCAGATCGTCGGGGCGTATCGCCCGTTTGATTCGGTGAGCAACTTCAATGAGGGCCTCGTCGCCGGTCGCATGGCCGAACCGATCGTTGACTGGTTTGAAGCCGTCGAGATCACAGAAGAGAACCATGATGTCGTGGTCGGAGGATTCGCTGGCCAATTTGTCGAGTTGGGTCAGAAGCGCCCGTCGATTGAGGACTCCAGTAAGGGCGTCGTGATCGGCCATGTCACGGAGTTGTGCCTGGGTTCTCTTGAGGTCGCTGATGTTGGTAGCGCTCACGACGAAGCCATTGATGAGCGGATCGGTCCGGAGATCTGTGATGCTCAGGTCGAGCACCACCTCGTAGCCCTCGGCGTGGCGGAACGTGTATGGAGCTGAGAATGATCCGTTGATCGATGTGAAGGCATCGCGGAAGGCAGATTGGTCGGAGAGGTGCACGAATGCGAACAGTTCCTCGCCGGAGACAATGCCGAGGTCGTAACCCAAGAGGCGGGTGAGTTCAGCGTTCGCTGATGTAATGCAGCCGTCCTCGTCGAGCCTGATCAGCAGCGAGGTGGCGTGATGAACGAGCGCACGGAGCAAGTCAGTGTCGCCGGATCCGAACTCAAGGCCCTGACGGTCAGCAGTGTCGCGGATCCCGATGACAATGCTCAGATCGTCGCCGTCTTCTGCACTGATGGACCGGCCACGAATCTCGCAATGACGCCATCGATTCTTGCCGTCCTTGATTCGAACGTCGATCAGACGGCCGACTTCCTTCTCCTTGACTGAAGCGAAAGCGGCGGCGGCCAGGGCATGGTCGTCAGGATGGAGGAGTTCGAAGACTGAGAGTCGCGTCAATTCCGATGCTTGCATACCCGAGAACTGGACCGCAGCGTGATTGACCCACTGAATGTTGCCGTTCTGGTGAACGACCACCACTGGATCAGGAAGCATCTCGAGGACCCGTGCGAGGTCCTTGGGGTCTGCGGGCATGAGGTGACTATCGGCAATAGGCGTTCGGATGCAAGGACAACGGCTTGGCAACGACGTTCTTCTCCCGGCTTTTACCGATTCACACAGTGCTGAACGTCACTGCCGAGAAGCCGCGCTGGTAGCGTTTACCCCGTTCGTTATCCGCTATCGGAGAAGTCTATGAAGACCCCAGTTCGCGTCGCTGTCACCGGTGCCGCCGGCCAGATCGGCTACAGCCTCCTCTTTCGTATTGCAAGCGGATCGCTGCTCGGCCCCGATCAGTCGATCATCCTGCAGCTTCTCGAGATCCCGCCAGCGATGGGGGCGCTCGAAGGTGTAGCGATGGAACTCAACGACGGCGCCTTCCCGTTGCTGGCCGGTATCACCCAGAGTGACGATCCGAACAAGGCCTTCGATGGGGCCAATATCGCCATGCTGGTTGGTTCTCGTCCCCGCTCAAAGGGCATGGAGCGCAAGGACCTTCTCGAAGCGAATGGCGCCATCTTCACCGTTCAGGGTCGTGCGCTCAACGCCAACGCTGCTGATGACATCAAGGTGCTCGTGGTTGGCAACCCGGCTAACACCAACTCGCTCATCGCCATGAACAACGCGGCCGACATCCCTGATGCCCGCTTCACAGCGATGACCCGCCTTGATCACAATCGTGCGAAAGCACAGCTAGCTCAGAAGCTTGACGTCACTGTCAACGACATCGCCAAGATGACGATCTGGGGCAATCATTCCGCCACCCAGTACCCCGATCTCTTTCACTGCGAGGTCAATGGTTCGAACGCCGCCGACGTCGTTGGTGACCAGGATTGGCTTGAGAACAATTTCATCCCCACCGTCCAGCAGCGTGGCGCCGCCATTATCGAAGCCCGCGGGCTGTCGTCGGCTGCGTCGGCTGCGTCGGCCGCCGTCGACCACGTGCACGACTGGGTGCTTGGCACCGACGAAAGTGACTGGGTCTCCATGGCCATCCCGTCTGACGGTAGCTATGGCGTGCCTGAGGGATTGATGTCGTCGTTCCCGGTGACCTGCTCGGATGGCGAGTATTCGATCGTTGAGGGTCTCGACATCGACGAGTTCTCCCAGGGTCGTATTGATGCCACTGTGGCTGAGTTGGCCGAAGAGCGCGACACCGTCCGCGAACTCGGCCTGATCTGATCTCCACCTGACCCAGGTGGTGGCCGGACCGCTTGCGTACACCAAAGCACGTCGGGGGACAGACCCCAAACGTGCTTTGTCATCAAACGTGTTTTGTCACCCTGTGAAGAGTGCCAGTCCAGCGAGGGCTTCACGGGCGGCCATGAGTGCGTGAATGTCGCCGCCGATCTGGAGCTTTCCATCCAAGAATGCTTGTTGGGCAGAGATCGTGCCGTCATTGATTCCCTTTGCGGTGGCCAGATTGGTGACGAGTCTGACGTCGGCGGTGGCGGCTTCGCCGCGCACGACCTGGACCACGCCACCCGCGATGACTGTGTGCCAGACAACGAGTGCATCGGTCGTGACGGTTTGTTGAAGCGTGATTGTGATGGCAGGGTCGGCGACGGCACTGGCCGCCCGTTCGATCACTGCATCAAACCATTTGTCGCTTAGAAAGTCGGCCACAGAGAAAGGCTACGGCCTCGCGCTCTAGCCTCAGTCCCGTGGATCAGAGACATGAGACCGTTGCCGCTGTTCGTCCGTGCAGCGTTGTTGTGCTTTGGCGAGTCGAGCCATGATCGACCTCGCCATCATCGATCGCGGTGGCCCGTACCCGGGAACTGTTGACCTGATTGACATCGAGTGGGTCGATCAACGACTCGGCATGGCGGGTTTGTTGCGGACCGTGGTGCGACCTGAATCCGGCTGCACCTGGTTCCTCTCTGCGGTGTGCCAACGAGAAAGAGAGCCGGTGGTCGTGCTCGACTACGACCTGCCATTGGTGACGCACACTTTCGAATTTAGGGGGTCCGGGATTTGGGCCGACATTGCTTGTGAGGAAGAGGCGGAGCGATGGACGGTCGGACTTGAAGCATTTGGCCTCGCCGTTGACCCTGGCGAAGTCGTGACCCCAGACAGCTTTGGTGACCGCATAGCGATGGGACTTGACCTCGATGTCGAGACTTCGAGTGCACTTGAGCCGGAGGGGGATGGACTCGTGCATGAGGTTGCTGTCACCGGAGAAGTTCTCGTTGGCTCCAAGGCGTTCGAGATCGACGCGGTCGGCGTGCGTCGCCGTCGATGGGACGATTACTTGCCGGCACTTACCCCACCCACCCCCGGCATTGAGGTGGTTGGCCGACTGGCGGTGCGATGGCCGGGGTTGCCGTCAGCGGAGATCCGCGGCTGGGTCCTCGGTAACCGACCCGGGTGGGTGGGGTTGTCGGCCTAGCTAGTGGGATGCGCTGTAACGTTCGCCGATCCTGGCGATGGCAATGACAAGTGCTGCCGCCACGATAGCGAGCATGAGTGGGCCAGCAATCTGGTCGATTTCTGGCCACTCAAGGCCAGTGCCATCGATGACTTCGGTCGCGTCCTCGCTGATTACGCCCACGCCGTTGGGCCACGGCCAGACAACGCGCAGTGAGCCGACCATGAGCCCGATGAGAGCGGCCATCACGATGTCGAAGGCTCGTTCGAGAACCCATCCGAGTACCGAGGAGAAAAGAGCGAGACCGATGACTGCGCCAATGGCCACGAAGATCAGGTCCCCAAATGCTCGGTCATCGACCGCTCCGAGGACAGCGGCATACATGCCCATCATTAGGAGGATGAATGAGCCACTGATACCGGGCAAGATCATGGCGCAGATGGCAAGACTGCCTGCTCCCACAAAGACGAGTGCAGAGGGGTCTTGAACCGGCCCGGATTGATATCCGAGTAGGAGGAACACAACGACCGCCACCATCGCCATGACTACGACATGAGTAAACATTCGCTTCTTTAGCGTCCCCCATGCCACGAAGACTGATGCCACAACTAGCCCGAAGAAGAGGCCTGCCATCTCCTGGGGGTTGTCATGGAGTTGTGTCTCGATCAGGTGGGCCAGCAAGGTGATAGCCAGGAGGATGCCCAATAGCAGTGGGACCAGAAAGAGAAAGTCAAGCGCCGTGACTCGACGCCAGAAGCCCTTGATGTCTCCCTTGGCCAGGGTGCCAAGGGCGCGAGCACCGTCACGGATCGTGTCGATCAGCTTCTGGTAGATGCCGAAAACGAGGGCGATGGTTCCGCCGGATACACCGGGGACAACGTCGGCGGCTCCCATCACGAATCCACGGGCAACTTGGGCAAGGATCTTGGGGATCACGGTCGCTGAGGGTACCGTCGCTGCTCATGATGAACGCGGCACACGACGCAGCGCGAGGAAACCTTGTCCGGGTGGGTGAGGTCGATCTTTGGGTTGATATCGACGGGCCTGACGATGGTGACATGGTCGTGCTCCTTGCCGGCGCCGATACGCCCGGCTTCCGTTGGTCCCGAGCGATTGTGGATCGACTGATCGTCGATGGCTATCGGGTGGTGCGGTTCGATCATCGAGACTGTGGGCGCTCGACCCGTTTTGGACCGTCGGATGCGTATCTGCTTGATGATTTGGCTGCGGACATCGTCGGCCTACTCGATGAGTTGGGGGTTGGCGCTGCTCATCTTGTGGGCCGGTCCATGGGTGGCATGGTTGCGCAGGTGCTGGCGCTTGACCATCCGCGACGGGTGCGGTCGCTCAGCTTGTTTGGCACCACGCCCGGTGTTGGCGACGAACGTCTTCCTGGCCCCGATGAGGACTTCATCGAGAAGATGACCTCGCGGCTTTTTGAGGGCCCGCCGCGTAAAGTCGAAGACCAAGTTGCCTGGATCGTCCAGCTTGCCAAGTTGATGAACGGCACGCTCTACCCGATCGATGTCGATGCCGAGACTGCGTTGGCAGTTGCCGAGGTCGAGACGGGCTGGGCTGCAGAGACCGGGCACGGCGTTGCTGCGTTCTCCTCGAAGTCTCGTCTTGACCGTCTGGTTGAGATCGCAGCACCGACGCTCATTGTGCATGGATCAGCGGACGTTGTGCTGCCGATTGAGCATGGCCAGGCGTTGGCCGAAGGCATTCCTGGCGCGGTGTACATCGAAGTTGACGGTCTTGGTCATGAGGTTCCGGACGGGCTTATCGCAGAGATGTGGCCAGTTCTGCAGCACCACTTGCGATCATCGACCGACTGGGCCGGGTGATGGCGCGGAACGAGACATCCCGGGGCAGGGACGTCTCGCTCGCGAAGGACGTTGTAGCCCACTGATGCTCGGTCTGAGGCTCATCCGTAGAGCGGTTCTCCGGCTGCCTCTCGGGCAGAGCGGTTGTGAGAAGTTCTTGGGACCGGTCTCGATCGCTGAAGAGTGGTGCGTATGGCATTGAGCGCAGACTTCAATGGCGGGTTCGGTCTGCGGTAGTTCGATGCCACCCTCCCTTCGGCCACAGAGTCCAACGGGATGCCGAGGCGGCTGCTTCGGTCGAATGAAACCCCGTCGGCAAATTCCGAATACCGGAACATGTGACGTATGTCACCGTCGCGCCGACCGGCGTGCACGTCAAGAGAAATTTATTCGGCCACCAAAAACATGACATTGTCCGGGATTGCCGGTCTCAGAGATGGGCAATCCCCGACAATGTTGGAGCAGTTGGAGCTATTGGCTCGAGAGTGACCGGTTCTTGGTCTTCGACTTGATGTAGTCCCGGTTCATCATGGCGATGAAGTCGAGCGGAATCTCTTTTGGGCATGCCTCATGGCATTCGCCATGGTTTGTGCAGGCGCCAAAGAAGTCCTCCATGGTCTCGACCATGTTTTCCGTGCGCTTCCACCGTTCGGGCTGTCCCTGAGGCAACACGTTGAGGTGGGCGAGTTTAGCCGAGGTGAAGAGTTGGGCTGCCGAGTTGGGGCATGCCGCGACGCAGGCGCCGCAGCCGATGCATGCGGCCGCGTCCATCGCCATATCGGCGACTTCCTTCGGAATCAGGATCTCGTTGGCATCGGGGGCAGTGCCTGTCGGCACCGAAATGTAGCCACCGGCCTCCACGATGCGATCGAAGGCACGACGGTCGACCATGAGGTCCTTGAGCACAGGGAAGGACTGCGCCTTCCAGGGCTCGATGACGATTTCGTCACCGTCGTTGAACTTTCGCATGTGGAGCTGGCAGGTCGCCGTGGCCTTCTCAGGGCCGTGAGCCTGCCCGTTGATCATCACGCCACAGGTGCCACAGATGCCCTCACGGCAGTCGTGAGCGAATGTGACGGGTTCGATGTCGTCGCCGATCAATCGTTCATTGACGACGTCGAGCATCTCGAGGAACGAGGCATCCTCAGGGATGTCGTTGGCATCGACTTCTAGGAATGCCCCTTGAGCGTGCGGTCCGTCCTGGCGCCAGATCTTGAGCTTGAGGTTCAGCATTTTGCTCATTTTTCGCTCCCTCTACTTGTACGAGCGCTGTGTCAGCGCCACGTTCTCGAAGTTCAGTTCTTCCTTGTGCAGGGTTGGCTCGGCGTCAGCGCCGTTCCATTCCCAAGCTCCGACGTAGGCAAAGTTGTCGTCGTCGCGCAGCGCCTCGCCCTCCGGCGTCTGTGACTCTTCACGGAAGTGACCGCCACAGCTTTCGCGGCGATGTAATGCATCGCGCACTTTGAGTTCGGCGAACTCCATGAAGTCATCGACCCGGTTGACCTTTTCGAGCATCGTGTTGATGCCGTCGGGGCTGCCGAGAACCTTGACGTTCTTTCGGAAATCCTCGCGCAAAGCGGGGATCTCCGAGAGTGCCGTCTGGAGGCCGGCCTCGTTGCGAGCCATGCCGCAGTGCTCCCAGACGATCTTGCCGAGCTCGCGGTGGTAGTGCTCGACACCATGCGTGCCGCCCGTCTTCGAGGTCCACTGCCGGGTGCGATCGTCGACTTGCTGGACTGCCTCGGTGAATACCGGGTCGTTGGCGGGGACTGCACTGTCGCCGAGCTTCGGAGCCAGGTAGTCGCCGATCGTGTAGGGCAGAACGAAGTAGCCATCAGCCAAACCCTGCATTAGTGCCGAAGCGCCAAGACGGTTGGCGCCGTGGTCAGAGAAGTTGGCTTCGCCGAGGGCGTAGAGGCCGGGCACCGTGGTCATCAGGTTGTAGTCAACCCAGAGCCCACCCATGGTGTAATGCGTGGCCGGATAGATGCGCATCGGCTCGCTGTAGGGGTCTTCTCCGGTGATCCGCTCGTACATGTCGAAGAGGTTGCCGTAGCGCTCCTTCACTGCTTCGACGCCTTCGCGGGTAATAGCGGCAGCGAAGTCGAGGTAGACGCCATTCTTTAGCGGACCAACGCCTCGGCCCTCATCGACGACCGTCTTCGCGTTGCGGCTGGCGACGTCGCGTGGGACGAGGTTGCCGAACGCCGGGTACTTCTCTTCGAGATAGTAGTAACGCTCATCTTCGGGCACCTGATCAGCGCCACGAGCCTCGTCGGCGTCGCGAGGGACCCAGATACGTCCGTCGTTGCGCAGTGACTCCGACATGAGCGTCAGCTTTGACTGGAACTCGTCGGCGGCTGGGATGCAGGTTGGGTGAATCTGTGTGTAGCACGGGTTGGCGAACACGGCGCCCTTGCGGTGTGCTCGCCAACTGGCTGACACGTTGCACATCATGGCGTTCGTCGACAGGTAGTAAACGTTGCCGTAGCCGCCGGTTGCGAGTACCACGGCGTGGCCGCTATGAGCGCTGACTTCACCGGTCAGCATGTCGCGGGTGACGATGCCGACGGCCTCGCCATCCTTCTTCACAATGTCGAGCACGTCGGAACGGTTGTAGAGCGTGACCTTGCCGAGCGCGATCTGTGCCGCTAGTGCCTGGTAGGCACCGATCAGCAACTGCTGCCCTGTCTGGCCTCGAGCGTAGAAGGTGCGGCTGACCTGGGCGCCACCGAACGAGCGGTTGGCAAGCAAACCACCGTACTCGCGAGCGAAAGGGACACCCTGAGCGGCGCATTGGTCGATGATGTCAACCGATACCTGTGCCAGGCGATGGACGTTGGCCTCGCGGGAGCGATAGTCGCCACCCTTCACCGTGTCGTAGAAGAGTCGGTGAACAGAGTCGCCGTCGTTGCGGTAATTCTTCGCCGCATTGACGCCTCCCTGAGCGGCAATCGAGTGTGCTCGGCGAGGCGAGTCATGGTAGGTGAAAACCTTGACGTTGTAGCCGAGCTCTGCAAGCGAGGCGGCAGCCGAAGCACCGGCTAGGCCGGTACCGACGACGATGACATCGAACTTGCGTTTGTTGGCCGGGTTGACAAGCTTGACCGAGAACTTGTGGTTGTCCCACTTCTCGGCGATTGGGCCGTCCGGAATCTTTGCGTCGAGCATGACCATCAGCCCTCCTCCCCATGGTTGTCAGAATCGACTTCGTCGAATCCCCCCACCTCGACTGACCGGTTGTCCTCATCTATGAGACCGGTCTGTACCGCGATCGGGAAGCTCAGGTTGCCCACCAGGATGAGACCGGCGATGCCCGTGGCGAAGCCGCGGCGCAGACTGTTGTAGGCGGGGTTGTTAATGCCGAGTGTCTGGAACATGGACCAGGCACCGTGGTAGATGTGCACTGCGAGAGCGATGTTGGCGACGATGTAGATGACCGCCACCGGCAGAGCGCTCATCGAGTCGTAGACGTTGTGGTAGACGTCGCCACGAACCCAGTCGTCGCTGAACCAGCCCCATGTCAGGTCAGCCAAGTGATACAGCATGTACAGCAGGATGATCGGGCCGGTCATGCGCATGGTGCGGCTGGCGAAGTTGGCGGCGACATAGTCGCGCTTGCCGACATAGCCCGAGTCGGCTCGGGCACTGAGCTTGGTCAGAGACACGGCTGCGTGGATGTGGGCGGCGAACATGCCGATCAGACCGAGACGCATCATCCAAAGAATGAATGTGCGCGGGACGAGGTGTCCACCGATGTCGCGTAGCGCTTCGGCGTAGTGATGGATCTGTGACGGACCCTCGTAGAGGTGCATGTTGCCGATCATGTGAATGACAACGAAGCCGAGCAGCCCGATACCCGTGAGGGCCATGACGTACTTCTTGCCAACGGCCGTCTGGTAGATATTCAGCGGCCATGGCAGCTGTGGCGGCCGCCGCCGGACCGGCGGGACCGAGTGGTCAGAGCCACTTGAGATGGTTTGCGCCATTGCGAAACGATCCTTATCTCGTGAGCTGCGTGTTTCTCAGCTCATGTTGAACGGGTTTGACGGTACTTGTCAGCAGGTTGTATGGCCTAGTTCAGCCGACCGAAGTGCGATAGGTATTGGCGACAGCAAGATCGGTGGCAACGATCTCGAGATCGAGGCGGAGTTCGCCTGACGTGCCCAATGGCGTGAATTCGAGTTCGGCGATGAACTCGCAGTGGTCGCCGGCAACGTCGCCCCCCCATCGAGAACTCTGCGTTGTGCCATCAGGGAACGTGACGGTGGCGCGTATCTCGGCGCCAGAAATCGGCTCGCGAAGATCGGACACCACATGGATGGCGACGCGGTGCGCAACATTGGCCCGAAGGACTCGAGGTAGAGGGCCGGCCACAATGATCACGGGCTGGCACGCATCGATTAGCGCATCCCAGCCGGGCTTGGATCGGCGCTCGTGGTCGAGCACACCGAACCCTCCGGCGCTCGATTGGTCGGCGAGATAGTGCAGGCAGAAGCCACCGGTCGGTCGATACTTGAGTCGTCTCAGCGTTTCGATAGTGGTACCGATCACCTCGGCCTGCGCCTGTTGCGTCAGCCGTGCCCATGTCTGACCGTCGTCGACTGCGGCCGGTGGCACAAGATGATGGAGCGACCCGGCCGGTGCGCCGATTGCGCCGGCGATGGCCTCCCAGTTGAGCCCCGGCCACCGAGGGCTCGATAGTTCGGGGAGCGAAGGATTGACTGAGGCCGCGCCGAACGCAGTCACAAATCGGCCCATCCGCGGCACGCGGGCGAGAGCAGGGCCGAGATCGGCGGCCGCTCGATCGTGCCAACCGAACCACAGGTGGCTGGTGGTGCCGTCGAGTTGGGGCAGGTGCGGGGGCACATCGGTGTGCTTGACCACGGGCCGCGAACCATCGGTGCGTTGCAGCACGCGACGAATTGAGGTGTCGAGGACGGCTCGGTTCCAGGACGGCCGTTGCTGACCGATGACCGGTGGCGTGGCGAGGCGGAGGGCGGGCTGTCGGCGCGGTTCGTCGTGGGCGCACCACATGGCGATCGATGGGTGATGACCAAGGAGGTCGACGGCCTCGCGGGCTTGACGGACGGCCTGGCCCCGCACACCGCGAGCCATCATCCCTCGGATTGGAAGGTCTTGCCAGATGAGTAGGCCGAGCTCGTCGGCAGCTTCGTAGAGCTCGGGTCGAGCAATATGGGCCACGAGTCGTACCAGATCAAGCCCGGCGTCGCGAGCGGCTCGAAGATCGGCGATCACCTCAACCGGAGAGGCATCGGCAAGACGCGGACGCGTCGGGAGGTGGTTGATGCCCTTGACGAAAAGTCGAGTGTCGTTGACGTGAAACGTCCACTTGTTCATGCGAACGGAGCGAAACCCGATCCGACGCTCTCGATGGTCATAGACCTCACCGTCGACGTCGAGTTCACAACGAAGGTCGTGCAGAGGCTGGTTGCCAAGCGTATGAGGCCACCACAGTTCGGGTTCGGGAACGTCGATCGTCCATTCGACTCGGTTCTCGCCAGCTGCGGCGGGGTGGTGGAGCTCTTGGGTGTGGCCCGCGACGGAGGCACGGAGGGTGACCATGCCGCCTTCCGGGTGATCGAAGACACAGCGGAGGGCTAGATGGGCGCGGGTCGGGTTGGCGTCGACACAGATCGCCCGGAAGTACTTGATGGCCGATGGACCAGACTCGACGAGCGATACGTTTCGCCAGATACCGCCTGGGTTCATGCCGGCTGCGCCACTCAACTCGGGGTCAAGGATGGCTCCCATGAGGTCGGTGCGCTCATCGGGATTCCCAAATCGTGGGCAGCTGACGTCGACGGCTAGTAGGTGCTCGTCGCGGTCAGCCATCAGGTCGGTGACCTCAAAGACGTGAGGCACGAAGTAACCATCGGTGTCGCCGACATAGCCGCCGTTGAGCCAGACATCGCCTTGCTGGGAGATGCCGTCGAAGCGGAGCCAGCGGCGACGCTCATCATCAGGAACGGGGGCGTGGAATCGGGTGCGATGCAGTACCGCTCGCTCGCTCGCCATTCCTGGGATGTGGGCCCAGTGGCCGGGAACATCGATCTGGTGCCAACTGCGGTCGTCGAGATCCGGCTCGTGGAAGGTGCGCCGCAGTTCCTCCGACGCAGGTGTTGCTCGCCACGTCCCCGACAGGTCCATCCGTAAACGCTAGCTCTCGCGGTGGCGACGCCACGCTTGGGAGTGCGCTCTTGCCGTCTGGGATGGGCTGGCGGCCGCGTGTAGGGTCGCCGCCATGCCGAGACCTGAGACGCTTAGTGCCCTTCGCGACAGCGGGTGGGAGTCAATCCCGATCCGTGAAGAACTTCGCCGCAACGCAGTCAACAAGATCCGAAACGACGAGCCGATGGTTCCGTCGATCCTCGGCTATGAGAACACGGTTAACCCGCAGCTGGAGAACGCGCTTCTTGCCGGGCACGACATTGTTTTCTTGGGTGAACGTGGACAGGCCAAGACCCGGCTCATTCGCGGTCTGACTGCTCTGCTCGACGAGTGGATGCCTATCGTCGCCGGCTCTGAGATCAACGATGACCCGTATGCGCCAATCTCTCGTCATGCCCGTGACCTCGTCGCGGAGATGGGTGGAGACACGCCGATCGCGTGGGTCCACCGAGACGATCGCTACAGCGAGAAGCTCGCTACCCCGGATACGTCGATTGCTGACCTCATCGGCGAAGTTGACCCGATCCGCGTTGCCGAAGGCCGTTATCTCAGCGATGAACTCACGCTGCATTACGGCCTTGTGCCACGCACCAACCGCGGCATCTTCGCGATGAACGAGTTGCCTGATCTCGCCGAGCGAATCCAGGTCGGTCTGCTCAACGTGCTTGAGGAACGAGACGTGCAGATCCGTGGACACAAAGTGCGCTTACCGCTCGACGTGATCCTTGTCGCCTCGGCCAATCCTGAGGACTACACCAATCGCGGCCGACTCATCACGCCACTGAAGGACCGCTTCGGCTCGCAGATCCGCACCCACTACCCACTCGACGTCGATACCGAAGTTGCGATCATCGAGCAGGAGGCCGACTTGTCGGTTAGCGCCGATCTGAATCTCACCGTTCCTTCCTTTATGACAGAGATCGTTGCATCGGTCACTCATGCGGCACGGGCCAGCCAGCACATCTCTCAGCGCTCTGGTGTGTCGGTTCGGTTATCGATTGCGAACGAAGAGATTCTCGTGGCCAACGCGGTGCGCCGTTCGCTTCGATCGGGGTCGTCGCGGGTTGTCCCTCGTGTCGTCGACCTTGAAGCATTGCCGGCCTCCACCTCCGGTAAGGTCGAGATCGAAAGTTTCGATGAGGGCCGTGACGGTGAGATTCTCGCCGGCCTGATCAGCCAGGCAGTGCTGTCCGTGTTCAAGGATCTTGTTCCCCCTGACACGCATCGTGCGGTCGTCGATGCCTTCGAAGAGGATCTCGTGGTGGATATTGGCGAAGATGTTACCGACGATGCCTACGTCCAACTGCTGAAGCGGATCCCAGCGCTCGAAGCGCCGGTTCAAGCCTTGTTGGTCAGCGAAGACGACGCCGAGTCTCCGGCAATGATCGCGAGCGCCTGCGAATTGGTGCTCGAAGGGCTGCACTTGGCCAAGCGCCTCAACAAGGACGCTGCGGCAGGTCGCGCCCAGTTCCGCGGCCGCGGCTGAGATCGACTTTCGCGGCTTCAGGGGAAGGTCATGCGGGCGTAGTTAGCGCTACTAGTGTTTCAGTCGTAGACCGGACGACCGACGCAGGTGTGGCCCCATCGGACGTCTACGGCACTCACCTGATGGTGCAGTTGAGTGATGTCGAGGATGTCTCGGCGTTGGATGACGCCCGATACGGTCATTCGGGAGTCGTTCTGCTCCACGAGTCGCATGCCGCGATTTACACCTATGCGGCGCGGCGTTCGCTCTTTTTCGACGTTTGCTCATGCAAGTTGTTTGACGTCCGCTCCGTCGTCCAGATCTCTCACGAGACCTTTGGCAACGTCAACATCGCAGAATCCACTGTGCTCGACCGAGGTCACCACTGGGATGCCGATGTCGAAATCGAACTCGGCTGGTGGCTGGAGTCGCAGTAGGCGTCGAGACCCTCTGAGCCGACACGTTGGGTCGGCTCAGAGGGCTGCGAACGTGTGGGCGGCGGTACGGAGCGTCCGGTCGCGGTGGAGGAGACCTCGCGGGGCGGTGAAGCCCTTCTTCCACTCGTAGCCGTCGATGCCGGCATCGTGGAAATAACCGGCGAGACCGAATTCTTCGCGGGCATCTCGTACATGCTCGAGACAGCGAGCGAGTTGGTGGTCTTGCCATGCGTCGTCGTCAGTGGGGACGCCGTGGCCGGCGACGACGAGTCGATGGTCGGGGAGTGCCTCGTGTGTGCGGTGGATGGCTTCACCAAATTCATCGGGCTCCGGCACGAAGCCGCTGGCGTCACGTCGCCCACCCGTGGGCCAGGCACCCAGGTTCCCTTCGACATCGACCCCAACCGGATGATCGTGGACGATTCCGACATAGTCCACGCCGGTTACAAACTCTGGCACCTCGATTGCAGCATGGCCATCGACCTCGAGCATGCCGTTCGCATGGGCGCGGAGCCAGGTGCCCCAGAGCAGGTCGTCCCATCGTCGAGTGGCCTGCCGGGCCTCGGGCGCGATGCGTCCATCCTCCAAGGCGATCGCATGAAGTGGATCGGCGCGCCACGCAGTCATCACTGGCTGCCGACCTGAGCTCAAAAGCCGCACCGCCTCGTGCGTTGCAAGCACGCTGGCGGTGACCGCCGTTCGCAACACATCGGGATCGCGCTGACCGGGTGGGCGCGAGCCGAGTCCGTAGCCGCGGAGCGCCCAGCCGATCGGGTCGTCAATGGGCACGAATCCGTCAGCGAATTCGTCGAGTTCCCCTGCCACGTGATCGACGTACCGAGACCAGAACCGCCCTCTGGCTGAGGCGTCGAGATGTCCGCCCTCATCTTCGGAGTACCAACCCGGTAATGAAGTGGATTGCAGGGTGAGCCAGTTTCGCAGTCCGACGTCCCGGCCGAATGAGAGGATGTCGCGGTACCGATCGAGCGCGTCGTTGTCGATGCGGCCGGGTTCGGGTTCGACGCGCGCCCATTCGATTGTGAGTCGCCAGTCAGTGCATCCCAGTGCGGCGTATTGCTGGAGGTCGTCGCGATAGTCGGTGTGAAGGCC